>JAYVOE010000059.1:0-32176 GCA_043758065.1 Spartobacteria bacterium | reverse complement strand
CGTTTGAGAATTATTTCAAGGCTCAGGGACTCTTCGGCATGCCGAAAAAAGGCGACATCGAATACAGCGTCGATGTCGAACTCGATCTCGCCACCGTCGTTCCCGGCGTCGCCGGTCCGAAACGTCCACAGGATCACATCAATCTGCCCGACCTCGGCAAAGCCTTCACCAAGCTTCTCCACAAGTCGTCGCTCGACGGCGGCTACGGCAAACCCGACGCCGACACGTCCGCGCGCATTTCCGTCCATATGAATGGAACTGCGCTCAAAAACGGCACGCCAGATTTGCTCTCGACCGACGCCAACAAACCTGAGGAACACCTCCAGGAAGGCATGCCGCGGCACGTTTTGGAAATGACCTCCAACCGTCCGACGCAGACGGCACCGGAAGATTTAATCCCGGTCTTTCGGCCGGTTAAAGACACCGCCATCGGCCACGGCAGCGTGCTGATTGCCGCGATCACGAGTTGCACGAACACCAGCAACCCGAGCGTGATGCTGGGTGCCGGATTGCTCGCGAAAAAAGCCGTTGAACGCGGCCTGACCGTCGATCCATCGGTCAAGAGTTCACTCGCACCCGGCTCACGCGTCGTCACCGATTACCTCAACAAATCCGGCCTCCAGCCTTACCTCGACCAACTCGGTTTCCAGGTCGTCGGCTACGGCTGCACCACCTGCATCGGCAACTCCGGCCCGCTCCATCCGGCGATTGAGGAAGCCGTCACGAAGAACGACCTCGTCGCCGCCAGCGTTCTCTCCGGCAACCGCAATTTCGAGGCGCGCGTCCATCAAAACATCAAGGCGAACTTCCTCATGTCGCCGCCGCTCGTGGTCGCTTTCGCCATCGCCGGCCGCGTTGATATTGACCTTACAACTGAACCACTCGGCACTGATACGACTGGAACTCCGGTCTTTTTAAAGGACATCTGGCCGTCGTTGCAGGAAATCCGCGAAACGATGCAGGGCGCGCTCAAGCCCGAGGTTTTCCAACGCCTTTACACCGGCTTCTCTGAGCAAAATCCCAAGTGGAACGAGATCCCGTCGTCGGTCGGGCAAATCTATCAATGGGACGAAAATAGCACCTACGTGCAGGAACCGCCGTTCTTCACCGATTTTTCATTGGAGCCAGGGACGATTCAGGAAATCCAGGGCGCGCGACCGCTGGGCATCTTCGGCGATTCCGTGACGACCGACCACATTTCGCCTGCGGGCGCCTTCAAAGCGGCGACTCCAGCGGGCCGTTTCCTCGTGGAAAGTGGCGTGGACCCAATCGACTTTAACTCTTATGGAAGTCGCCGCGGCAACGACCGCGTGATGGTTCGCGGCACCTTCGCCAACGTCCGCATTAAAAACCTCATGATCCCCGGCGTCGAGGGCGGCGTCACCAAGCATTTCCCCGACGGCGAGCAGCTCCCGATCTACGACGCCTGCATGAAATACCAAGCCGAAGGCACCCCGCTCATCGTCATCGCCGGGCAGGAATACGGCACCGGCTCGAGCCGCGATTGGGCCGCAAAAGGCACCGCACTACTCGGCGTCAAAGTCGTCGTCACGCAAAGTTACGAGCGCATTCACCGGTCGAACCTCGTCGGCATGGGCGTCCTGCCGCTGCAATTTCTCGAGGGAACCAGCGCGCAAAGCCTCGGGCTGACCGGCTCCGAAGTGTTCGACGTCATTGGCTTAAACGACCAGATCGTTCCGCTGCAAATGCTCTCGCTCGGGATCACGTTCGAGGACGGACGTAAAACCGAAGTGCCGGTGAAACTGCGGATCGATACCCCGATCGAGGTCGATTATTACCGACATGGCGGCATCCTGCCGTTCGTCCTGCGGCAGATCTTGAATACGGCGAACGCCAACGCGTAGCTGCCGTTTTTTCATCGGAGTTAGAGCGATATGGTTCCGCCATGAACGACCTTCTCGGCGCTGCATTTAGACTCTACGCCCGCTATTTCGGCGTCATCGTCGGGCTCGTTCTCGCCATCGGCCTGCCCTGCCAATTGCTCTCCAGCTACGTTGGCTACGAAATCTACGGGAAGAAAAACTTCATCGCCGCCATGCAGACCGGCGCGCTGATTGAGCTGCTTTTCGGCAGCGTCCTCACCGGCGGCCTGCTCCACGCGCTCTTCGTTGATCGCATGGGACGCCGCCCGTCCTTCATCGAATGCCTCGGCTCCAGCGTCGCGAATTGGCTGCAACTCGTCTGGACCAATTTCCTCATGGGCTGCGTCATCGTCATGGCGTCCGTCCTGTTTTTCCTCCCCATTGGCACGTGGCAAATGCGCCTTGTTCTCCTCATTCCGACCGCGTTTCTGGCCATGCGCCTCAGCCTCAGCATCACCGTCGTGATGATGGAAGGCGAATGGGGTGCCGCCGCGTTGCGTCGCAGTTTTGCGCTCACCGCCGACCGCACCTGGCAAATCCTCGGCCTCTGCCTCTTTATTTACCTGCCCGTGCAACTCGTGGGCCTCGTCGGCATCGGCATGTTGCAAACCAACCCCGCCTTCGACACCTGGCAAATGACCGCCCTTTTCGGCACCCTGCTCAAGCTTCTCGCCAGCCTCACGCCGGTCGCCTTTTTCGCTCTCTACGAAAAAATCATCGCCGACGACCGCCCCGCAGAATAACCAAGTCCGCAGAATCGAGTGCAACTCCGGTCAGTTTTTGTCAACGGAGTTCCAACGGACTCAGCTTGGAGTTTCTGGTTTTCCGCGAGCCGCATGCCAGAAGCGCAGCACATAGACCGCATTGGGCCCGCGCAGAACCTCGTAAACAATCCGGTAATTACCGTGAATGATCTCCCGGATCGCTGGATCGTTCAGTTCAAGAACAACCCGGCCCATCTCTGGAAACTGGCCGATGGATAAAGCTTGGTCGATCAGTTCGTTACCGAAGCGCCGCGCGTGCGCTGAGCTATCGCGGGCAATGAAACTAACAATCTCACGCAAGTCATCCTGCGACTGGCGCGTGAGAATTACTGGCCAGCCCATGCGTCCACGAGCTGGCGGGCATCTTCTGCTGGAATTCCCTCGCGCCTACGAGCTTGCTCCCGTGCCGTCTGAATCCCTGCGAGTAACTCGATCTCACGCGCCAATTCCTCCAGTGGCATATCTTCTGGGAGCCTCGAAAGAAGATCGATCACCATTTCACGATTGCTCATCCCGCAACTGTGCCAGAGCGCAGCCAGAGAGGCAAACCGAACTTCCGACAACGTTTTTGAGGCGGAGTTGCAGGCAAATGGGCGGCTGTTTCCCTCGAAATTCGATAGGTATGGAACTGATATCGCATTTTTTCCTTATCGCCGGACGCGGTTTTCCCTAATCACTTCCGGCATGGCTGACCAAACCACTTTTACATCCGACATCGACACTTCTCCCGAGGGCCTCAAAGCGCTCATCCAGGGGATGTTGAAATACGCGCTCGCCCGCGACAGCAGCACGGCGTCGAAGCGCGATTGGTGGATCGCCACGTCGAAGGCGGTGCAACGGGTGATCATTGAGCGGATGATCGCGACGCAGGCGAAGCATCACGCGGTAAACACAAAGCGGCTGTATTATTTTTCACTGGAGTTTTTGATGGGTCGTCTATTTTCGAACAGCCTCTACAGCGCGGGGATTTTCGACGAAGTCGAGGCGGCTTTGAAAGAACTCGGCTTCGATACGGAAACGCTTCGCCACGAGGAATACGATATGGCGCTGGGCAACGGCGGCCTCGGACGGCTGGCGGCGTGTTTTCTGGATTCGCTGGCGACGCTCGATCTACCGGCGATCGGCTACGGGATTCACTATCAGTATGGGTTGTTCAAGCAGGAATTCCGCAACGGGCATCAGGTGGAACTGCCCGACGCCTGGCTGCAATTTGGCACGCCATGGGAGATCATGAGGCCGGAACACACGACTGAGATCGAAATCTACGGTCATGTGGAAAACGTTTTCGATGATTTCGGGAACTACACCCCGAAATGGACGGCGACGAAGAAACTCATGGGCGTCCCGTATGACATTCCGATCCCGGGTTACGGGACGAACACGGTGAATTATCTGCGTCTCTGGGAATCGCGGGCGTCGTCCGAGTTCGATTTCGAGGCGTTTAACCGGAGCAGTTATGACGAAGCGGTGCGCGACAAAAATGCCAGCGAGACCATTTCCAAGGTGCTCTATCCGAATGACAAAACCGAGAGCGGCAAGGAGCTCCGGCTCGCGCAGCAGTATTTCTTCGTGGCGTGCTCGTTGAAGGATATTTTCCGCCGCTACGTGAAGGACAACCATGGCTGGGACGCGTTCCCGGAAAAAGTTTCAATCCAGTTAAATGACACTCACCCGGCGGTGGCGATCGTGGAGCTGATGCGCATTTTCCACGACGACATCCAGATGCCGTGGGAAAAGGCGTGGGGCTTGGTCACGCGGACGTTTGCCTACACGAATCACACCTTGCTGCCCGAGGCGTTGGAAAAGTGGAGCGTGCCGCTGTTCGAGAAAGTGTTGCCGCGCCATTTGCAGATTATTTTCGAGATTAACAAGCGCTTCATGCACGACCTCGATCAGAAATGGCCGGGCGACAGCCACAAGAAACACATCCTTTCGATCATCGAGGAAGGCCACACGCAGATGGTGCGGATGGCGCATTTATCCGTCGTGGGCAGCTACTCGGTGAATGGCGTCGCGGCGCTACATACGCAACTTTTGAAAAGCGATTTGTTTCCTGAATTCGACGCGCTTTACCCGAAGAAATTTAACAACAAGACGAATGGCATCACGCCGCGCCGGTGGTTGCTCGCCTGCAATCCGCGGTTGAGCGAACTGATCACGTCGAAAATCGGACACGGGTGGGAGCGAAATCTGGACCTCCTGCGCAAGCTCGAGCCGTATGCCGACGACGCGCAGTTCCAGAAAGATTTCATGGCCGTGAAACGCGCCAACAAGATCGATTTAGCGGAGATTATCCATCAACTCTGCGGCGTGGTCGTTAATCCCGACGCGCTCTTCGACGTGCAAATCAAGCGCCTCCACGAATACAAACGCCAGCACCTGAATCTGCTCCACATCCTCGCGCTCTATCGGCGGCTCTTGCAAAACCCCGACCTCGACATCGTGCCGCGCGTCTTCATATTCGCTGCGAAAGCCGCGCCCGGCTACGACCTCGCGAAGTGCATCATCAAGGCCATTAACGCCGTCGGCGCGCACATCAACGCCGACAAGCGGATCAAGGACAAACTGAAGGTCGTCTTCCTGCCAAACTACCGCGTCTCGCTCGCCCAACGCATCGTCCCCGCAGCCGACCTCTCCGAACAAATCTCCACCGCCGGCAAGGAAGCCAGTGGCACCGGAAACATGAAACTCTCGCTCAACGGCGCCCTCACCATCGGCACCCTCGACGGTGCCAACGTCGAGATTCGCGAGGAAGTCGGTCCGGAAAATTTCTTTCTCTTCGGCATGACCACCGAGGAAGTCGCCGCGCTCTGGAAACGCGGCTATCGCCCGCACGATTTCTACGACGCCGACCCGGAACTCAAAGCCGTCGTCGATTGGATCGGCTCCAACTTCTTCACCCCCGACGAACCGGGCGCGCTCACCCTGCTCAGCGACAACCTCATCCACAGCGATCCGTTCATGTGCCTGCCCGACTTCCAGGCCTACTGCGATTGCCAGAAAAAGGTGGATACCGCCTTCAAAAACAAAACCGAGTGGAGTCGCATGGCTATCTTAAACACCGCCCGGATGGGCAAATTCAGCAGCGACCGCACCATCGCCGAATACGCCAGCGACATCTGGAAACTGAATCCAGTGACCGTGTAATCTGCGGGGATAACGCTGCAACTCCCATGCAAAAGGCCCGCTGGGAAAAGTTCCAGCGGGCTTCTTCTTTTGAGGTGGAGTCCACTCTCCGAGCTAGCTTGGAAAATAACTGAAAAAAACTTCGGGGGTTTTGACCATTGGCGGGGTGTTACTAGATGCAGACCGAAAACAAAGTCTGCATCAACAAAACAACAAACCCAGTAAACATATGAAAACTCCCACACTCGTCATCGCACTCATCGCAACCGTCCTAAGCTCCGCCGGATTGCAAGCACGCCCCGGCTATAACGACTATACTCCGGCACCCACATTTGTTCCGCAGTCATCGCTCTCCGTTAGCAACGAGCAGCCCAACTGCCGCACTATGACGGTGACTACCACTCCGAAACAAGGTGGCTTTACCCGAGTCGCTTGTGGCAAACACACTGCAAAGACCTCGGCCTGCCGCACGGCTTGCGAGCGTAAGAGCAGCTAAGTAGCCTTTCACCCAACCGAACACGACCGGGCTGAATTAACACCAGCCCGGTTTGTTTTAACCAAACACCATGCACACGCCAGATCCTCTCGACCAAACCCTGTCCGAATGGAAACCCGATCCTTCTATTCCCCCGCGATTCCAAGCTGAGGTTTGGTCGCGTATTCAGCAGCGAGAAACTGCACGCGAAACTCATTGGAGTTCCATCGTTATCGGTTGGTTCTCGCCAAAACTTCCAACCTGGCAATTCGCCACGGTGGCCACGCTCGCGATGATGGCCGTTGGTGCCAGTATTGGAAACCTCTCTGCCGCAGCGGAGACTCAGCGCACCCGCACAGAGTTGGCCAGGGAATATGCTCAAACCATTGACCCATATTTACATTTGTCCTCCAGGCAATGAAGCGCTTCCTGCTCATTTTTTTGCTCGCGGTTGGCGTCGGCATTGCCACGTATTTTCTCTGCTTCGGCAGAATGATGAAACCGGTGCGTCAGATTTCACAGTCGAGTCAGCCCGGTCTCGCCTGGCTCACCAATGAATTCCACCTGACCCCTGACCAAACCCGGCGCATCGGACAGCTTCAATCCGCCTACGAACCGCGTTGCGCGGTCATGTGCCGGCAAATTTCCGAGAATCGGGCGCAGCTCGATCAATTCATCAGCCGAAACCTCCAGACTTCGATGGAACTCGACTCACTTTTGCAAGCCAGTGCCAGACTGCAAATGGAGTGCCGCCAATCCATGCTCGCGCACATCTATGAAGTCGCCGCTGTCATGCCTCCCGATCAGGCTTCCCGTTATGTGGGCCTGATGAAAATGCAAGTGCTGGAACCGGGTCTGCCGCATCCGTTGACCGCCGACAATCGCGTTCATGAATGATGGCAGTTCCCCGGAATCGCTGGACTCCGACGACATGCGACGGCTCCGCGAAGGTGACGACCTGGCCCTCAATGAGCTCATGACCCGCTGGCAGCAAACGCTTGTCCGGCACATTTACCGATTTACTCAAAACGAGACTGACGCGCTCGATCTCGCGCAAGAAACCTTCGTCCGCGTCTATCAGCATCGGCAGAAATACGACAGCCGTGCGGCGTTTTCCACCTGGCTCTACACCATCGCCACCAACCTTTGCCGCAACCACACCCGCTGGAAATCGCGTCACCCGGCCATATCGCTCGAACTCGAATCTGTTTTCGATTCCACCTTGGGCGACCGACTACCTAGTTCAGTTCCAACCCCTCGCCAAAACGCCGCCACCAGTGAACTCAGCACGGCCATCGCCTCAGCTTTCGCTGAATTGCCGCCCGACCAGCGCACAGCTGCCATTTTGCAAAACTACAACGCACTGCCTAACTCAGAAATTGCCGCCATCCTCGGCTGCACCGTCAAAGCCGTCGAAGGCAAACTCCACCGCGCCCGCCACTTTCTCCGCGAGAAACTAGCCCCCTGGATGGTCTGAAAATGATGAAGGCGAAATAACGCTGCTACTCCCATGAAAAAAAAGCCCGCTGGGAAAAGTTCCAGCGGGCTTTTTCATTCGAGTCGCAGTCCACTCTACACCGCCATGAGCATCGCCGGATCGCTCCAATCGCTCGGGCCCTGGCTGCCGATGGCGCGCACTTGCACGACATAGGTGGTGCCGGGAGTGAGGTTTTCCAACGTCACATTCGCGGCCATGGTCGGGGCCACTTCGGTCCAACTCGCAGGAGCCAGGCTGGTGGCGTAACGCCATTGGTAGCTGCCTGCGTTGGCGTTCGCCGCGCACCGGGCCTTGAGCTGGCCGCTCAATTCCGGGCGACGCAGACGCAGATTTTCCGGTGCGGGCAGTTGACCCGCTGGTTGCCGCGATTTTTGAGCGCTGAATCCCGAAGTCAGAAGAACGACGATGTCTCCCTGGCAGGCGGCCTGCACGTAGAGGCTCAGCTCCCGGAGCAGATCGACCAACACGGTGCGTTTTTCGTCGCGGGTAATCGTGGAGCCAGGGCCGTTGTTGAGATCGCTGACGGCATTGACGAACTCCGTGCGGGCGGTGCCAATCACCGCCAGAGTGGGAGCGGGAGTCGCGTAGCTGGCATTGCCGGTGAGGCTGGAAATGATGCGCCCACTATCGACAATCAACTCGGCATCGGTGTCGGTGGTCAGGAACGAGAGGGAAACTTTGGCAATCATAGATGTTTATTTTTTGGGGGTTTACTGAACTCCGCCCAAAAAACGGGGTTTATTGAACGGAATCAAGATTTTTCTGGAAAAAAATAAGTCGAGTTGGATTGAAATCATCCCCAAGTCGCCGCAAACCGATTTCTGTCCACGGCAGACCGGGGTTATTTTGCCGATTTCCAAGGTGGATTTCTGAGAAAAGAAGATTCTTTTTTGGAAAAAGAAGGTTCGTCCAAGTGAATCAACCCTCTTTTCCGGCAATCCGGGGTTGATCCCGAGGAGAAAAAACCGTTTTCCTCCAGGATGAGGGTTGGTTTCCACCAGCCCAGGCCCATTTCGCTCAAACCCAACTGGATTTCGGGTCGGGAGAAGGATTCAGGCATAGACCAGCAAATGAATCTCGTCGGGCAGGATGTCGGCGATCTGTCGGACGATGTTTCCGCGCAGAATATTGAGCATGAGGTTGCGCTGCGGGGCACCGATGATGAGGTAGGAGGCACCCACCGTGGCGGCGAAGTCCACGATGGTGTCGGCGGGGGAATCGCTCACGGCAAAGGCGGGCAAAATGGTGTGCCCATCGGCTCGGTCGGCGGCGTAGGCGAAGATTTTCCGCGCTTCCGCGTCGTCGGTCCATTTGAGTTTGCGATCCTCGGGGAGGATGACGGGTTGTTCGCGGATGAAGAGGAGATAGAGGGGGCGGTCGGTTTTTTTCGCTTCATCAATCGCGAAATCGAGCGTGCGCCCGATGCCACGGATCGCCGCGAGCATGGGTTCGCCGCGAGCATGGGCGTCGCCGACGGAAAAATGAGTCGGGTGCGAGACGACTGGGGCCATTGTGGGCGCGGGGGTGGCTTTGCGTTTGGCATGTTCCCCGGCCAACCCGCGCAGGATGAGGCCAAGGGCGAGGATGGTGACGGCGAAGGCGCGGGCGTTTGGTTTGTCGATAAAGAGCGAAATCTCGATCGCGAGCATCACGAGGAACGTGCAAAACATCATGGCGCGCTCCCATTTCGCGAGTGGGAGCTTTTTATCGGTGGAACTCGCGCCCAGATTCGTGGCGATGGCTCCGACGACGCCGACGGCGTAGAGATCGGCCAGGCCCGACATGTCGCCGACGCAGAGAACGAGGACGACGGGCACGGAGGCGGCGAAGAGAATGCCGAGCGTGGGCACGCCGAATTTGTTGAGACGGGCGAAGACGGAGGGCATTTCCCCGTCGCGACTCATCAGGAAGGTGACGGAAATAATGTCCACCAAGGCGGTATTGACGGCGGAGAGGAGGAGAAACCCGAAGACGATGCTCACGGCCCAGCCCGCGATGTGGCCCACGACCGGGCCGAGCGATCCGCCGACGAAAACCTGCGCCATGTAACGCAGCATGTAATCGCGCACGCCAGAGTTCTCTGGAAGTCCGTTCATCGCCAGGGCATCGACGTCTCCCTTGTGCTCAACGAGATTGGGCAGCGCGTGCATGGCCAACCCGAGTAACGCGGTAAAGAGACAGACCTCGACCATTACCCAAAGGATGGCGGGGTAGGCGGTCTTGATGACGCGCGGCCTGGCATCGGTCGAGCCGGGGTCGAGCTTCATCAAGCCGGTGGCATTGGCGATGGCTTCGACGCCGGAAAGGGCGAGAACGATGCCGACGAAGCCGTTCCAGTTTTTCACAACGCCGCCGCTGAGCGGTTGCAGATGGTGCACGGCTTCGCCGAGATGCGGCAGGCAGAAGACGCCCAGCAACACCACCACGATGGCCGTCGGAATGGAGATGAGAAAGGCGAGACCGGAGCTGTGTTTCGCCCCGAAGTAGTTGATTCCGCCAATGGCGAGAATGGCTGCGCCGGCAAACCATTCCGGGTGCGGGACGCCGAGGTATTGAAAGGCGGAAAGCCCGCTGATGGCAGCGGTGACGATGTAATCGGCAATCAAAAGAAACGCCCCGACGATGGAGATGACTTCGGACCGATGCCGCACGCTGGCATAGACGCCGCCGCCGTCCGGGTAATGCTTGCAGATGGTCATGTAATTGACCCCGACGAGGGCGGTCAGCACGCACATGGCGGCGATGAGCCAGAAGGAACTGTAACCGGCCACGGCAAAAGCCAGACCGACGACGTAGGCTTTACTCGTGCCCCAATCGCCGTAAAGGATGGCGGCGGAGCGTTTCGCGTCCAGGTTGCGAGGACGTTTGGAATTTCCAGAGATCATGGGAATCAGACTGCGGGCAGACCTTCTGCGGAGGCATGCGGGTGGTTTTTAGAAAAAAAACGACCGGAGTCTGAGGGGACTCTCCGATGTCTTTTAATGTGACGCCTACGAGGTTAGCTGTCGGACTGGAGGCATTAAATCCTCTCGATGCTTGCAGGCACCGTTCGCCCCAAGTCGCTTACGCGACGAAGTGGTTCCCCCGTTGGCCAGAGCACACGCCCCGGCCATTTGGCAGACAAAGAACTGAGGCAGGAAATAATCGGGAGCCCGGAAGGCGTCAAATGTTTATTACAAACGATGAGACCCGGATGAGGATACGCTTGCAATCTCACGGCTCTCCTTCTATCGCAGGGACGTGTTTCGGAATCGCGCGCCGTTAGCTGCTTGGAAAAAGGGGATTGCCCTCGTGGTGCTCTGCCATTTTTTCGCGGCTTGGGCGATGGCGGCGAGCCCGGCGTTGCACCGGTGGGTGCATCACGATGCGGACGCGGATGATCACGATTGTGCGGCGGTGATGGTCGCGCATGGTGGGTGGGATTGGTCGGTGGCTACGGTGGCGTGTCCGCCGCCTGCGCCGATGGTGTTGGTGAAATGGGTATTGCGCACGGTGGAAGATGCGGCGGCGCCTGCTCTCGGCGGCTCTCGCCTGGGCCGGGCTCCGCCCCGGGTGGCCTAAGCATCGTCGTTGTCCGCCTGGTTTGTGAGCGGACTTCCATCGTATTCGCAGCGCGGGTGTCTCCGTGCGCGGATGGCCGATCTACTTCTGCACAAGCGTTGGTCCCAGAACCAGCCCGGCCTGTCGTCGTGGCGGTTCGCCCATTCATTCAAAAACTCTTTATTTCCATGTCCAAACTCTCTTATTCCCTATTTCTCGCCGTGGCTCTCGCCCTGGCTCCGTCCCATTCCGACGCGCAAACGGATACGACTCTGACTCCGTTGGAAGTCACCTCGGCACTCGATGCTGCTCGCGACGACATCGACCCAAGTCTCGGCGCGACCATTTACACAGTGAATCGCACCCGGCTGTCGACGCAATCGCAGGGCGAAGATGCGCCATTTAACCAAACGATCCTACGGCTGCCCGGTGTGGCGCAGGATTCCTACGGGCAGCTCCATGTGCGGGGCGAACATGCCAATCTCCAATACCGTATCAATGGCGTGCTGCTCCCCGAGGGCATTAGCGGGTTTGGGCAGGAACTCGATACGCGGTTTGTGGAGAGTCTATCCCTAATTACAGGGGCACTTCCGGCGCAATTTGGCTATCGCACGGCGGGCATTATCGACATCCAGACCAAGAGCGGTGCGCAGCTGGCGGGCGGGGAGTTTTCCCTTTACGGCGGCAGCCAGGAGACGCGGCGCACATCGCTGAGTCTCGGCGGAACGAGTGGGAAGCTGAGTTACTACTTCACGGGCAGTCTGCTCCAAAGTGGCGAGGGTATCGAAAATCCCATGGCGAGCACGAAGGCGCTCCATGACGATACGGAGCAGGAAAAAGGCTTCGGCTATCTTTCCTATACGCTGGATGATACCAGCCGCCTGAGTCTGATGGTGAGCACGTCGGCGGCGGATTTCCAGATTCCAAACAACCCCGGGCAGAAGGCGGCGTTTCCCCTGGCGGGCACGCCTCGTTTCGACTCGGCCCAGCTCGATGAAAACCAGCACGAGAAGAACCACTACGGCATCCTGACGTATCAAAAAACAGCGGGCGACTGGAACTGGCAGGCCTCGGTATTTAGCCGATACAGCGGCGTGCTCTATAACCCCGATGCGAAAGGCGACCTGATATTCAATGGGGTGGCCAGCCGGGTGGATCGAAGTATTTTTTCCAACGGAGTTCAATTCGATTCCAGCTACCAGATCGGTAACAACAATACGTTGCGCGGCGGGCTCGCTTACACGGCAGAGATCGCGCGTTTTAAGACCGGGACGGCGGTCTTCCCCACCGATATCGACGGCTCGCTCCTGAGCGATACTCCCCGGCAGATCGCCGATAACGGGCACAAGACGGGCGCACTTTATGGCGTCTATCTACAGGACGAATGGCATCCGTTCGATCCATTGACGATTAACTTCGGCGGTCGCTTCGATGTGGTGGATGCCTACACCCACGAAAACCAGCTCAGCCCGCGCATCAATCTCACCTGGCAGGCGACGCCGGGGACGACGTTGCACGCCGGTTATGCCCGCTACTTTACGCCGCCGCCGCTGGAGTTGGTCCAGGGGAATAGCCTGGCGAAATTTGCGGGGACGACGAACGCAGCGGAGATCCAGCGCAGTTCGTCGGTTCGTTCCGAGCGGGCGGATTATTTCGATCTGGGCATCAGCCAAAAAATGACACCGGAGTTCCAGTTGACTCTGGATGGATATTACAAAAACTCTCACAGCCAGCTCGATGAAGGGCAATTTGGATCGGCTCTTATTTTTTCGCCGTTCAACTATCAGGTCGGAGAAATCTATGGTCTGGAACTCACGGCGACGTATGAGAAGGACCACTTCTCCGCCTACCTCAACCTCGGCACCAACCGGTCGGTCGGGCGAAAAATCACCTCGGGGGAATCCCAGTTTGGAGCCGATGAGCTGGCCTACATCCGAGCGAACCCGGTGTTTCTGGATCACGATCAACGGCTGAGTGCTTCCGCCGGAGTGAGCTATCGATGGAGGGAAACGCAATTCTCCGCCGACGCACTCTACGGGAGCGGATTGCGCGATGGTTTCGCCAACACCGACAACCTGCCCGATTACGCTACGGTAAATCTCAGCGTCGAGCACCGCTTCGTCCTGCGGGATCGAAAGGCGATTCGTCTGCGCGTCGAAGTCGTGAATCTCTTCGATGAAAGCTATCAACTGCGCGATGGCTCGGGCATCGGAGTGGGCGCTCCGCAATACGGCCCGCGCCGGGGCCTCTTCGGCGGAGTGTCTTACGAGTTCTGACCTCGATGCAAAAAATGGCGGGACGAGTGAGTTCGCGGTTGAATGAAAAATCAAAGCTGACTAAGAGGAGCGCCATGCATCTTTCATCACGCCGCATTTCCTGGTCCCTGCTCGCTCTGGCCACGTTTCTTCTCCCCTCCCTGGCCGAGGCGCACACGGGGACGGGTATTCATACCCACGGCTTTATCAATGGGCTGGCGCATCCGCTCCTCGGGCTGGATCACATTTGCGCGATGCTCGCCGTGGGTCTCTGGGCGGTGCAACAAGCGAAGGCAAAGGGGAATGAAAACGCCAAAATGCTCTGGCTGCTGCCGCTGACTTTTGTGAGCGTGATGGCGCTGGGCGGTGCACTTGGGATGAGGGGAATGGTGCTGCCGTTTGCGGAGGAGGGCGTCCTGCTTTCCGTGCTGGTGCTCGGCGTCTTGGTGGCGGCGGCGATCCGGTTGCCTCTTGCAGCGAGTGTGTTGGTAGTCGGGACGTTTGCGCTGTTCCATGGTCACGCCCACGGGGCGGAGATGCCGCAAGATGCATCGGGTCTCACCTACGGATTGGGTTTTCTGGTGGCGACGGCTTTTCTCCATGGGAGCGGGATTGCACTGGCGGCGGCGGTCACGCGCCAGGGTCACGAACGGCTGGTGCGTCTCGCCGGAGCGGCGATCGTCCTCTGCGGTCTCGGCTTCTGGCTGGCGTAAGCGTGAGAGGGCGAGACTGCCGTCCATCGTCAAGAAAGAATTTGAACATTTTTCCGCAGCCACGACTCTACCCCTTGTTATGAGGAACCCATCGGCACCACTGGCGAAAGCATTCGTGGTCCTGCTTTGCCTCGTTTCGTGGTTTGTCGTTTCCAATCATTGCGCCCTTGCCGCGCTGGCCAAAGCGGCCGTTCATGCGGAGGGTTGCTGCGCGAAAAAAGCTCCTTCGGAAAAAGATTCCACCGTCTGCTGCAAGACGTTGCAGACCACCGAGTCAGTCGCTTTTACCCTGGCGACGCCGCTGCTGGTGGCGGTCGCTGAATCGAATCTGACTCCGCTCAGTTTTTTCCCGTTGCCAGCGGGAGGTGAATGCCTCTCGGCCATTCGTGTGGCCGATCCGCCGACGCTCTGCACCACCGTTCTCGATGCGAAACGCTGCCATCCGGCGTTCGCTCCGCCGCGTTTCAGCTAACGAACGGCCATCCCGTTTCTCACGGGAGTTGGAGTTCGTTCGCATTTTTTTCCGCACTGCGCCTGCCTCTGCGCAGCCTTTTTTTCCAGGCAAAATCACGTCATTCATCCACTCAGCTTCATCTCATGAAAAAGCTCGCTCTCATCGCACTCTTACTCGCATCCGGACTCCAGCCGGGATGCTCTAAAAAGCCCGACTCCATCAAAAAAATCGCGGAGGTTTATCAATGCCCGATGCATCCGCAAGTCCGCTCCGATCATCCCGGGAAATGTCCCATTTGCGGAATGAATCTGGTGCTCGTTTCCCAGAGCCAGACAAAAAACTCATCGGAGTCCCAGACGAATCTGGTGATGCTGCCCGAGGGCGCGCCGCAGGCGAGCAGCATCCGAACGGCACCAGTGAAACGCGAAAAGCTAACACGCACGCTGCGTTTCGCCGGCACCATCGAGGACAACGATTCGCGCCACCGAATTTTGAGCGCTTACACCGGCGGCCGTATTGAAAAATTATTTATCAACTTTGAAGGTGCCGAGGTCACAGCCGGTCAGCCGCTGGCGTCGTTTTACAGTCCGCAACTGCTCGCCGCTGCGCGTGAATACGCTCTCAGTCGAAAGCAAAAAAACACCCAAATCGCCAACGTCGGCGCGACCCGTTTGCAACAAATGGGACTCACCGCCGAGCAGATCGAAAAAATTCCGGATCGCTCAGGGAACGATTTGTTCTTTGAAATTCTCGCGCCCATCAGCGGCACGATTGTGAAGCGCGCCGCCTACGAAGGCCAATATGTTCAGACCGGCGAGAAGCTGATGGAGATCGCCGATTTCTCCACGATGTGGCTGCAGTTTCAGGCCTATGAACAGGATTTGCCGCTGTTGAAAGTCGGTCAGCAAGTCGAGGTCACGCTCCCTTCGTTGCCCGGAAAAAAATTCAGCGCACCGATCACGTTCATCAATCCCACACTCGACATGACCACCCGCAGCGCGATGGTCCGCGTCGAAATCCCCAACCCGGAAAGTGCCGACGGCAAGCATCTCAACCACGAACTTTTGCATCTGACTTACGCGGAAGTCAGCGTGCATTCCGAGTTGCCCGAAGTGTTGGCGGTTCCTCGCAGCGCGGTGCTTTGGCCCGGAAAACAGCCACGCGTCTATGTCGCAAAATCCCCCCAAAAATACGAGCAGCGCGCCGTATCCCTCGGGCTGGCCGGCGACGATGTCTGGGAAGTTCGCGAAGGTCTTAACGAGGGCGAGCGCGTCGTGGTGAGCGGAAACATGTTGATCGACGGTCAAGCCCAACTCAACCACCTCGCCGATGATGCGCCGTCGGACGACTTGCATACCTATCTCGCTGGCGTTGCGGCTTTGGGCGACGCATTGGCCGACGACGACTTGGAACGCTATCGCACCGCATTGAAAAAATTGCCCGCAGCGCCCGCAGGATTTCCCACGAATGCTCCCGTCGCGGCGGATGATTTGGCTGGAACTCGACTGAAATTTCAACCCTTCAGCGAAGGTGTTGCCACTCTGGTGCAAAAGAGTCGCGCCACCCTTCCCGACCTGAAAATTTTTAGCTGCCCGATGAGTGCCCAAGCGGCCCCCGGCCTGCCAAAAGACGCGCGCTGGGTGCAGCTTTCGCCGGACATACGCAACCCTTATCTCGGCAAAGCGATGGTCGAATGCGGAGAGGAAGTGCCATGATCGGGGCCATCATTCGCTGGGCGCTGGGGAACCGATTTCTCGTCACTTGCGGGGCGTTGTTTCTGGTCGGCTTCGGCATTTTCGCGATCTACAACACGCCGGTCGATGCGATTCCGGACTTGAGTGAAAACCAGGTCATCGTCTTTGCCGATTGGACCGGGCGCAGTCCGACGGAAGTCGAGGATCAGGTGACGTATCCGCTTTCCGTAAATTTGCAGGGGCTCGCCGGAGTGAAAACCGTGCGGGCCAACTCGATGTTTGGCTTCTCGCTGATCACGGTGATTTTCGACGATAAAATCGACAATTACTTCGCGCGTTCCCGAGTTCTCGAACGTCTAAATTACCTCGGAAATATTCTCCCCGAAGGCGTCCAGGCGCGACTTGGACCCGACGCCACCGGCCTCGGCTGGATCTACCAATATTACCTCGATGTCGATCCGAAACTCGCACCAAACGGCTACGACTTAGGCGAGCTGCGGTCGCTCCAGGATTGGTTCGTGCGGTATCAATTGAACTCCGTTGCGGGCGTCGCCGAAGTCGGCAGCGTCGGCGGTTTCGTTCGCCAATATCAGATCGAAGTGGACTCGCAAAAAATGCGAAAAGTCGGCGTTTCTCTGGCCATGGTTATGGATGCCGTCGGGCAGAGCAACCTCAACGTCGGCGGCAAAACCATCGAGGAAAATGGGATGGAATTTATCGTGCGCGGCGTTGGCCTGATTAAAAACACAGCGGACTTGGAGAACACTGTGCTCGTCGCGAAAGAAGGCACGCCCGTCTATCTAAAAGACGTCGCACGTATCGATCTCGGCGGCGATTTTCGACGCGGAACTCTCGATGTGAACGGCCGCGAAGTCGTCGGCGGAACGGTCGTCATGCGCACCGGCGAAAACGCGCACGAAGTCATCCGGCTGGTCAAAGAAAAGATCGCCGCGATCTCGCCAAGCCTGCCGCCGGGCGTCACGATTCATTCCTTTTACGACCGCAGCGAATTGATCGATCGCACCATCGACACGCTGAAACATGCGCTCACCGAGGAGATCATTTTGGTCACGTTGGCGCACATCATTTTCCTGTTTCACTTCCGCAGCATTTTGATCGTCACGATCCCGTTGCCGCTCTCGATTTTGATCTCGTTCATCCTCATGAAACAGCTCGGGATCACGTCAAACATCATGTCGCTTTCCGGCATCGCGATTGCGATTGGAGTGCTCGTCGATGCGGCGATTGTCCTCACGGAAAACGTCTTGCGCCACGCCGAACGCGCCGAATCGGAGAAAGGTTCCGCTCTAACTCCGATGGAAACTTCGCGCGTCGTGTTAGAAGCCGCGACGCAAGTCGGACGTCCGATTTTTTTCGCAATGGCGATTATCATTTTAGCCTTTGTGCCCGTCTTCGCGCTCACGGGTCAGGAAGGAAAAATGTTTCATCCGCTGGCGTTTACCAAGACGTTTGCGATGGCTGGCTCGACTCTGCTCGCAGTCACGATTGTCCCGGTGCTTTGCACGTTGTTAGTGCGCGGGCCGTTTCATTCTGAGGATCGAAATATCGTCATGAAATTTCTCCTGCGGCTCTACGCACCGTGCCTCGATTTCGCTTTAACTCGAATCAAAACGGTTCTAGCTATTGCGGCTGTTTTGTTAGCTGCCGCGTGTTTGTTAGCATTTGGATTGCCGGAAAAAATTCACAGGCACCTCACCGGCATTCCGTTGTTAGATCGACTAACTGCTGGCATCGGACAGGAATTTATGCCGCCGCTGAACGAGGGCAGTCTGCTCTTCATGCCGACGTTTGTCCCAGCCACGTCGCTTTCCGAAGTGAAGCGCGCGATGAATTGGCAGGATCGCGTGATCAAGGAAACGCCGGAAGTTTTCTCCGTCGCAGGCAAACTCGGACGCGCCGAAACCGCCACCGATCCGGCTCCCACGGAGATGATTGAGACGACGATTATGCTCAAACCCGAATCGGAATGGCGCGCCGGAATGACCAAGCAAAAACTGATCGACGAACTCTCCGCCAAGCTGCGTTTGGTGCCCGGCGCGGTGCCCGGTTTTCTCCAACCAATCGAGAATCGCGTGCTGATGATTTCCACCGGGATTCGTGCGCAAGTCGGGGTGAAAATTCTCGGCGACAACCTCGACGCGTTGCAGGCGAAAGCCTACGAAGTGCAGCGCATCGTCGAACAAATCCAGGGCGCGACCGGCGTTTCGCCGAGCCGAACGCAAGGCAAACCGTTCATTGAAATCGAAGTCAACCGCACCGCGATGGCGCGTTTCGGTTTGCGAACGAAGGACGTTCTGGAAACCATCGAAGCCGGACTCGGCGGGAAAACAGTTTCCACCGCGATCGATGGCCGGGCGCGAATTCCCATTCAAGTTAGGTTGGAACGTGACGAACGCGAAGACCTCACCCGGCTGCGCGACGTGCTCGTCACTTCGCCCAGCGGACAGGTGATTCCGCTCGGACAGGTCGCAGAAATCCGGCGCGTGGAAGGTCCGAGCGAGATCGCCAGCGAGAATGGACGGCTCCGAGTTTTCGTTCAAGCCAACGTCACCGGACGCGACTTAGGCAGCTTCGTCAGCGAGGTAAAATCGCGCATTGATCAGGAAATCATCCCGCATCTAGCGAAGGGAATGACCGTCGAATACAGCGGCGAATTTGAAAACCAGATTCGCGCCGGGAAGACTTTGCGCGTGATCGTTCCCGCCGTGCTCCTCATTATTTTCCTGCTGCTCTACCTCGTTTATCACAACGCGAAAGAAGCGGCGCACGTCATTCTGGCAGTGCCGTTTGCGCTGAGCGGCGGCGTGTTTTTGCAATACGCGCTCGGCTACAATTTCAGCGTCGCCGTGTGGGTCGGCTACATCGCACTTTTCGGGACGGCGATCCAGACCGGCGTCGTGATGGTCGTTTATCTCGAAGAATCGGTTGCAACTCGCATGAAAAAACTCGGAGCCGCCTTCAGTTATGGCGATCTGGTCGATGCGGTGAAAGAAGGCGCGCGGCTGCGGCTGCGACCCAAAGTGATGACGGTCGCCACCATCGTCGCCAGTCTGCTGCCGATCATGTGGAGCGCGCGGACGGGCTCGGAAGTGATGAAACCGCTCGCCGCGCCCGTCATCGGTGGAATGGTTTCCAGCCTGCTCCACATTCTAATCGTGACGCCGGCGATCTTTCTTTGGCTGCGCAAGAATGAACTGAAACTCGCATGAAAATTTTGCTTTTCCTCATCGCGGCGATTTCCGCGCAAGCAGCCAGCGACACGCCGGAATCGGCGGCGGTCTATGCGTTGCAGCACAATCCCGAATTGGCTGCCGCCCATTTCGCCATCGCCGAAGCCGAGGGACGACTCATACAAGCCGGGCTCTGGAGCAATCCGGAATTTGAGGCACTCGGCGAATCAGAGACCCACACGCAAAGCGGAAATCGTCGCGTGGAAATCTCGCTTATGCAGAAATTTCCCCTCGCGGGTCGTCTAGCCAAAGCGCGCGCCGTGGCCCGAGTCGATGTGGCGATGGCCGTCGAGGAATTTCGCAATCAGCAGCGTCTTCTCGCCGGCAATGTGCTTACCCAAGGGCGCTCCATTCTCTTGCTCGATCGCCGGATCGCAGTTCATGGGAGTCAGATCGCACTGTTGGACCGCATCCTCGAGCAGACGACCGCGCTCGCTTCCGCCGGCACCGGCGACACGACTGAAATCGGTGTCGTCCAATTGGAAAAAACCACGCTCGCACTGCAACGCCAGGCCCAGATCCTCGCCCGCGAAAGCGCGCTCGATGCGTTGCGTGGTGCGCTCGGATTGGAGCCAGGAACGCCGCTCACGATCACGGGTTCGCTGCCAGTTTTACCAAAATCTTTCTCCGTAGAAATAAACAGACCGGACTTGCAATTGACTCTGCTCCAAGCGAACAAATCCGCCGCCGAACAACGCCTCGCCCGTGTCGAAAAATGGGAGGACCTCAGCGTCGGTCTCGCTGCCACGCGGGAGCGCGACGACGGGATGTATGACAACATGGTCGGGCTGAAATTTGGCGTGCCGCTCCCGCTTTGGAACCGCAACCAGGGTCGTCTCGCCGAACTCCGCGCCGCCGGTGAGCGCGCTCAAACTCAAATCACTTCCCGCCGACTCGCCATCGCCACCGAGATCCGCGAAGCGCAAACCCGTGCTCTCGGCCTCACCGAAATCCTTCGCCAACTCAACGGCACCGCGCAGACCCAGGCACGTCAAAACACCGAGCGCATCGAGCAAAGCGTCGCGTCTGGAACCGGCACATTCGTCACGATTTACGAAAGCCGCCGCCAGCATTTGAACCTCGCGCTCACCTCGCTGGAGACCGAAATGCAACTCGCCTCAGCGCTCACCGATTGGGAAACACGCACCGGCCATTTCCCAGAATCGGTTCGAACTGCGCTGAAAAATTAACACCCGCTGCTGCGGATTTCGACAAAGAGACGACCGGGGCTTCGCTGGTTTGCGTATCCTTTTTTAGAACGCTCCCAATCCTATGGAGCCAAACTAACAAAACTAAATCCCATGAAATCATCCCTACTGAAAATCGCCTGCGCCACCGCCATCCTCGGCAGCGCAGCCATCGCTCAAGTCTCCTCCACGGAGACTAACTCCACCACGACCACCGGCGCCGGTGGCACCGTCAGTTCATCCACCACCACGACCACCGAAGGTATGGGCACGATCACCTCGTTTGAGCCCGGCACTTCCATCGTCTTGAAGGAGACTTCCGGTCCACGCACCTACAAATACGGCAAGACCGTTACCTACGTCACCAAGAGTGGTAAAACCATCTCGGCTGACGACGTGAAGACCCGCATCCGCGTCGGCATCCCGGTCCACGTGACCTATGCCACTGAAGGCAGCGATTACGTGGTCAATCGCGTCGTTGTCGACGATGATTAGAAAATATCCCGCGTCATCCTGAGGGGTGACTCTTCAAAAAGCCGTCGGCATCAAAGTCGACGGCTTTTTTGTTTTCGCGAATCCGTTGCAACTCGCCTGAAATCCTACAAACGAGCCGCGTTCTAAAAACGTATCTCTATTGAAGATCGAATTAAACCCCTCGATTCCATCTAACCCCCATGAAAACTCCCCTCGCCCTTCTGGGCTTTATCCTGCTGGCTCTGCCGCTGCATGCGGACAAGACCATTAACGACAACGACCGCCTGAATGCCATCCATCGCGGCGGTCTCATGTATGGAGACGGCTCGTGCTGCACCGTGAGGCATGACATGAGTTGCCACGCCCGCACGGAGTATCGCGACAATGATGAAGCCAACGAGCATCACTTTCGTCACGATGACGATTCAGGTCGGATGCACCGCATGATGCATCGCGACGGCCGCTAATCGGCGCTCATAAATTGCAAAAGAAAACCCGCTGGACGTGAAGTTCAGCGGGGGTTTTTGTCAGCTAGAAAACTGATCCGAGTTCCAGCGAAGTCTGCGCGACGGGTTAAGGATAGATCGGAGTTCCAGTCGAATGGGCCAGCTCGCGGAAACGGGCGATGAGCCGTTTCGTGATCGGGCCCGGCGTGCCGCCTCCGATGGTGCGCGCGTCGAGCTTGATCACGGGAATGACTTCTGCTGCCGTGCCGGTGAGAAAAATTTCGTCAGCGGTGTACAAGTCGTATCGCGTCATTTGCGGCTCCGAAATCGGGATGTCGAATTCGCCACAAATGTCGATCGCAGCCTGACGCGTGATTCCACAAAGCGCACCGGCGCTGGCCGCTGGGGTGGTGATTTTTCCGTCCTTGATCGCGAAGATATTATCCCCGGTGCACTCGGCGACGTAGCCCTGTTCGTTGAGCATGAGGCCTTCGCCAGCGCCGGCGTTGTTGGCCTCGATCTTGGCGAGAATGTTGTTCAGGTAGTTCAGCGATTTGATCGTCGGCGGCAATGCGGCCGGACCGATGCGACGCGTCGAAGTCGTCACGACGATCAATCCTTTCTCATACGCCTCAGCCGGATACAGGGAAATGGCGGCGGCGATAATGAAAACCGTGGCCTTCGGGCAAAGACTCGGGCTGAGGCCCAAACTACCGACGCCGCGGGTGATCACGAGCCGGATGTAGCCATCGCGAAGCTGGTTTTGGCGGATGGTTTCCAGGGTGTGCTCGATGATTTCTTCGCGGCTCTCGGGGATGTTGAGCATGATCGCGCGGGCGGAGTCGAAGAGGCGGTCGATGTGTTCTTCGAGGCGGAAGACGCGGCCATTGTAAAAGCGGATGCCCTCGAAAACGCCGTCGCCGTAAAGCAGGCCGTGGTCAAACACGGAGATTTTGGCGTTTTCCTGATCGAGAAACTGGCCGTCGAGATAGATTTTCATGGGTGAGATAGGACTGAAACTGGACTGAAAATTTTACGCCTGCAACAAGCCATCGACGACTTCCAAACGCCGGTCGCCAAGAGCGGCGAGCCGCGCGTCGTGGGTGACGACGACTAATGTTTTCGCTCGTTCGCGGACGAGGGCAAGCAGTAAATCCATGATCCCGCCGCCAGTCGAGGAGTCGAGGTTGCCGGTCGGTTCGTCTGCAAAAAGGATGCCCGGATCGTTGATCAACGCTCGGGCAATGGCTACGCGCTGCTGTTCACCGCCGGACAGCTCGGTCGGCAAATGAGCGTGGCGATCAGCCAGACCGACGGTTTCGAGCAGAGAAATGGCGCGTTCCTGAGCCGCGTGCTGGCGCGCCGTGCCGAGGATCATCGCCGGGACGAGGACGTTTTCGAGGGCGGTCAATTCCGGCAGGAGAAAGTAGCTTTGGAAAACGAAGCCCATCCGCTGGTTTCTGATTTGGGCTAGAGCGGATTCACTGCCTTTGTAAAGCGGCGTGCCGTCGAGCGAAACCGTGCCCGCTTCGGGGCGTTCCAGGCCAGCTAGTGTGTAGAGCAACGTCGTTTTTCCCGCACCCGATGCGCCGACGAGGAAAACGGATTCGCCCTTTTCGATGTCGAGCGAGATCCCGCGCAAGACGTCGATCTTCCGCGACCCGATCTTAAACGAGCGGCGGAGATTTTCGGCAACGAGATGGGCAGGCATGGCGTGGAGGAGTGGACGGTAAAACGCGGCGCACGTCAATTCCACGTGAATCCGCTGCAACTCCGCTGAGAATTTCTAGCTGGCGCTTCCTGAGTTTTTGGTCTCCGCCGCTTTTTTGCCAAAGGACTTTGCTGAACGTTTCGCCAATCAAAAACGCCTCGTTTTTTTCCTTTGATTCTAGAACTTGAAATCGTAAGTTCGTGGGTCTACTGCCGCGTGGTGTAACGGTAACACAGAGCCCTTTGGAGGCTTTATTCATGGTTCGAATCCATGCGCGGTAACCACTTTGTCGGCCGACATGTGGCCTGATGGAGAACCGGTTGAAACTCTAGCCGATTACAAGTTTCCGCGTGTAAAAGGCTTCTGCCATTTCTGTGCCAGCCTCGATGCCGCGCAGACGCATCAAGGCGCGAAAGGTCTCAGGCGTGAACCACCGCTTGCTCCGTTGCGAGCCAAAATGCTCCATCAAAGAGTCAATTTTACGTTCGACTTGCAATGGATTCAGCGCCACGAAAGTGTTCGGGTGTCCGAGGTCGCCGTCATATTTCGGAATCTCGTATTCAAAGATCGTGTGATCGCGCCAGGTATTCCAGGTTAGATCGCAAATGGCGCGATGATCCTGATGCCGGTCCTCGCGCGAATGGGTGAAAATGTAATCCGGCGACGTGTCGCTTTTGATTTTCTCAAAGGCCTCTTTCACTTCCATTCCAAGCCACGGAAGGAAGCCATCGCGGAATTGGAAAATGCGGATGTCTCGCAGAACATCGCTTCCTAAAAAAGCTTCAGCACTAGCATGAGCTTCCTGGGCACGTTGCTCATTTGAACAGAATACAACCCAAATGAAAAGTGCGTCCGGGAACTTCTCCACCAATCGCAAAACCGTGCCGCCGCAGCCGATTTCGATGTCGTCGGAATGCGCTCCTAACAATAGGATTTGCTTCGGCGCAGGTGCTGGCTGGAAGGTAAGCATGTTAGCTAATCCTGCCAGACCGCCCATGGCATGTGGCCGCGTGCGTAAAGGTCGTCAAACTGCTGCTTTTCCTTAAACGTATCCATGCAGGCCCAGAAGCCGTCGTGACGATAGGTCTGCAATTGGTTTTCCGCGATCAAACGCTGGAATGGCTTGTCCACTAGCTCGTCGCCTTCGCGGATGTAGTTGAAAATCTCCCGCTTGAAAACAAAGAACCCGCCATTGATCCAGATGCCCGATTTTCCCATTTCTTCAATGCACTGGACGCCGCCATCTTCATCGCTTTCGACGACGTGAAACGTCTGCTTTGGACGAATGCTAACAAAGGTCGCGACCTTGTTATTGCGATAAAACTTATCTAGCACCATTCCGAGCGGAACGTCGGCGAGACCATCGGCATAATTAGCTAGAAAGACTTCGTCGTCCTGCAAATATTTTTCGACCAATTTGAGTCGCATTCCTATGTTAGAATTTAGGCCGGTGTTCACGAAACTGATCGTCCAATCCTTCATCTCGTTGTTCAACAACGTGACTTCGCGCCGTCCATTTTGGAGAGTAAAATCGTTGGCCAACTGTTCATTGTAGTTGAGGAAGAAGTCTTTGATCGCCTCGCCTTTGTAACCCAGACAGAGGATAAAATCTTTATGCCCGTGATGGGCATAATACTTCATCAGATGGAGAAGGATGGGCCGGTCGCCGATAGTCACCAATGGCTTCGGCAAGGCCTCGGACGCCTCGCGCATCCGCATTCCCATTCCACCGCAAAAAAGGACAACTTTCATAAGTGTTAGTTAGTCAATGATAACTGTTTCGGGAACGGGGACGATAAATTTTCCACCCCATTCGCGAATGTAGGAAAGCTGACTAGTGATTTCCTTGGTTAGATTCCACGGGAGGATGAAAACGTAGTCGGGCTTGGTCTCGGCGATCTTCTCCACGGGATGCACCGGGATGCGGCTGCCGGGAAGAAGCTTGCCTTGTTTGTAAGTGTTACGATCGACGGTGTAATCCAAATAGTCAGTGCGGATGCCGCAATAATTCAGCAAGGAGTTTCCTTTTCCGGGAGCGCCGTAGCCAACGATGCTTTTGTTTTTTGATTTGAGTTCGATCAGTTTGGAGAGAATTCTGTTTTTCGTTTTTTTAACGCGTTCTCCAAAATCGCTATATGCTGCGGCATTGTGAAATCCAGCAGCAGTTTCATCGTTGCGCACCTTGATAAGACTGGAACTCAACTGAGGATTTTTCGCTGTGTGCTGCGCGTAGATACGGATGGAACCCCCATGAATTTTTAGCTCTTCCACATCGAAGATGGTCAGGCCATGAGCGGCAAAGATTTTCTCCACGGCTAGTAACGATAGATAGGAAAAATGCTCGTGATAAATCGTGTCGAATTGATTCCCCTCGATCAGTCGCAGCAAGTGCGGAAACTCCATCGTGATCGTGCCGTTTTCAGCTAACAAGATACGCATTCCCTCGACGAAATCGTTGATGTTAGGAACGTGCGCGAGGACGTTATTGCCGATGATTAGACTGGCACTCCGCTCATTTTTTACAAACTCGGTCGCCGTCTCCACGCCCATGAATTCGTGGATGACCGGAATGCCTTTTTCGCGAGCGACTGCCCCGACATTTCGTGCGGGTTCGATGCCAATGACCGGGATGCCGAGCGGCAGAAAATGCTGCAGGAGATAGCCGTCGTTGCTCGCGATTTCTACGGCGAGGTCATTGCTACCTAACTCGAGTCTGTTTGCGATCATCTCCACGTATTTTTTGGCGTGGGCGACGAGGCTATCGGAGTAGCTGGAGAAGTAGGCGTATTCCGTAAAAATCTCCGCCGGGCTGACAAATTCATCGAGCTGGACGAGCTTGCATTCGTCGCAAACAAAGACGTCGAGCGGATAGAACAATTCCGGTTTTGAAGCGTCTTCCAATGGAATGATGTTCTGGCAAAGCGGCGAAAGCCCTAGGTCCACGAAACGAGTCGTCAGTGGCGACTGGCAGAAACGGCAGGCGGCGACACTCATTGGGCGTTTTTTGTGGGAAATTCGGACATTGCGCTAGTTACCATTGCAGAAAATGTGCCGTGCGTTGAACTAATCGAGGAATTTACCCGGATTGAGAATGCCCAGCGGATCGAGGGCGTTTTTCAGAATCCGATGCAACTCGTCTGTGTTTTCGCTCACGGCTTGCGGCCACCAACGTTTTTTGGCGAGGCCAACGCCGTGTTCGCCCGTAATTACACCGCCCCAGGCAAGGACTTGGGTGAAAAGTTCGTCCAGCGCTACCTCGGCCCGCTCGCGAACTTCCGGTTTTTCGTAGTCGGGGCACATGATATTGACGTGGATATTTCCATCGCCCGCATGGCCAAAACACGCCACCGGGAAGCCGTATTTCTCCTGAAGTTGCGCACCGAAGGCGAAAAGCTCCACCAGCCGACCGCGCGGGACGACGATGTCCTCGTTGAGCTTGATCAAGCCTGTCGCCCGCAGGGAAAACGAGAAGCCGCGACGCAAATCCCAGAGCTTTTCGCATTCTTCCTCGCCGACCGCCGTCAGCACCGAGAGGGCGCCGGATTGTTGCAGAATCGAATGCAACTCCGCTGACTCCCCGTTCACGGAACCGGGCTGTCCATCGAGATCGATCAGCAAATGCGCCTGGCCATCGGGAACGAGTCCGCGCCCGAGATGTTTGCGGGCGGCTTCGAGGGTAAACGCATCCGCCACTTCGAGTGCGGCGGGCAAAAATCCAGCGCGAAACACCGCCTGGACCGCCGCAGCCGCCGCCGTCGCGCTGGCAAAACTCGCGGACAACGACGCTCTCGCCGGTGGCAGCGGCAGCAATCGCAGCGTCGCTTCCGTGACCACACCGAGCATTCCCTCGGAGCCGGTGAAAAGGCCGATCAAGTCGAAACCGGTTTTGTTTTTATGCGTGCGGCCGCCGGCCCGAATCACGTCGCCATTGGGCAAAACCACCTCCAGCCCGAGCAGATAAGAACGCGTCACACCATATTTCAGACAGCGGGGACCGCCGGCGTTTGTCGCAATATTTCCACCGATGCTGCATTCCTTCAGGCTCGCCGGATCGGGCGGATAATAGAGCCCTTGAGCGCGCACATTCGACTGCAACTCGCCTGTAATTACGCCCGGCTGCACGACCGCCACGCCGTCGGCGAAATGGATTTCCAGGATGCGATTCATCCGCGCCAGCGAGAGGACGATCCCGCGTTTCACCGGCACGCAACCGCCGACATAGCCGTAGCCCGAGCCACGCGGCGTCACCGGAATCCGATGTTCCGTGGCAAAACGCATCACCGCTGTGACGTCCGCCGTTTCCATCGCGAAAACCACCACCTCCGGCACGGTCGCAGCGAACCATTTGTCGCCGGAATGTTCCGCCAGAACGACCGGATCGTTGGAAACCTTTTCCGGCCCCAGAATCTCCCGCAAACGCTCGGCGCAATCGCTCATCGGCAACATTTACAGCGAAAGCCGCCATCGGCCAAGCTGCGAAAAAGCATTGCCACGGGCGGGTTTTTCACGCGAGTTTCAGTCGTATGCGCGTTCTTTCATCACCAATTGCAGCGCGGCAAAGTTCCTTGCAACTCCCCTCTCCGCGCGTGCTGGTGCCGACAATGGGGGCGCTTCATGCGGGTCACATCGCACTCTTGCGCAAGGCGCGGGCGCTGGCGGGAAAAAATGGCTCCGTCATCGTCAGTATCTTCGTCAATCCGATCCAGTTCGGGCCGAAAGAAGACCTCGGGAAATATCCGCGTCCGCGAAAAAACGATCTCGCCATTTGCAAAAACGCGGGCGCCGATCTGGTTTTCGCGCCCGAGACGTTGTATGCCGCCGATCACAGCGTTTTCATCGACGAATCCAGCCTCAGCGACCGGCTTTGCGGCGCGTCGCGGCCCGGTCATTTTCGCGGCGTTTGCACGGTGGTCGGGAAATTATTCAACCTGCTTCAGCCGCAGGTCGCGGTTTTTGGCGAAAAGGATTTTCAACAACTCGCGATCATTCGCCGCATGGTGCGCGACTTGGATTTCCCCGTGAAAGTGATCGGAGTTCCAACGATACGTGAGCCGGACGGACTCGCCCTCAGCTCGCGCAATATCTATCTCACTCCGATGGAACGCGCCGCTGCCCCGGTGATTCGACGCAGCCTCTTGGCGGCAAAAAGTGAGTCGAGTTTCAGTGAACTCAGCGCGCGCAAATTGCTCGGTCCGATCCGCAAAGCCGTGGAAAAAGCCGGAGGCCGGATCGATTATCTTGAAATGGTGAACGACATTTCACTGGAACCCGAATCAAAAATTTCTGAGCGGCGTCTCATCGCAATCGCAGTGTTTTTCGGTGGGACGCGTTTGATCGACAACATCCGTTTACGCCCGTAAAGTCGACGGAAAATGAAGCATTATGACTTTGTGGTCATCGGCAGTGGCGTCGCGGGATTGACCTTTGCCCGGAAAGCCGCCGCGAGCGGTCGCGTCGCTTTGATTACGAAACGCACCGGCTCCGAATCGAACACGGCTTACGCGCAAGGCGGCGTGGCTTGCGTGACGAGCGATGAGGATTCGTTCGACTTGCACGTGCGCGATACGTTGGTCGCTGGGGCCGGTTTGTGCGATGAAAACGCGGTTCGCCAGATCGTGATGGAAGGGCCGGAGCGGATTCAGGAATTGATCGATCTCGGCGTGCAATTTACCGAGGGAAAAACGGGTGAGGTCGATTTGACGCAAGAGGGCGGACATTCGCGGCGGCGGATTTTGCACGCGGCCGATTTGACCGGGAAAGAAATCGAGCGCGCGCTGATCGCCGCCGTCACGGGCCATCCGCAGATCGATTTATTGGAGAATCACATGGCCGTGGATTTGATCACGACCGGCAAACTCGGCTACGCCACGGAGGACCGCGTGCTGGGCGTTTACGTGTTAAATGAGAAGTCTGGTGAAGTAGAGACGGTGCGCAGCGATCGGGTCGTTTTGGCCACGGGCGGCTGCGGAAAAGTCTATCTCTATACGACGAATCCCGATGTGGCGACCGGCGACGGCGTGGCCATGGCCTGGCGGGCGGGCGCGACGATTTCCAACATGGAATTCATCCAGTTCCACCCGACGTGCCTCTTTCATCCCGAGGCGAAATCGTTTCTCATTTCCGAAGCGGTTCGTGGCGAAGGCGGCATTTTGCTGAACGAAAAAGGCGTCCGTTTCATGGAAAAAGCCGACCCGCGCAAGGAGCTCGCCCCGCGCGACATCGTGGCCCGGGCCATTGACGCGGAAATGAAGCGAACCGGTGCGAAATGTGTTTACCTCGATATTTCGCATCAGCCGGCGGAGTTCATCACCGGGCATTTTCCGAACATTTACCAGACATGCCTGCGTTTCGGAATCGACATTACGAAACAGCCGATCCCGGTCGTGCCAGCGGCGCATTATCAATGTGGCGGCGTGAAGACGGACATCAACGGAGCGACGACGCTGAAGGGACTTTTTGCCATTGGCGAGGTGGCTTGCACTGGGCTGCACGGCGCTAACAGACTCGCCTCGAACTCGCTTCTGGAAGGTCTCGTTCTCGCCAAACGGGCGGTGGATAAAGCCGCGACGATCGATTATTCTACGACTTACGAGGAATATCGCCTGCCGGAATGGCGGCCGGGCAACGTCCAGAACGTCGATGAACTCGTCGTGATCTACCACAACTGGGACGAAATCCGGCGTTTAATGTGGGATTACGTGGCGATTGTGCGGACGGACAAACGGCTTCAACGCGCTGCAACTCGACTGAGAAATTTACGTCGCGAAATCCAGGAGTTTTACTGGAATTTCAAGTTGAACACCGACCTACTCGAGCTGCGCAACCTGGTTACCGTGGCCGGTCTGATCGTTGATAGCGCCCTAAGTCGCAAGGAAAGTCGCGGGCTCAATTTCAACCTCGATTACCCGGAACTGGACGACGTTCACGGCCCGAACGACACGTTGATTCGCCGCTATTGAACGAAACTTAGAGGCGCGCGGTCTGTTTTTCATCGGAGTTCCATCCCAATGGTCTGCGATCTGCTCAGATAAGGTTACAGCCCGGGCCGCTGGTTTGCAGTTGCCTTGGGATGCACTAAACTTTTATAAGCAGCTTCCCCATTTTGCTTCCCATGAGTTTTCCTCGTTTTCTATTCGCGATTTTGCTCAGCCTGACGGCCATCGTCCAGGCGGCAGATCCGTATCAGAGCAGCACGGACTTCGAGAAATATGCGATGAAACTTCGCGAGGACGCTCTGTCAAAAATCCAGCCGCAGGTGGTGTTGCCATCGACCTCGACTTCAGGCGCACTCTACGGAAATGGCGGCTACCCGTGGAAGCGCGACATCCAGACGACCACTTTCTGGATTGGTGAAAATGCGGGGCAAAACAACCCGGTGGATAACATTCGCAGTTCCTGGGATGTGAACTGGAAGGCGAACTATGGCGGCACCGACAATCCCGATGCTGCGGCGCGCCGAAATTTCATTCCAGTTGGATTCCTACCTCGGCAAAACCCGTTCTACATCGCGCTCCCTTACAACGACATCATTAGCTCCAGCGCGCATAAGCCGGAGGCGAAATTTGTTATCCCATGGTTCCGCCGCGCTTATCGTGAACCGGGGCAGTCCGTATGCAAGGGGCGCTGGCTGGCTATCCGCCGGGGCAACCGCGTTTGCTTTGCCCAATGGGAAGATTGCGGGCCGTTTCGCACCGACCACTGGCAATATGTTTTCGGCAACGAACGTCCCAAGCCGAATCTGAATCAGGGCGCGGGTCTGGACGTTTCGCCGGCCGTGCGCGATTTCCTCGGCATGAATAACACGGATCGTTGCGACTGGAAATTCGTCGAGTTCCGCGATGTGCCGCCCGGCCCATGGGCGCGTTACGGCGACAACAATCCGTTCGTTCAAAACGCCCGCCGCTCGACCGAGACCGTCGTCGAAAACAAGCGCTAGCGTGTTCCGACAGCCATTGTTGTAGCGTCGAGCCTCCGGCTCGAATAGCAAGTTGCTATGCATCAACCCCTTCGGGAATAGATCGAGGCACAGCCTCAACGCTACATCTAGCGATACGAGCTAGATCTTGTGGTCCGCGCGATCGCTGCGGAGATGGATCGTTTTTCGGTCGAGGTTATGCACCGCGCGAATGTAACGCACCGTCTGGCTGCGAGCGCGCATCAGGATGGAATGCGTGATCGCCGTATTGCCCAGCATCTTCACCCCGGGCAGGAGCGGGCTGTCGGTAATGCCCGTCGCGCAGAAGATCGCGCTGTCGCCGTGCACCATGTCCTCGGCGGTATAGATGCGAGTTAGATCGTTATCAGAAAGTTTCCCGCGCAACTCCTCGCGCTCGGCGTGATCGCGAAACCACATCCGCATCTGAATGTCGCCGCCCAACGCCCGCAACGCCGTCGCCGTCAGCACGCCTTCGGGCGAACCGCCGATGCCCACATACAAATCGATGCCGCTATCGGGCAACGCTGGCGCCACTGCGGCCGTGATGTCCCCATCGGAAATCATCCGTAACGTCGCATCCGCTTCACGCACTTGGTCGATAAACGTCTGGTTGCGCGGACGTTCCAACACCTGCACCACGAGATCGGACACGCGTTTGCCGAGGATGCGCGCGATGTAGGCCAGCGTCTCGCCCAGCGGCTGATCCAGCCAATCCGCAGCCACGTTAAATTTCCGAATTGCATCGGCCACTTCCCGTCCATAGGCCAAT
>JAYVOE010000058.1:0-13569 GCA_043758065.1 Spartobacteria bacterium | reverse complement strand
ACGAGGGGGGACGAGGGGGGAACGATGGTAAGATGGGCGAAACGGAGGTCTACTCGCAACGCGGCGATCACGCCTGACGTGACGGACCGTGCGGTGCGCTATTGCCGGTAACAAGGCTTGTATTTCTTGTGTTCCGCCGTAACGATTTCCTTGATGAGCGCAGCTACTTTAGAGATTCTGGAAGTTTGCCAGGCCCTTTCGCCAGAAAAGCAGGCGGAGGTGGTCGATTTTGCCCGGTTTCTTTTGTCCCGTTCCGAGGACGAGAAGTGGGAGCGGACCCTGGCAGATACTCGGCCTCGACCCAAGTTGGAAGCATTTCTCCGTGAGTCTGTGGCGGAAGGCAGCGAGCCTCTTGATTTGGATAGGCTTTGAAATCGTTTGTTCGCCCCAGCTTTTGGAAAGCCTACGAAAAACTCGATCCAGCTACTCGAGAGTCTGCCCGCGAGGCGTGGCGCATCTTCAGTCTTAATCCTTCTCATCCTTCACTCCGCTTCAAGAAATTGGGAGGCTACGACGAAGTGTGGTCAGTCAGGATCAATGAGCAATATCGGGCTGTCTGTGAGCGACGCGGAGATACGGTGAGCTGGGCTTGGATCGGCACTCACAACGCATTCGACAGGCTGTTTTGACGATCACCCGATCAAACTAGTCGCGCTAAGTCTCGCGTAGACGCCGCCTAGTTCTACGAGTTCCTCATGGGTGCCGCGTTCGACGATGCGGCCTTTGTCCAAGACTAGGATCTGACTCGCATGACGAACGGTGCTGAGCCGGTGCGCGATGACGATGCTGGTGCGCTTGACGAGCAATCGCTCGAGGGCTTCCTGGATTTGGCGTTCGGTCTCGGTATCGACGCTGGCGGTGGCCTCGTCGAGGATGAGGATGGGCGGGTCCTTCAACAATGCGCGGGCAATGGAGATGCGCTGTTTCTCGCCGACGCTGAGCTTGATGCCGCGTTCGCCGACTTTGGTGCCGAGGCCGTCGGGCAGGCGGGCGATGAAGTCCCAGGCGTTGGCGGCGCGGGTGGCGGCCTCGAGTTCACTGTCACTCGCATGAGGTTTTCCGAGGAGGAGGTTGTCTCGGATGGTGCCGTTGAAGAGGAAGCTCTCCTGCGTGACGACGCCGACGTTGACCCGCAGCGCGGCCTTTGAGTATTCGCAGAGATCGCGTCCGTCGATTTCGATCTCACCCGAATCAAATTCGTAAAAGCGGGTGAGCAGATTGACCAAGGTGGATTTGCCCGCGCCGGTCGCACCGACAAGGGCGATGGTCTCGCCGGGCATGGCGTGGAGCGAGATGTGTTTCAGCGTTGGCAGATCGTCGGAATAGGAAAAACTGACGTCGCGATAGGTGATCTCGCCGCGAAACCGCTCGGGGCTCTCGTCCACATCCCTCTCACCGATCTCGGTAGGCGTGTCGAGGATTTCAAAGACGCGTTCGCCGGCAGCGCGTCCCGATTGGATGAGTTGATTCAGGCTGTGCAGGCGGCCGATGGGTTCGTAAAGAAAACGGGCCAGGATGATGAAAGCTGTGAGTTCGCCGAGTTGCATCGTGCCGCCGAGAACGGCACGTCCGCCGAATCCCAGCATGAGAATCAAACCGGCGGAGGTGAAGAAATTCATCGACGGCGAATAGAGCGCCCACGACCTCATAACGATCAAAGTCGACTGACGAAGTTGCTCGCTGATGGAGTTGAAATGAGCGTGTTCCTCGTTTTCCCGGACGTAAGTTTTGATCTGGCGAATGCCGGCCAGGTTGTCGTGCAGGAGGGAATTCATCGCGGAGGAAGCCTTGCGCTGGAGCCGGTAACGTTTGTGCGCGGTGAGGGTGTAGGCGAGTGCGCCGACGATGAGAAACGGGATCGGAACCAGCGCGAGCCATGTTAGATGCGGCTGTTGGTAGAACATCAGTCCGCCGACGATGAGGATCTGCATGAAGGAGACGGTCCCCTGCTCAATGCCGTCGATAAGGACGCGCTCGACGGAGTTCACGTCTTCCAGGATGCGAGTCATAATGTCGCCCGTGGAGCGGTTATCGAACCAGTTCAACGGCAGCCGCTGGATGTGAGAATAGAGATCGCTGCGCAGGTCGAAAATGACTTTTTGCTCGAAGGTGTTGTTCAGCAAAATGCGCAGGCCGTTGGAGAGGTCTTGCAAGAAGAACGCGCCAAGCCCGGTGAGGACGAGCGGCAGAAGCAACGCGGATTGTTTTCCGATGATGACTTTATCAATGATCTGCTGGGTGACGGTTGGAAAAACCACGACGAGCAAGGTGGTGAGCATGGCGCTGGCAATCGTTCCCGCAGCCATCCACGGATAACGGCGCACATAGGCGAAGACACGCCAGACCGTGCTCAAACTCGGCTGTTTTTTCTTCGGATCATCAGTTCCAGCGTATCGCATCGGACGCGGAATGTGCGTGTGAGCGAAGGTTTCCGCAAGTTGGAGCGCCAAACATTCGGATGAAACTCAAATGAAAAAGAGCCCCGCGATGTGCGTCGACGGAACGTTTGTCTTTGCACAGAGCCCACGTTAGGATCGCGTCATGAATAAAAAAATCGCTTTTGGCTGCCTCGGCGCCGCACTTCTCGTCGGGCTGATTCTCGTCGTTTCCGCCGTCGGCAGTTACAATCGATTGGTCGGGGCCAAGCAGAACGTGAACGCCAAATGGTCTGAGGTGGAAAACCAATATCAGCGTCGTGCGGATTTAATTCCGAATCTGGTGCAGACCGTTTCGGGTGCGGCAAATTTCGAGAAATCGACGCTCGAAGCGGTCGTGCAAGCGCGAGCCAGTGTGGGTCAAATGAAGATCACTCCGGGAGAAGCGCCTGCGACAGCGGAGCAGCTGAAGCAATTTGAAGCTGCGCAGGGTCAACTTGGCAGCGCGCTTTCGCGTTTGCTGGTTGTCTCGGAAAACTATCCGGAGCTCAAGGCGAATGCGAATTTCCAGGGACTCCAAGCGCAACTTGAGGGGACTGAGAATCGTATCACCACGGCGCGCGGAGATTTCACCGGCGCAGCGCAAAGTTACAACACGGCGATCAGTCGTTTTCCGGCAGTGCTTTTTGCCGCGATGGCCGGGTTTACGCCACGGCCCTATTTTGAGTCCCGAACGGGAAGCGATGTGCCGCCTCCGGTGAAATTTGACTTCGGAAACAAGTCCTAACTTTATGCGCTGGCTCTGGCTGGTCGTTCTTCTGTTCACGGGGATTTTCGCTGATGCGCAGTCCACTCCGGGATTGCCGGCGAAGCCTACGCGGTATGTTTCTGACCGGGCATTTGTTCTGGACGAGCAGACCGCTTCCCAACTGAACTCTCGTCTGGAAACTTTCGAGCGCGAGACGTCGAATCAAGTCGTCGTCGCTATTTTTGGTAAACTCCCGGTCGGAGCGGAGATCGCGCAATATTCGACGCAGGTGTTTCGATCCTGGCAGGTGGGCCAGGCGGAGAAAGACAACGGCGTGGTGCTTTTCATTTTTAAGGATGACCGCAAGCTTTTCATCGCGACTGGTCGTGGAATGGAGGGAGCTTTGCCGGACGTAATCTGCAAGCAAATCATTGAGAACGAGATTGTCCCGCGCTTTAAAGCTGGCGATTTTCCGGGCGGAATTGATGCGGGTGTGAGTGCAATCATCGCCGCGACAAAGGGCGAATACCGTGGCAGCGGAAAGACGGCCAATGACGGAATGGAAACTGATCCGAGTTCCAGTGGATTCGTTAAGTTCTGGATCGCTCTCGCGGTGATTTATCTATTGTGGCGTCTGTTCTTCGGTCGGCGCGATGTGATGATGAATCGTGGTGGCTATTCATCCTATGGTGGTGGCTTTTTTGGCAACGGCGGAAGTTCTAGCGGCAGCAGCTGGGGCGGCGGAGGAGGTGGCGGATTTAGCGGCGGCGGTGGGAGCAGCGGCGGCGGCGGTGCTGGAGGGAGCTGGTGATGAAGCTGAAGCACTTTGTCCAGCAACTGGATCGTGATCGGCTAATCGCGGCGATCAAAGATGCAGAGCGCGGCAACTCCGGCGACGTGGTGCTTTTTATTAGTCACCACAAAATCGTGAATGTGGTTTCGTCTGCTCATGCGACTTTCAGTGAACTGAAGCTGGCGCAAACGACTCCGCTAAACTCTGTGCTCATTTTCGTAGCGCCCAAGAGCCAGCAACTGGCGATCATCGGCGGGAAAGACCTCCACGAAAAATTGCCATCGGAGTGGTGGTCGAATCTAGTCGCGAAGGTGACGGCGCATTTCGCCAATGGCGAGCTGAACGACGGACTTATCAATGCGCTTTCGGAGATCGGCGTTGCACAGAGAATCTATTTTCCCACTAGTCAGAACATAGATCGGGCCAACCAAAAAGACCTGCTCGAAGATGTCTGATTTGATGGCTAGTAGGTCTCAACCGAGGAGTCTTTCCATGCGTGACGGAGCGGAGATGTGCTACACTGGAGCGTTTTTATGATTGGGAGAATTGGTGCTCAATATCGCGTGTTCCTGCAAACCGTTGGCAGTATCCTCTGGCTCCTGCTGAACACCATTTCGGAGATCGTCGAAAACGTCGCGCGCGGACGGACACCGTTCCGAGCTGCATCGCTCTTCGCACAAACCGATCGCGCGGGTGTTGGGTCAGTCCCTCTGACGGCGATGGTTTCGTTCTTCTTAGGCCTGACGATGGCGTTGCTTACGGGTTATCAATTGCAACGATTTGGCAGTGAGCGATATGTGCCGGGACTGGTGGCAATCGCTTTTACACGGGAGTTAGGGCCGCTTCTAACGGGCATCGTGATTGCCGCCCGGATCGGAGCTGCCTACACGGCCGAGCTGGGAACGATGACGGTTTCCGAGGAAGTCGAGGCGCTCGAAACCATGGGGATCGGCCCGTTGCGTTTCCTAGTCGCGCCGCGCGTCACAGCAATCACTGCGTTGATGCCATGCCTCTCGGTGGTCGCGACGGTTGCTGCCCTTGTTAGTACGGCGCTGGTCTGCAAATACAATCTGAACATCTCGTTTTCCTACTGTCGGGATTTGATGTTGGAGAGTATTTTGCTGAAAGATATCTACACCGGGATCGTGAAGAGCCTGCTCTTCGGTCTGATCATCGGCTTGGTTTCCTGCTTCAAAGGTCTCGCGGTCGAGGGCGGCGCGGCTGGCGTCGGATCGTCGACGACCTCAAGTGTTGTCGTCGCGATAACAACTGTCATCGCGATGGATACCGTCGCAAACATTGTTCTTACCAACGTGTTGCCATGAGCGATCAACCGTTGGTTCGCCTCGACGATGTGCGGCTTTCGTTCGGTGAAAAAGTTATCCTGGATGGTTTTAATTTGGCGGTTGAAAAAAAGGAGCGGCTCGTCGTCATGGGTCAGTCGGGCAGCGGCAAAAGCACGCTGCTGCGCCTCATCTGCGGGATTCTGAAACCCACGGCGGGCTCGATCAAATTCGGTTACCTTGAAGTCCCCAAACTGAGGCGCAGCCTGCTCAACCAACTTCGACAAAAGATCGGTATGGTGTATCAATATTCGGCCCTAATCAGTTCGATTAGTGTTCGTGATAACCTGGCGTTACCGCTCGAAGAGCTCACCACAAAAAGCTCAGCCGAGATCGACAAGCTGATCGACGAGAAGCTGGACATGGTCAATATGCGCGAATCGAAACTGTCGATGCCAGCCGAGCTGAGCGGCGGCATGAAGAAGCGTGTGGGACTCGCGCGTGCTCTCATGCTCGAGCCCGAACTCATTCTTTATGACGAACCCAGCGCGGGGTTGGATCCCGTCATCAGTTCTGTAATTGATGAACTGATGATCCAGGTTAGCGAACAGACTCACGCCACATCCGTCATCGTGACGCATGAGATGGAGAGTGCCTTCCGCGTTGCGTCCCGAATGGCGATGGTTTACCAAGGGAAGGTGATTGAAATCGGGACTCCGGACGAAATGCGTGCCTCTAAAAATCCGGTCGTCAGCCAATTCCTGTCCGGAGACACCGAAGGACCCATCCTGGAAAATGCCGGTCAACCACCCGCTCAGTCTGAAACGAAAGTGACGCAGCCGAAAAAGAAACGTTAACACCCGATCATCATGCAAGTCATCCGCAGCGAAATCCGAACCGGACTCCTCGTCCTCATCACCATTGGGGCGTTGGTGGCACTCGTTCTTTACATCGGAGCGCCCGGCGTTTTCAAAAAGTTAAATACGTATTACGTGCGTGTGGATAATGCCGCAGGAATCAAAGCAGGCGCGCCGGTCAATCTTGCCGGACGAAAAGTCGGCCAGATTATCGATCTTCGTTCACCGGTGCCGCTCCGGGAACGGCCGGCTGATAAGCAAAACTATGAAGTCTTGATAACGATCCGAGTCGAAGCGGACGCGCCACTTTACAAAATGTGCCGAACCCGGATGGTCGCTTACGGATTACTTTCAGAACTGGTAATCGACTTCACCAATGGCGACGAAAGCAGTGGACGCGCCGAGAACGGTTATATCTTCATCGGCGAACGCGATGCCGGGCTCGCGGAACTGGCTCCCAAAGTTCTCGACAAACTCGAGCCGCTGCTGGTTAGCGGACGCGAAACCCTCTCTGAGCTTAAAATGGCCGCAACAAATATCGGGAGCATCACCGCCGAAGGATCGGAGTTCAATCTCGCTCTGAACCGCTTCCACGCTTTGGGCGATAACCTTGCCAACCTCACCGATCCCAAAGGGACTTTGACGACTTCACTCAATCGTTCGATGGCTTCTTTAAATCGCTCCATGACCAGCGTGGAAAAAATTACCAGCGACCTGAACAGCGGCGATTTGAAAGTCACATTGGCAAATTTCCGTTCCGCTTCGGTCGATCTCAAAGGAGTTGTCCGTAATGCGAATAACGCCGTGCTCTCACTCAATAATACCGTCGGGGAACTTGGTCCGCAGCTTCTTTCCACTGGCAAAAACGCCGCCCAATTTACGGACACCATCAAACGTCAGCCATGGCGGATCATCTGGCCATCCACCAAAAAATATCCGAATGAATCGAACAGTGATGTCCAAGTCCGCCGTAACTTGCCCGCTCGTTAGTGGCCGAAACTCAGTCTTATCACCACTCTTTATGCAGCAGCTTCCGCTTTGCGCGAACGCCTAAGGCCGAACTTCGCTCTTTGGATGAGCAAAATCACTCGCAGATCCACGGTGATTTTCAGGCAAAACTTAGTGAGCCGAGTTACAGTCAAATCTGGAAAGAAGGACGCCCTTTTCCCCAATCGCCGCGGCTCAAATCGCCTTTCCAAAATTGGCTATCAAGTAGAGTGACGGTTGTGAGTTCGTTCTAACTCGCATCAGTTTTTCCGGCATCCTGAGCGCGCGTCCAGGCGTGAGTTAAAACTGCGCCGGTAAAAAAGATCAGCGACGTATAATAGAACCACAATAAAATCAAAACCAGCGAGCCCGCCGCGCCATAGCTAGAAGTCGTGCTCTCGCGCCCCAGATAAAAACCCAGCAGCCATTTTCCGATCTCGAATAATACCGCTGTAAAAAAACCTCCGCGAGCTGCGTTCATCCATCGCACCCTGGCATCTGGCAACACCTTGAACAGAAGTGTAAACAGGACGATCTCCATAAAAGTTGAAGAACCAAATCCGAGGAGGGCAAGCATCGGCGCAGGGATCGGAAGAAATCCCCCCGCGTATTTTTCTGCGGCCGCCAAAGCGGTGCTTAGAACCAACGAAACCAGCAGGAAAAATCCGATGACCAAGACCATCCCAAACGTCATCAACCGGGCTGTTAAAAATTCTTTCACCAGCTGTCCCACGCCATTCGAATCAGTGGGAGACTTTACACACCAGATTTCGTTCAGGGCATCCTTCACTTGCGCGAAGACTCCCGAAGCTCCGATTAGCAAGGTCACAAATCCGATCACCGCTGCTAACAGACCATCCTTCGCTTGAGAGGCGGATTGAATGAGCGACTGAATCGCTTTCGCGGGGACCGCTCCCATGATGTGTTGCAGCTGATCATCCAATTGGCCGCGCACTGCTTCCGGCCCAAAAATCCATCCGGCCAGGCTCATGGCGATGATCAACAATGGGGCAATCGAGAACACCGCATAATAGGCCAGCGCCGCGCTTAATTGCAGCACGTTATTGCGGTTCCACTCGCTCCCGGCTTCGGTGAAAACCTCACGATAAAACAAAAAGGGTCGCATCTCGTTTGTGTCTAAATCGTCTGCGGAGAAAAACCCGATGGTGGAAATCGACGCTCTAATTACACCGAACTAAAATCGCTACTTGGAGAAAAACTCGCGGATTTTCTCCACAACGTATTCCTGCTGATCGGCACGCAACTCAGGAAAAATCGGAAGCGCCAGAGACTCCGCAGAAGCAAATTCAGATTCCGGGAAATCGCCTTTCTTGTAACCCAGATACGCGAAGCAATCCTGCTGATGAAGAGGCAGCGGATAGTAAATTTCGCAACCAATGCGATTGGCTTGCAGATACGCCTTTAACTCGTCCCGCTTTTTGGTGCGAACGACATACTGATTGTAGATGTGGTGATGTTTCAAATCCCGACCGGCGTGCGGCTCAACGGGAAGCGTGAGATGCTCGAGCAAATCCGCGCCGGAAAAAAGCTCGCGATACCGAGCGGCGTTTTCCGTGCGACTTCCAGACCAATCATCGAGATACGGAAGCTTCGCTAAAAGCACCGTCGCCTGGATCGCATCCATTCGGAAATTGCCACCGATCATAGGGTGATAGTAACGCGGAGACATGCCGTGATTCCGCATCGCGTCGATTCGCTGGGCGAGGTCCGCATCGCGGCAAGTCGCCATGCCGGCGTCACCGAAAGCGCCCAGGTTTTTCGTCGGGTAGAAACTGAAATAACTACTCTCCGACATCGAACCGGAACGTCCCGCAGAACCGTCGGAAAGCTGATATTCCGCACCAATCGATTGCGCCGAATCTTCCATCACGTGCAACCCATATTCCGCGCCAATCGAGCGAAAGGCATTCATCTCCGCGCAGCATCCGAAGAGATGCACCGGGATGATCGCACGCAGGATTTGACCCGCGTCGTTCACGAGATTTCCATCGGCGTTGTGATGACATTTTTCCTCCAGATATTCGCGGACTTTGACTGGATTCAGATTGTAAGTCGCCGGATCGATATCAGCGAAGATCGGAGTTGCACCCAAACGTGAAATACATCCGGCAGTCGCAAAAAAAGTATACGGCGTCGTGATGATTGCGTCTCCCGGTCCGATGCCAAGCGCCATGAGGATAACCAGTTGCGCGTCCGTTCCCGAGGAGGTGCCAAAGGCAAAATTCGCTCCGCAATAATCGGCCAGTTCACCCTCCAGCTCGACGACTTTTGGCCCGAGACAAAAACCCTGGCTGTCGCAGACCTCCGCGATGCGTTTTTGGATTTCGCTCCGCAACGGAGCATACTGGAGCTTGAGGTCGAGCAGCGGAACTTCCATAGGAGTTGCAGTGTAATCAGTTCCGCCAGCTATATTCAACTTTACCGTTCCGCCGCTCTTCGCCTAAAAAGTCACATGCAAAATTGGGCCGCTATTTTCGATTGGGATGGGGTGATTATTGATTCGTCGGAACATCACGAAGAGAGCTGGGAACGTCTCTCGCGAGAGATCGGAAAACCGCTGCCAGAAGGTCATTTCAAAGCGGGCTTCGGAATGAAAAACGAATGGATTATTCCCAATCTGCTCAAATGGTCCAACGACGTCGACGAAGTGAACGCCCTCTCCCTCCGCAAGGAAGCGCTCTATCGTGAAGTCATCGGCGACTGGGGAATCCATGCGCTGCCGGGAGTCGCGGAATGGCTGGAAACACTGCGGCGACATGGCATTCCATGCGTCATCGGATCGTCCACCCATCGCGAAAATATTGAATCGAGTTTGAGTCGATTGGAGCTGAGCGAGGCTTTCGATGGGATGGTCACCGCGGAGGATGTGACCGCGGGAAAACCCGATCCGCAAGTGTTCCTAAAAGCCTCCGCAAAAACAGGTTTGCCGCCTGAATTATGCGTCGTCTTCGAAGACGCGCACGTGGGCATCGAAGCCGCCAAACGAGCTGGTATGCGCGTGGTCGCAGTGGCGACGACAAACCGGATTGAAGATCTGGGCGCGGCCGATCTCGCGGTGCATTCCCTCGCTGAATTAACGGTCGAGCGAGTCGCATCGCTCTTCAACTAACCCTCCCGGCGGCGGGAAATAAACAGCCGCGTTTTCATCCGGGTGCGAATTAATTCTAGGCAGCGGAACACCGTTGCCGCCAAGCGATTCGTTCATCCACACACACCCAAAACCCATGAAAACAGACACCACCGTAGACATTCTTAACGACCTGATCCAGATCTGCAAAGACGGCCAGGACGGTTTCCGCGACGCCTCAGAAAACGTCCGCGACACCGAATTGAAAACCCTCTTCAGCCAATACTCCCTGCAACGCTCGAAGTTTGCCGGCGAACTCCAGCAACACGTCACTCGCCTCGGCGAAAATCCTGAAAAACAAAGCAGCGTCGCCAGTGCGATTCACCGCGGCTGGATTGATTTAAAATCGGCTTTTACAAAAGGAACCGATCACGCCGTTCTGGCCGAATGCGAGCGAGGTGAAGACCATGCGGTCGCGGCTTACAAAGACGCGCTGGAGGAAGAGCTTCCAGCAAATATTCGCACCGATATCGAGGCGCAATATGCCAGCGTCCAAGCAGCCCACGACGAAGTGCGCGATCGGCGCGACGCGTCCGAGGATTGATATCGATCTAACTCCGTTGGAAAAACGCCCGTCCTGGCCATGCGCCGGACGGGCGTTTTGCGCTTGCGGACCAGCATTTTCTGCGGAACTCTAGCGTTCTGCCAAACGGGCTGTAGCACAGCTTGGTAGTGCGCTTGAATGGGGTTCAAGAGGTCGCGGGTTCGAATCCCGCCGGCCCGACCACTTGAAACCAAGGCTGGCAAAGGATTTTCGGGCGCAGGCGGGTTTCGATCCGAAATCCAGTCAATACACGCCGTCAATACGCGCCCTGGGTAGCGTGGGCTCGCCGGACAGCGCGCGGCGGTGTCTGCCCTCTGTAGATCGTAGTGCATCCGCGACGGTGCCGGGCGCCATCGCGCTGCGTAGGATGGCCGAAGACCGAGCGAAATTTTCAACCTCTCGAATTTTTTGGCGGAACGGGCCAAGCGCGATGGCACCCGCGGGATGAGAATGCCGGGTGGTGCTGGCAGCAAATTTCAAGGCGCGGTGTGCGACGGGCGGCGCTGGGGTGCTGGGGAACGACGCTCCGGTATTGGACGAACCTTCTGCGCTTGCACGCCGCTCCCTGCGATCGGCCGCGCTTCGATCTCGTTCCAGCGAGGCGCAGCCAGCCGAATAAATTCGTGCGTGGGATTCTTTCCTGGGAATTAAACACCGAGACGCGCCCTGCGGAATTTCACCACAACTTCCGCAGAAAAGATGCTCTGCATACGGAGCCACTTGCGCGGAAAAAGCTGCCTAGTTTTGCGCCGAGAAAGGCACAAAACTCTTGAAATATTACAACATCATAGGGCCTCAAGTGAGGCGAATCCGATACGCCCGCGAATGGTCTCAATCAGACTTGGCCGCCAAATTGCAGCGCTCGGGCTGGGACATTTCCCGGAGCGGTGTCTCCAAAATCGAGGCGCGCTTAAAATTCGTTTTGGATTTTGAACTCGATTTCCTCGTGGAGGTTCTCCAAGTCGAGTTGAAGGAATTGTTTCCAAATCATCCTCCAAGAGAACTTGCGCATGATCGCATCACACGCTTGATGAGCAAAAGATTCTGAGTTTTTCCGGGTTTCAGAGCACGTCGCAAAAGTGACTGCGGACGCGGTAAGCGGAAAAAAATCGCGCGCTGGGCGGTCAGTTGATTACTCTTTTCCTTGGAGTTTTGCCCGACTCAAAGCTCGCCATTTGCAGAAGCTCATGAAATCGCCAACCGCAGAATCATCTTTCAAGCTCACCCAAGCCGTCCGTTCGCTTTTGCGGTGCGAGGAATTGCAGAGGGACGATGTTTCCGAAGCCACGCATCAACTCATAGAGGAAGTGCTTGAAACGGTGGGACAGGTTCAGATGGAGTGCGAGTTCCCGGATCGCGCAGAAATCATTGGGTTTTTTGCCAAGCGTTTGGCGGATGAGAATCGGGAGATGCTCGTGAAGCGGGTAGTCGCATTGGTGGGAACGCTTTCCAATGAGGAACTGTATTCGAGCTATGCGGAAGCGCGGGAATCCGAACGCGGTTTGGGTCCAGGAGAGAAGTAGCCTTCGATTCCGCCGGCCCTTCCTACGGGCCTGTCAAAGCTGAGCCCGGCATTTCTTTGACCTGCATCAATGTCGGCGTACGCCAGCGCGGCGAGAGCATGACAAAATGCCGGGTGGTGCCAATCCACATTCACGCCAAAGCCCACCGGCAATGAGCTTCATTCTGCTGCCAGCGAGGCGGACGGCGCGATTTTTGAATCCTTGCCAGCGGCATGGATCACAAGAATGTTGTTGGAAGGGAGGTGGCGCGGATCAGGAACAACCGCGGCTTGTCGCAAGCGGATTTGGCGAGAGAGCTTCAGAAATCAGGGTGGGACATCAGCAGAAGCGAGGTCTCGAAAATCGAGATGCGAATCCGCGAAGTGAAGGATTGGCAGATGATGCTTCTGGTTCACGTTCTCAAAACTCCGCACGATTCGTTCTACCCTCGCCTCGATCCCAAAAAGGCACTTCGCGACGCTTTCGGTGACACAATGACGAGGAAGCAAAAACGATCTGCCGCGACGGCTATCAAGTGAACGGCAGCTACTCTGCTCTCCCGAACAAATTACCAATCATCGCGATCCCGCCTCGGTGGCGGCAGCGGCGCAGGCAAGCGGTGCTTGAAACAATAAACGTTAGACGATCACGCTCGCGATGATTTCGCCGTGGAGAATTAGTTGTTCCGGCGATTTGAATAACTGCGGCGGAAGGCTCGCGCAGTTATTCAAATCGCCGGAAACAATCGGTTCTCATCTTGAATTTTTTCCTCCCACTAGAAATAGAAAGATTACTCGAACACATAAAGCTTCGAGTGTGCGCCCAATCTTCCATGTGACTGATCGGCCGAGTCCCGTGCGCGGGACTGGAGCGGGGTCATCGCTCGCGCTGGCCCGCAGCAGGGCTCGCGTTTTGTTTGAGCCACCGCATACTGCGCACGGCTTCGCCCGAAATGAAAACCGCCATCTTCAGCACCAAGCGTTACGACCGTGAATTCCTCACGGCGGCGAACGCGGGCGCGCACGAGCTGCACTTTCTCGAGGCGCATCTCGACGAGCTGACGGCGGTGCTGGCGGGTGGGTGTGGGGCCGTTTGCGTCTTCGTGAATGATACCGTGGATGCGCCTGTGCTGGCACGGCTCGCCGCCGGCGGCACGCGTCTCATCGCGCTGCGCTGCGCGGGTTTCAATAACGTCGATCTCACCGCGGCGGCGCAGCACGGCATCGGCGTCGTGCGGGTGCCGGCGTATTCGCCGCACGCGGTGGCGGAGCACACGGTCGGGCTCATTCTCGCGCTCAACCGGCATTTGCACCGCGCTTACAACCGCGTCCG
>JAYVOE010000057.1:0-4922 GCA_043758065.1 Spartobacteria bacterium | reverse complement strand
GCGAATTCTTTGACTTGCGTTTTGCCACGCAGATTGGCCACAGGCGTGTAGCCGTCCAGCCAGATGTATTCCAGTTTATATTTTGCCATAGTGAGTTGAGTTACTGATCTGTATTCGTTTATTCAGGTCGCGTCTTTTTGACCGAGGGTTTGTAGTTGTTTTGGCAACGGACTGCCGTTTTCCGACGCGCCATCTATATATGCAAGTCAGGTGCCATTCACCAGAAGTTCCTTGAAACCCGGACTTGCCCCACTTTTAAAACATCGCATCCTGTCAGGGATGGAACACGTGAAAGACACGCAGCGCGCCCTCGTGCGCATCGGCTACGACGGACGCGTGCACAAGACTTTCCGCGGGCTGGACGCGGAGACCCGATTTGCCACGGAAGCCGCTGTTCTCCGACATCTGGAAGCACGCGGCTGCCCATTTGTTCCGCGATTGATCGAGTCTTTTCCGGGTGAATTGAAAATTGTGACCACGAGCTGCGGCACGCGGGTGGAACGCATCGACGAGGCGCGCGCGGCGGAAATCTTTGCCGAGTTAGAGCCATATGGCGTGCGGCACGAGGATCGCGAGGCGCGTAACATCACATATTCGCAGCAGGCTGGCAGGTTTTGCGTGATCGATTTCGAGTTTGCCACCATCCTCGACGACCTGCGATGAATCCAATGGAACTCGAACCTGTTTTTTCGGCTCCGGCGACTCTCTTTTGGTCCGGCCATACGGATCGAGGTCGCATCAGAAAAAATAACGAAGACGCCTTTGTCGGCCTGCAGTTTAACGCCGAAGAGGTGCATCACCTCGGAAAAACCGGCGCGGGCAGTTTGGACGATGGCGATTTTGCGTTTGCCGTCAGCGACGGAATGGGCGGAGCGCACGCCGGGGAATTTGCCAGCCGGATTGCTGTGGAAAAAATTACGCGCCTTTTGCCACGGTCGTTTCGACTCGAAGCACAAGGAATGAACACTGGCTTCGGCGACGTGCTCGGCGAACTTTTCGATCAGATCCATCGTGCGTTGGTTTTTCTCGGTGAAAGTGACGAGGATTGCGCTGGGATGGGTGCCACGTTGAGCCTGACCTGGTTCCGGCCGGGATGGATGTTTTTTGGTCACGTGGGTGACAGCCGAATCTATTTTTTGCCGAAATCCACCGGGGCGATTCGGCAAATTTCCGACGACGATACCTACGTAGGCTGGCTTTTCCGAAACGGAAAAATCAGTGCTCACGAAGCGCGCAACCATCCGCGCCGGAATGTTCTTCAAAAGGCGCTCGGCGCAGAACACCGCTACATCGATCCACAAATCGGTGCAGTCGGATGTGAGTCCGGTGACGTTTTCCTAATCTGTAGCGACGGTTTGACGGAGGGCTTGCACGAGGATCGTCTGCGCCAATTACTGCGTGCCCCAACGGCTGCGGAAGCCGAGCTCAACCCAGCGCTGCGTCTCGTCCACCAATCGGTCGAACAATCCGGCCAGGATAACACCACCGCGCTCGTCGTGGAGATCGCCTAAATTTCTATGCTCGCCTATTACGTCCACCATCTTAGCCCGTTCGTTTTTCAGTTTTCCAACGGAGTTGGACCGCGTTGGTACGGACTCGCTTATGTCTCCGCGTTTATCGTGGGAACATGGCTTTATCGACGTCTGGCAGAGCGTGGCTACTCCGAACTGCGACCCGATCAGGTGAGCGACTTCATTACCTGGGCTGCTTTGTTCGGAGTCCTGTTGGGTGGCCGGCTGGGATACTTTCTCTTTTACGATCTGGACGGATTACGGTCGGACCCCACTGTATTTTTTCGCGTCTGGCAAGGCGGGATGGCCAGCCACGGCGGCATCCTTGGGCTGTTCTTCTACACGCTCTGGTATGCTCGAAAACATCGCGTCTCCTGGACTGGCCTGGGCGACAATCTGGTCGTGGTCGCGCCTGTCGGATTGTTTTTCGGACGCATGGCCAACTTCATTAACGGCGAACTCTATGGCCGGATCACCAACGTTTCATGGGCCATGCAATTCCCGGGTGAACTCCTGGACCCGCTCGTTTGGAATAACCAATTAGCGAAGCTCGACCAGGTGCTCAGTCGTTATCCCGGCAGGATCGATACGCCGCAGGCCATCGTGGACGAGGCGCGTCACAGCCCGGCTCTCCGCGATTTGCTGCGCGACGTTTTGAATCCGCGACATCCGTCTCAACTGTATGAGGCAGCGTTGGAAGGTTTCCTTTTATTCATCGTCCTGTGGCTGGTGCGCACCCGGTTGCAGGTCAAGCGCGGCGTCTTGACGGGATTGTTTTTCGTCCTTTACGCATTCGCCCGCATCTTCGGGGAACAATTTCGCGAACCGGATGCTTCACTTGTCGGCAGCTTCACGCGCGGGCAATTTTACTCCCTCTTTATGGTCGCCATCGGAGCGGCGTTTCTCATCTGGAGCCGCACACAATCCACTCCAACTCCGATCAAAAAAAATTGAGTCGAGTCCCAGTGGAATCACTCGCCCAGCACCGTCATCACCAACTCTCTCCGATGCGAGTCGCAACGATGCTCAAAGAGAAAAATCCCCTGCCACGTCCCCAGCGCTAGGCTACCGGCAAGCAGCGGGATCGTCTCTGAAGTGCGCGTCAGCACCATGCGCAAATGGCTCGGCATATCGTCGCTCCCCTCCTGAGTGTGAGTGAAATAACTTTCATCCTCCGGCACGAGTCGCTCGAAAAACGCGTCTAAATCCACTCGCGCCGAACGGTCGGCATTTTCGTAAATGATCAGACTCGCACTCGTATGGCGGATGAACACCGTCACCGTTCCATCGCGCAGACCAGATTTCCGCACCACCTCCATGACGCGACTCGTGATCTCGTAAGTTCCCTTTCCCTGAGTCGGCACTTCAAATGTCTCGGTAAAAACTGGCATACGTAAATGGGCTGGGACGTTTTTTTGATCGGAGTTACATCGCTATCGCTAACGCCGCCGCAGGTTCCGCTATCGCCAAAGCTTCCGCCACCTCCATTGGAAAGCGTTTCAAAAATTCTGCAAATTCCAGCACCTCGAAACGCCCGTCAAAATGCTCCACCACCGCCGTGAGCGACTCCACCCAATCGCCTGAATTCAGGTAATGCACCGGGCCGATCAGCCGATCCGCCGCTGTGTGAATGTGGCCACACATGACGCCGATACAACCGCGACTGCCGGCCAGCGCCGCGATGTGATCCTCGAAGTTTGACACATGATTTACCGCCTGCTTCACCCGCGCCTTCACGGCTTTGCTCAACGAATAATACTCCTTCCCGCGCCACGCCCGGTAGTGATTGTAGAGCCGATTCAACCCCATTAACGCCGAGTAACCCCAGTCGCCGGCATACGCCAGAAAGACGAAATTCTTCGTCACCGTGTCGAAAAGATCGCCGTGCAAAACGAGATATTTTCCCCGAACGCCCTCGTGCACATAATCTTCCACAATCCGCAGTCGCTCGAAATCGATCGGCAAAAACTTCGCCAGAATATCGTCATGATTGCCCCGGAGATAAATCACCTCCGTATCTTTCTTCTCTAACTTTTTCAGCACCAGCCGCACGAAACGCGTGTGCCCCTTTGTCCACGAGCCGCCCTGGCGCAGCTTCCAGCCATCGATGATGTCTCCGTTCAGAATCAACTTCTCGCAGCGCGTGTGCTTCAGGAAATGATTCACCTCGTCGATCTTGCAATCGCGCGAAACGAGATGCACATCGGAGAGAACGATTGTTTTGTAACGGGCCGGTTTATTTTCCATCGGAGTTGCAGCCGTATCAGAACGCTCCACCGCCGCCTAGACCCTGAAGTGAATTGTCACACAAATGTTACAAGTTTCACTCGGCTCATGCTCAAGCGCCCTCCAGCAGGGCAGTCGGCGTCGAGCAGTGCTTGATTGATGGTGAACGCGGCTTGCGTGCCTTCCGCCGCGGCCATGATGACGAGTTGCAGGCCGCGGCTGGTGTTGCCCGCGAGGAAAACGCCCGGGATGTTGCTGGAGGCGCATTCCTTGCAATCGAAGGTCACTCCGTCCTCAGAAAGCTGGCAGCCGAGAGTGTGCGCGAGGTCGGAGCGCTGCTCCTGCGGCGCGGTGAAAAAGAGCGCGCGGCACGGGGCAACCGTGTCATCAGTAAAACGAACGCCGCTGATCTGGCCGTCGTCGCCTTCGAGCGTGGCGACCTCCGTTTCGATGAGCCGGATATGGGCTTTTTCAAGTCGTGCGAGGTCATCGGGCGAAAGATTGGCCGGACCGTCGGTGCAGAGGACTAGATCGCTCGACCAGCCGAGCATTTCGAGAGCAAACTCCACGCCTTCCACGCCGCGACCATGGATGACGATAAGTTGATCCTGATGTTCCCAGCCATCGCAATATGGGCAAAGGTGGACGGTTTTTCCCCAGAACTCGTCGAAGCGACCCAATTTGGGCTTTTCATCAACGACCCCGGTCGCGAGCAGGATCATTCGCGAGACAATCGTTTCGCCGCTGGCGAGAGTGGAGGTAAACTGATTTAAGTTACGTTCGATTCTGGTGACGAGGTCGTCGCGAAAAGTAACGTTTGGATAATGGCCGAGCTGTTCCCGTGCGATCTGGCGAAATTCCGCCGGGTGAATTCCGTCGCGTGTGAGAAACCCGTGCATCGCCCGCGACGCGACGCTGCGGGGCTCGTTGGAATCCACCACGACTCGCCTGCGACTCCGCCCTAAAACCAACGCGGCGCTCAATCCAGCCGGTCCGCCGCCAACGATCAGCACATCGAGAGGGGTATCAATTTTCACGAACTAAATTCGTGCCGGAAGCAGGTTTCGACCTTATCGGGAAAAAACCGAGCCGACTTAGGGAACTGCTGATTTAATCGGGCGTTATTTTTGAATCAATGAATTTCCATTTGTTTCCGGATTAGTTAGAAGTGTGGGATGGAAAACC
>JAYVOE010000056.1:0-13754 GCA_043758065.1 Spartobacteria bacterium | reverse complement strand
CCGTTCGCCGCCATTTTTCTTACCGGAAGCGCTTTTCCCCAAAGCGATCCGCGAGTCCTGCAAGTCGGCTGGGCACTCATTCGCCGTGCCGTGATGCTCGTCGCCGGTGTGTCGGAAGGGGAATTTCGGGCAAAAACCAGCGGGCTGGGGGACATCGGAAAAGCTGTGCTCATCGCCTTGAGCGGACGCCCCGGAAATACGGATATCGATCTGACTCGCATCGGAAATTTCTTCATCCAGCTCGAACAAACCCGCGGTCCTGCCGCCAAAACCGCTGTGTTGCGCGACATTCTGATGGAACTCGACGCCAGCGAAGCTGCGTATCTCGTTCGCATCCTCACCAGCGACCTCCGCATTGGACTCAAGGAAGGCTTGGTTGAAGAAAGCATTGCCGAGGCTTTTGCAGTTCATGCCGATGAAGTCCGCGAGGCGAATATGCTCACGGGTGATTTGGGTCAGGTTGTTATCCTGGCGCAGGAAAACCGTCTCGCCGACGCGGGTATCCAGCTTTTTCACCCGGTAAAAGTCATGCTCGCCTCCCCAGAACCGAACGCCGACGCCATCTGGGAACGCTTCGGTCCCGCTGCGGCCGACGGCGTCCTCGTCGAGGACAAATACGACGGCATCCGCGCCCAAATCCATATCGATGGAACTCGCGTGGAAATTTTTTCGCGCGACTTGCGCCCGATCACGAATCAATTCCCCGAACTGGCAGCGTTGTTTCCCACGACCGCAATTTTCGATGGAGAAATTCTTGCCTTCGCCGAAGGGAAAACGCTGACGTTCTTCGATTTGCAGAAACGGCTGGGCCGCAAAAGCCACGGTGATCTTTTCATCGGCTCGGACATTCCCGTAATCTTCACCGCGTTCGACCTACTTTATCTCAACGGAAAATCGCTTTTGAAAACGCAATTGTCCGAGCGCCGCAAATTTCTCAGTGCGATGGAACTCCCTTCAAAATTTCGTCTCGCCGAAGCGACGTTGGTGCGTTCGGCGGATGAAATGGAATCTGCTTTCATCGCCGCAAGAGCCAGGCGAAATGAAGGCCTGATTGTGAAGGAGGCGACGAGCCATTATCTTCCCGGTCGCCGCGGCGGTGCTTGGTATAAACTCAAAAAGGAACTGGCAACACTAGACGTCGTCGTTACCGGCGTGGAGTTAGGCCACGGAAAACGTAGCCATGTTTTGAGCGATTACACCTTTGCCATTCGCCGCGATGGCTCGGATGAACTGCTAACCATTGGCAAGGCGTATACCGGGCTAACCGACGTAGAGATCGAGGAATTAACAGCGCACTTCGAGTCAAATGTGATCGGTGATTGGGGTCACGTTCTCCTCGTGCAGCCGGACGTTATTTTGGAGATCGCCTTCGACTCGATCCAGCCGAGCAAGCGTCATCCGAGTGGACTAGCTATGCGGTTTCCGCGCATCAAAGCCATTCGTCGCGATAAGACTTTGAAAGACATTGACACTCTCAGCTACGCCAAAAGTCTCGTCGGATAACTAACCTAGCAGTTTGACTAACAAATCGCCCACAATGGCTGGGTTGGCTTTACCTTTGCTAACCTTCATCACCTGGCCTTTCAGGAAATTCACCGCGGCCACTTTACCGGCGCGATAATCTTCAACCGACTTGGGATTTTCTGATAGGACTTGCAGGCATATCGCTTCGATTGCGCCGCTATCACTTTCCTGTTTCAAGCCTTTCTCCTCAACAATGGTGCCAGCAGTTTTTTCCGTGGCAAACATGTCGGCGAAGACTTCCTTAGCTTGTTTTCCGTTGATCTTGCCATCATCAACCAGGTTGACTAACTCATCTAACAAACCTGGTGCAATGGGTGACGCATCGATCGTTAGATCGGCCGCACTCAACGCGCTAAGAAGGTCGTTGATGATCCAGTTGGCAATGCCCTTTGGCTTGCGTGCGGTGCTAACAGCCACCTCGAAATACGTGCAGAGCGCGAGATCGTTGGCAATGACCGACGCATCGTAGTCACTCACCGCGTAATCTTTCACATAACGGTCGCGTTTTTGTGGCGGCAGCTCGGGAACTTGCGTGCGGACTTCGACCATGAAAGCACCGGTTTTCACCGGTAGCAGATCGGGATCTGGGAAGTAGCGATAGTCGGCAGAGGTCTCTTTAACTCGCATCAAAAAAGTCTCGCCAGCGTCATCATCCCAGCGACGCGTTTCCTGCTTGAGAACGATTCCGTTTTCAACAGCTTCGGTCTGCCGCGCAATCTCAAAAGCTAGCGCACGTCTCACACCGCTGACGGTGTTCAGATTCTTCAGCTCAATCTTCGCGTTGTAGTCTTTTTGTGATTCGGGTCGGACCGATATGTTGCAATCCACGCGCATCTGGCCTTTGTCCATGTCGGCATCGCTAACATTGCCATAGACTAACACTTGGCGCAGCGAAGTTAGATAGGCGAACGCTTCTTCCGGCGAGGCAATATCCGGCTCACTAACAATCTCCATCAACGGAGAACCAGCGCGGTTAAAGTCGATTCCGGTATTCGCATCGAAGTGAAAACTTTTCGCGACATCTTCCTCCAAATGGATGCGTGTTAGGCCAATGACTTTGTTAGGAGTCGCAATCTTTTTTTGATGATCTTTCGGGTAAGCCAGATCGTGCAAAGGAACGCCGCCACCGAGGCAGAGTGGCTGGTCAAATTGCGTAATCTGATAGTTCTTCGGCATGTCCGGGTAGAAGTAATGTTTGCGATCAAACTTACAGATTTCCGGGATCGTGCAGTTCAGCATCAGACCTGTGAGAGCGGTGAGTTTTAGCGCCTGCAAATTCATCACGGGCAAGGCTCCGGGCATTCCTAAACAAACGGGGCAGGTGTGAGTGTTAGGTTCTGCGCCGAACTCAATCGGACATCCGCAAAACATCTTACTACGAGTCTTTAGCTGAACGTGAACTTCCAATCCAATGGTAACTATCATTCCGGTTTTCATTCGAGTTAGAGGCGTATGTTAGTAAGTGCGTGTAAGGACGGGCGTCGCTTTGCGAGTGGGGAGCGGAGTTGGGCCCGGTTTGAGGGCGAAATCCATCGCTTTGTTAAACTCAAACGTCTTGAGTTTATCGCGAAGAGAGTTATCGCTGAACAATGCTAGAACCTTCGGATCTTCCAGCAAGTCGATGAGGTTTTTCTTTTGCAGCTTCGCCTGAATTTCGGGGTCTTCCGCGAGCTTTTTCAATGAGGGATGCTCCATGAGTTGTTTCGTTCCCGGATAGCTCACAAAACGAGTCATCGCATCGGGATCTGCCGTCATCGTGGAGACGCGGTCAAGCGTTTTGTAGATATCGTTCGGAGTCGGATCAATCGTCATGATGACCGGCGCGGCGGGGCCATTTTCGATTGCCTGTCGCGCCTGGGAAAACTGCGTCATGATCCCAGTGCGAACGTTATCCGGGAGCGGTTCGTGACGCTTCTCGGCAACACGAAATTGCGCATCGGAAACCGTCCCGACGAGTCGAATGCCGACCAAGGTTGCGATCAGAAATATCAGGCTGAAAAACAACCCGATGGTGGCACCGCCGATTCCGTAGATGGTGCGCATGATGAAGGATTCCTGCTCACGCGTTTTGCGGAAAAGCATGTTGATCACGAACCGCAAAATCACATAGCAGAGGAAACCGGTAAGAATGGAAATGATCGGAGTTTGAGCGGAACCTAACACCGCGATATCTGGCACCAACGTCGCCATGACGGGGCCAAGTTTTATTCCTGCCACATAGCTAAGAATGATCGCGACGATGCGCAAAACCTGACGCACGACGCCGCTCTGCCAGCCTGACCAGACGTTCATCGTGATGATGAGCAGTGCGAGGCTAACCATGGCGACTTGCAGCAGGGTCAGCCCTGCAAATGTGGTCTCGGCCAGCATGTTAGCGGGGGAGAATGTCCATCGCGCGTTGACGCAGCCAATGGTCGGCTAGTGTTAGCCACGTCATGGCCTCGACCATGGGAACGGCACGTGGTAAAACACACGGATCGTGGCGTCCGCGTGCGGCGAGTTCGGTTGCTTCGCCAGACTTGGTAACGGTCTGCTGCGAGCGGGTGATTGTGGCCGTAGGTTTGAATGCAACTCGCATGAAAATTTCCTCACCGTTCGAGATTCCGCCCTGAGTTCCGCCGGAAAAATTCGTCGTCGTCCGCACTTGGCCGTCGCGCATTTCAAACGGATCGTTGTGCTCCGCGCCAGTCATTCGCGTGCAAGAAAAACCGGAGCCGATTTCGAAGCCTTTTGTTGCGGGCAAACTGAGCATTCCCTTCGCAAGATCCGCTTCGAGTCGGTCGAAAACGGGTTCTCCGAGACCAGTCGGACAATTCCGCACGACGCATTCGATGACACCGCCGACTGAGTTGCCATCGGTGCGCATTTGCTTGATTAACGCGATCATTTTTTCAACGGCCACCGGGTCAGGACAACGCACGATGTTGCCTTCGATTTGACTGTAACTCAGCTCAGAAATTTTTACGTCGGCTTCGATGTTGTAGATCGATTTGACGTAGGCCAGCACTTCCAGTTTGGGCGCAACCGTTGCAAAAAGTTTCTTCGCAATCGCCGCCGCTGCGACGCGCCCAATCGTCTCGCGAGCCGAGGCGCGACCGCCGCCTTGATGATTGCGAATTCCGTATTTTTCCTCGTAGGTAAAATCGGCGTGTGAAGGGCGAAATGCCGTCTCCATTTCGGTGTAAGCCGACGGGCGCGCGTCTTTATTCATCACCACGATCGAGATGGGAGTGCCCAGCGTTTTTCCCTCAAAAACACCGCTCAAAATCTTGCATTCGTCGGCCTCGTCGCGTGGCGTGACGATTTCACTCTGACCCGGACGACGCCGGTCGAGATCGACCTGGATATCGCTCGCACTCAGCTCAATTCTCGCCGGGCAACCATCCACGACCACGCCGACGCCGCCCCCGTGGGATTCTCCCCAGGTGGAAATGCGAAATAGTTGGCCCAGTTGACTCGACATGTGACCGCACAGCAAAGCAAAGGGACTGCCCGGCTGCGATGAAAAAATGCACCTCCGGCGTAAACTGAACTCAGCCCCTTTTTGGAAGAAACTTCTTCATGGCAGCGAGCGTCTCGGCGCTGGTGTGATGCTCGATACCCTCCGCATCGCTTTGCGCCGTTTCAGGGGAGACACCGAGAGCTTCCAAAAATGAGACGACCACTTGATGCCGGGTGCGGGATTGCCGCGCCAGTTTCCGGCCGTCGTCTGTAAGAAAAATAGATCGATACGGCTGCGTTGTGACCAAGCCCTGGCGCTGTAAGCGCTCGACTGTGCGAATGACGGTAACGTGAGAAACGCCCATTTCCCGAGCAACATCGGTGGCGCGGGCCTCTCCACATTTCTCAATCAATTCGGCGATGGCTTCCGCATAATCCTGAGCGGTCTCGCTAGCATGTTGCTCGCGAGTCTTCTTCTGGCGCACGGCGAGGGGGACGCTGGCTGGGGTGACGGGAGGTGCGGGAGTTTTGGCCATCGAATCAGTGTAAGGAGAATTTAGGTTTTGACAAACATTCGGGAGCAAGTGTATTCAAGGCCTCAGATTGTAGCTTTGACTACATAGTCGAATGAAAAATTGGTATCTTCACTTACTGACCGCAGCGATTGCCATTGGTCTCCCGACAACTGCGTCGGCTGAACTGACGCGCCTTTCTGAAAAATCTACCTACACCTTCTTCAATCCGACCCCGCGCGACCAGATGCGCGAACTTTCCACCGACCGACCGGATGTGACCGAAAGCGCCTACACCGTCGATGCCGGGCATGTGCAGATCGAAATGGATTTCGTGAACTACACCCGCGACCGCTCTGGCGGCGTCACAGAATGGAATGTAACTCCGATCAATTTTAAAGTCGGTCTTCTGAACAATCTGGATTTGCAGATCGTTTTCGACAGCTACATCCACGAAAAAACCCGGGAAGCTGGCACGAGCACAACGACCACCGGCGTAGGCGATCTTACCTTTCGGTTGAAAACGAACCTCTGGGGCAACGATGGGGGAGCGACTGCATTAGCCCTGATGCCGTTTGTAAAGCTGCCCACGCATTCGAGCGGATTGGGAAATAATTCCGTCGAAGGCGGGCTCAATATCCCCTTTGCCGTAAGTCTCCCCGGCGACTGGGGAATGGGATTCATGACCGAGGTGGACGTCCTCCGCAACGATGCCGACAGCGGCTATCATCTGGACTTGATCAATTCGATCACTTTCAGCCACGACATCGTCGGCGATCTTGGCGGCTATGTGGAATTTGTCAGCGTCCTCAGCGCGGAGAGCGGTTCCAGATGGCAAGCCACCTTTAATTTGGGGCTCACTTACGCGGTCACCGACGATATTCAGCTCGATGGCGGATGTAATATAGGCCTCACTGATGCCGCCGAAGATTTGCATCCTTTCGTAGGCGCGTCCTTCCGTTTCTAACTCTAGCAATTTTATGAAAAAATCCACGCTCCTCCTCTGCACTCTCGCGATCCTTTCTCTCTTCGCCAACGCCTCCGCGAAACCCAAACGAATCGTCACCACCTTCACCATTATCCAGGACATCGCGCAAAACGTCGCGGGCGACGCAGCCGTGGTCGAATCCATCACCAAACCGGGCGCCGAGATTCACGAATACGAGCCCACTCCCATGGATATCGTAAAGGCCCAATCCGCCGATCTCGTCCTCTGGAATGGCATGGGGTTGGAACGTTGGTTCGAGAAGTTTTTCGGCAGCATCAAAAACGTCCCGAGCGTCGTGCTCACCGACGGCGTCGAGCCGATGGGCATTAAAGAAGGTCCCTACAATGGCAAACCAAATCCCCATAGTTGGATGGCCCCGGCCAACGCGATTATCTACGTCGAAAACATCCGCAAAGCCCTCGTCAAACTCGATCCACCCAACGCCGCGACCTACGCCGCGAACGCCGCCGTTTACAGCGCCAAGCTCCAGGCCATCGACGCCCCCATTTCCTCCAAACTCTCCGAAATCCCCGAGGCCCAGCGCTGGCTCGTGAGCAGCGAAGGTGCATTTTCCTACCTCATCCGCAATTACGGCATGAAGGAACTCTACCTCTGGCCCGTCAACGCCGATTCCGAAGGCACCCCGCAGCAGGTGCGCAAAGTCGTGGACATGGTTCGCAAAAATCAAATTCCCGTTGTTTTCAGCGAGAGCACCATCAGCGACAAATCCGCCCGTCAGGTCGCGAAGGAAACTGGCGCGCGTTACGGCGGCGTGCTCTATGTTGATTCACTCACGGCTGCCGACGGACCGGCTCCTACCTATCTCAAAATGCTCGAATACAACGCCGCTGCGATCGTAAAAGGCTTCTTCGGAAAATGACCGACCTCGCTCTCGATGTCCGCGTCGAAAACGTTACCGTCACCTATAACAACGGCAACGTGGCGGTGCGCGATGCTAGTTTTCACCTGCAAGGCGGCACGATTTGCGCGTTGGTAGGCATCAATGGCAGCGGGAAATCCACCTTGTTCAAAGCCATCATGGGCTTTCTCACACCTGCCAAAGGTCGGGTCACTATCGGTGGAAAACCCATTCGAGTTGCACAGAAATGTAACTGGGTCGCTTACGTTCCGCAGGCGGAGGAAGTGGATTGGAATTTCCCCGTCAGCGTCTGGGACGTTGTCCTGATGGGACGCTACGGCTACATGAATTTCCTGCGCATCCCGCGCGCGGCGGATAAACGTCGAGCGGAGGAAAGCCTGCGCAAAGTGCAAATGTGGGAATTTCGCGACCGCCAAATCGGCGAACTGAGCGGCGGACAAAAGAAACGCGTCTTCCTCGCTCGCGCTCTCGCTCAGGAAGGACGCGTCATTTTGCTCGACGAACCTTTCACTGGCGTGGACGTCAAAACCGAGGCGGCGATCATCACGTTGTTAGGAGAATTACGCGACTCGGGTCACATCATTCTCGTCTCGACGCACGACCTCGGATCCGTGCCGGAGTTTTGCGATCAAGCTGTCATCATTAATCGCACCGTGCTCGCCTTCGGCTCCATCGCCGACGTCTTCACCGAGGCCAATCTCACGCTCGCTTTTGGCGGGGCGTTGCGCCATTTCCGCTTCGACGAATCCACCGTGCAGAAACACGATGGGCGCACGGTCACGCTGCTCAGCGACGAGGAACGCCCTCTGGTTTTCGGAAAAGATGGTCATCTGGAATTCCGGGAACGCGCCGGGCACGAGGGAATCGTCAAGGCACGCGCTGAGCAGGACGATGACTAATGTTCGAGCAGCTCATCATTCCGTTTCAATACGACTACATGCTCAAGGCCATGTGGGTCACCGCGCTCATCGGCGGCGTCTGCGGGTTGTTGTCGTGTTTTGTCACGCTCAAAGGCTGGTCGCTCATGGGCGACGCACTTTCGCATGCCGTCGTTCCGGGAGTCACCATTGCCTACTTGCTTGGTGCGCCGTTTGCCTTGGGCGCGTTCATTTCCGGACTGCTCGCTGCTGCGGGAATGGGGTTTGTAAAAACACGCACCAGCTTGCGTGAAGACGCAGTCATAGGCGTGGTTTTCACGACGTTTTTTGCCATTGGAGTCTTACTCATATCACTTTTTCCCGCTGGTATCAGCCTACGAACGATCGTCTTCGGAAACATCCTCGGCATCTCCGATCCCGACGTGAAACAAGTGGCGCTTATTTCCGTGGTGACGCTGATTGTTATCGCACTCAAATGGAAAGATCTCGTGCTGTTTTGCTTCGACCCGAACCAAGCGCGCACGCTCGGGCTGAACCCGACGGTGCTCCATTACACATTGCTCACCCTGCTGGCAGCCACCGCCGTTGCTTCGATGCAAACCGTCGGAGCCGTGCTCGTTGTCGCAACCTTGGTCACACCCGGCGCGACCGCTTACTTGCTAACGGATCGTTTCAGCAAAATGCTAGCCATCGCGGGCGGTATCGGAGTCGCTACCAGCTTCCTCGGCGCTTACATTAGCTACTACCTCGATGGCTCCACCGGGGGCTGCATCGTGGTGCTGCAAACGCTCCTCTTTCTGCTCGCGCTCACCTTCGCTCCCCGCCACGGGATGCTCGCCAGCCGCAACAAACGCCGCGAGGCGTTGGAGGAAGTCGCCGCATGAACTGGCTCTCTCCATTTCAATTCGAGTTCATGCTCCACGCCTTTGCCATCGGCGCATTGGTGGGAACGGTCTGCGCAATGTTCTCGTGTTTCCTCGTGCTGAAAGGCTGGTCCCTCATGGGCGACGCAATCTCCCATTCCGTGCTGCCCGGCATCGTCCTCGCCTATATCGCGGGCATTCCGCTCGCAGTCGGTGCATTTTTTTCCGGGCTGCTCTGCGCCGTCGGCACGGGATTCATCAAAAATCACAGTCGCGTCAAAGAAGACACTGTCATGGGCGTAGTTTTCACAGGAATGTTCGCGTTTGGCCTTGTTCTGTTTTCAAAAATCGAGACAGACCAACATCTCAACCACATTCTCTTCGGCAGCCTGCTAGGTATTCCTCGCGAGCAGATCATCCAGACCGCCTGCATCGCCGGAGGCACTCTCCTCATCACCTTGTTGCTGCGCAAAGACCTCCTCCTTTTCTGCTTCGATCCACTGCAAGCGCGAAGCGTTGGCCTCAATACCACCGTGCTGAACTACACGATGCTCTCTCTCCTTGCCCTAACGATCGTCGCGTCGTTGCAAGCGGTTGGCATCATTCTCGTCATCGCGATGCTCATCACCCCCGGCTGCATTGGGTTTCTGCTTACCGACCGCTTTCATCGCATGCAAATTATCGCCGTCGTTAGTGCCGTTTTTTCCAGCATCGCCGGTGTTTACATCAGCTTCTTCATCAACGGCTCCACCGGCTCCTGTATCGTCCTCGTGCAATCTCTTATTTTCGTTCTCACCCTCATTTTCGCCCCCAAACGCGGACTTCTCGCTAATCGTCTGCGTAAATAAAATTCAAGTGCATCGCGGCGGTCCGTGCAATCGTATTGGGAATGACACTGAATTCAGCCTCAGGCTACATCGAAGGTGTCCAACCACGAACATTCCCGAACACTACCGCCATGCTCACTGCACCTACTCGCTCAGCCTCCATTCCTCAGCTTCCTGGCTTTCCTCAGTTCAGCCTTTCTCGCTTGCTGAAAACGGTTTTCCATCCCAAAGGCGGTGAAAATGTGGCCATCCTCATCGACTTGGCGAACCCGGTCGACGTGAAAGATTTTTCTTTCCTCAACGACCCTGCTCTCACGATCCAGCGCAAGGCTTACGAGGTGTTTTATCAGGGTTTGCTCAATGGCGAAGGCGCGGTGCTGCAAGTCGGCAACGTGGATTTCTTCGCTTTCGAGATCACCGGCGGGAGCAATCTTGATATGCCGGATGAAGCGTTCGCTCCCGACGGTCGGCAGCTCAGTTTGGAGAAGGATGTTTATCCAAATTACGAGATTGTCCTCTGCATTTCGACGTATTCGGCGACGGCTCCGCTCACGGCGTTTGCCAAGCAATACGGCTTCCGCGGCGCGACTTTGCACGGCGTGAATGATATCATACTCGGCTCAGGTTTGGCCGTGGATTACGACGAAGTTAGTCGGAACGCGGAAAAACTTCGTCTCGGTATGACGAACGCCGATTGGGTTGAAATCGATTACGTTCTCGACGATGCCAAATACACCTTGCGCCTCCAGTTGGACGGTCAGGAAGCGCAAAAAAGCCACGGCCTGTGTCGTGGCGGCCCGGACATTGCGAACCTGCCGGCAGGCGAAATCTATTACGTCCCGACGGGCGCGGAAGGACAGTTTCCATCGACTTACGAAGACGGGACCATCGCGATTTTTAACGTCACCGCAGGGCGGGTTTTCCGCGCAGATTTTGTTCGCGGAAACCCCGAGACGGTTGCCGAACACAATGCCAAACTGGCCTACGACCCGGTAACAGGCGAACTCGGCGAACTCGGCTTCGGCACCCAGGTCCTTCCCGTCTCCGGACGCGACATCCAAGACGAAAAAGTCCTCGGCACCATGCACGTCGCCACGGGTCGCAGCGATCATCTCGGAGGAAATTTGGTTCCGAGCATGTTCAAAACGAAGAAGAACGCCACTCACGACGACATCCTTTTTTCACCGGCGAAAACGCCGGAAATCAATGTCCCGCAAGTGCGGATGCACCGTTACGGTCGCACCGAGATTCTGATTGAGAATTTCCAGCCCGCCGCCTACATGGCTGGGCTGCTACGATAGCGCTGCAACTCGACTGAAAAGTCGTTGTCTTACAGGACGGAATTTTCAAACAGCTCGATGATCTCGCCATCGGGCCCTTTGAAAAACGCGATCTTTACTTCCACCGGGCCAATGTTCGAATCGATCGTGACCCATTTGGGTTCCATCGTAATCACGGCTCCTGTGGCGCGGACTTTTTCCAACATCGCGGAACAATCGTCTGTTCGCAGCGCGAAATGCAGGATCGTTCCTTCGGTTTGCACAAAGGCCTCACCGCGCGCAAACACCTCGATGTAATTTCCATCGCCCGCATCGATCATCGCTGCGCGACCGTGGCCTTCGCCCCAGCGGATTCGCACGGCCATTCCGAGAATCTCGGTGTAGAAACGCAGCGACGCGTCGAAGTCGGCGGTGCGTATTGCGGTGTGATGAAATCCGATAATTTTAGCCATGAGCGAAACCTGACAGGAGTCGATTCAACGCAAAAGCCCAATTTTCATTCGAGTTAGAATGAAATGGGAAGGGTCATTTCCGCCAGCATTCCCTCGGCATTTCCACGGCGTAAGCTTGCGGCGTTCCCGAAAAACTCGCCGTAAACGTCACCCAACGCTGATCCGGCGTGAGATGCGGATTCGGCTCGGCCGCTTTGTAATCGTTGTGCTCCATCGAGCAGAGTTTGATCGACCGCAGCTTGCCGTTTTCCGGCACTAAAATAAACATCGCCTGCTCTTCGGGATGCTCTTTGTTTGTCCCGCCATCGCCGACGAAAAATTTCCGATCCCACGATTGCACGTAATGGATCGACCCAAACGGAGCCGTGATCGGGTAACGCGTGATCGCGCCTGTCGCCACATTTTTTCCTTCGAGAAAATGCTGGTCTGGATGTTGGCGATATAAGTGGTCATACCAGATCGTCGCGCCGTCGGTGGACCAGAATTCGTGGCCCGCGATCTCGTTTTCCTCAGTGCGTTTCAGGATCGACTCCGGTTCCGCTCCTTTTTCCATCCGCAGATTCCAGATGCGATCGACTCTCTCCCATGGACCCTCGTGGCAATACATCCGCCGCTTCGGATCGGTCGGTGAAAACTGCGCATGGCCCAGCCAGGTCTGAATCCGTTGTAACTCCGATGTCTTTCCGGTCGCAATCTCCGACGCGATCAGCACGTTCGTATCGTGCCTCGCAAACGTGTCGCCAAACACCGGACCCTGATTCGGTGCCGTCGTCAGCACCGCATCCGCTCCGTCAGCTTCTTGAGTTCGCCGGTTTGAAAGTCATAGCGATACATATGGCCCGCCGTGTGACCCGCACTTTTGTCGAGATACCGCACGAGCGTGTAACGACTGTCCAACGTCGTGCAAGGCTGGGTAAAATAAATCACGCCCGCAGCCGGGCTTGGCTCTTTCGAGAGTAGAATGATTCGCGCACCTGTCACCGGATCCACTTTTTCCAGCGGAGTGGCAGTCGATTCAGCCGCGAACAGCACCGGCAGCCAGGTCAACGAAACGAGAAGGAACGGAAGAACAAATTTTTTCATGGGAGTTAGAGGGAATTCAGCAACTGATCCAGTCGCCGACGAGTCATCCCGCAACACCGCGATTTCTTAGCGGAAAGCTTCCACAATCGCTGGCGGAGGGGGTGGGATTCGAACCCACGGAACCTTGCGGCTCTCCAGTTTTCAAGACTGGCGCAATCGACCACTCTACCACCCCTCCATTTTTTCCAGCAGCCGCAGACTAACGCACTTTCCTAAAACGACAAAGCCGAAAAAAGTGAGCGGAGTTGCATTGGATTCACGCCGATTTCGTAGGCGAGAAACGTCGCAAAAAATGCCAGTGCCGCGTGCTGCACCACCACGCTGCGATGAGGCCAAACCACGCTCCGACGCAGACGTCGGACAGATGATGCGCGTCGATCACCATGCGGCTGATCGCCATGAAAACGGCCGGCACGAACCACAGAAAGGACGACGGTTTTCTCCGGAACGCCAGCGCCGCGAAGAAGCCGAACGCCGTCGCGGTGTGGCCGCTCGGGAATGAGCTGAATTTATTTTTGCCAAGCAACCATTGACCGTCGTGGCGCAGCCCATACCAACCTGACTCGACTGAAGAATTGTTCGGGCGTGTGCGGCCGGTGGTGAGTCGCAGGGCGTTGGCGGTCGCGCCGGCGAGCGAGGAGGCGATCATCGCGGTGGCGACGAGACGCAGCAGGCCGGGACGTTTTTTCCAGATCGCCCAGAGGAGAAATGGCAGCGCGGCGAGCATCAGCCACGGCCAGTCGCCGTAGTCGGAGATCAGTCCGGCGAGGTTTTTTAACGGCTTCGTCCGGTTCTCCGCGATGAAACGAATCACAGCGTCATCGAGGAAAAAACTGACGCCGCAAAGCACACCGAAAAGCGCCAGAAAAACGACCTGCAAGCGCCGCCGTTTGCGCAATCGTTCGGCGGCGTTTTGCATTTGAGTTTGATTCAAATGCGTTTCGTCGGTAGGGCTGAACATCCTGCTTTGTAGCAGAAATCCGACGCCCTGCCACGCATGACCTTTCCGACCCACCCGACTCTGCG
>JAYVOE010000055.1:0-5084 GCA_043758065.1 Spartobacteria bacterium | reverse complement strand
CTCGAAGGGTTCGGGGTTCCTCAAGGACATGCGCGGGCTTTTTTTCAGGAACGATGAGTTCGCCGATGAGCTTCGGAATGTGGTCGCTGGTGATGATGAACGGGAGCGCTTTTTTGATGGGGACGCGCAACCGCGTGAGGTCGGCGATGCTGATGCTGTGCCAGCGGCGGATTTGCAGGATGCGGTCCACATTGCGCACGCCGAGGCCGGTGATGCGGAGCAAGGTTTCGCGGCTGGCGCGGTTGATATCGACGGGGAATTCGGCGCGATTTCGTAGGGCCCAACTGAGTTTGGGATCTTGCGTGAGCGAGAGGTCGGGCGCGGTGGCGGTGGTGAGTTCTTCGACCTTGAAACCGTAGAAGCGCAGGAGCCAGTCGGCCTGGTAGAGGCGGTGTTCGCGGATGAGCGGCGGCGAGATGAGCGGGAGCTTCGACGAGGCGTCGGGGATGGGGCTGAAGGCGGAATAGTAAACACGCTTGAGGCGTTGTTTTTGGTAGAGGCTGGAGGCGCGTTCGAGGATGTCACGGTCGGGCGTGGCCGTGGCACCGACGATCATTTGCGTGCTCTGTCCGGCGGGAGCGAACTGCGGGGCTTTGCGACTTTCCTTGCGCTCGGCTTTGCCTTGTTCGATGCGGGTTTTGATGCCGTCCATCGAGGTTTCGATGCGAGTTAGATTCTTCTCTGGCGCGAGCCGGGCGAGGTCTGCGGGCGTGGGAAGTTCGATGTTAATCGAGATGCGGTCTGCCCATTTTCCCGCTTCGTTGATGAGTTCCTGCGAGGCTTCGGGAATGGTTTTGAGATGGATGTAGCCCTTGAAACCGTGCTCGACGCGGAGTTTGCGCGCGACGGCGATGGTTTGCTCCATGGTGTAGTCGGCGTTGCGAATGATGCCGGAGCTGAGGAAGAGACCCTCGATGTAGTTGCGCTTGTAGAAATCGATGGTGAGCTGGACGACTTCATCGACGGTGAACCGCGCGCGCTGCACGGCGCTGGAAGTGCGGTTGATGCAATAGAGGCAGTCGTAAATGCAGTAGTTTGTCAGGAGGATTTTCAGCAGGGAAACGCAGCGTCCGTCGGGCGTGTAGCTGTGGCAAATGCCGGAGCCCGTGGACGATCCGAGACCGCCCGCGCGTGAGTCGCGTTTCGTGCTGCCGCTGCTGGCGCAGGAAGCGTCGTATTTCGCAGCGTCGGCGAGGATGGCGAGTTTACGGTCGAGTTCCATGCGTATCAGAAAACGATACGACTGAAACTCCGCTCAGCAGCCGGTATTTTTGGAGAAACTTCCGACTCTCAACCCTCCGGGACCATCTTCACGAGAATATCGGGCGCGTTCAAAAGCAGATAAATTGCTCCATCCGGCCCAGTCTCGACTGAGCGGATGCGGCCCGCGCCTTTGAGAACGATTTCCTGCTCGGTGACCTTCCCATTTTCGACATGCAGCCGGTGCAATTCCTCGGCTTTCAGCGAGCCGGCGAAGAAATCATTTTCCCATTTTGGAAACAGATCGCCGTTGTAAAAGGTCAGCCCGCAAGCCGCAATCGACGGCACCCAAAACGTCACCGGCTGCTCCATGCCATCCTTCGCCGTGCCGATGGAATTTGGCATCGGAGTTCCGTTGTAATTCATCCCATAAGTAATTACCGGCCATCCGTAGTTTTTGCCTTTTTCGATGTGATTAAACTCATCCCCGCCGCGCGGTCCGTGCTCCGTTTCGTAAATCTGATGATCGCGCAGGTCCATCGCCAGGCCTTGCGGATTGCGATGGCCATAACTCCAGATGCCCGGCTCCGCGCCTTCGGTACTAACAAAAGGATTATCCGGCGGCACGCGACCATCGTCGAAGAGGCGGAAAATCTTCCCGTTCGGACGTTTCACATCCTGCGCTTCGAGCCCGCCGCCGCGTTCGCCGACGACGAAATAAATGTAACCCGAATCAAAAACAATCCGCGTCCCAAAGTGCACTCCAGCTCCACTCAAAAACTTTTTATCGGCGCGATAAATCCACTCCTGAGCGACCCACGCACCGTCCTTGATCCGGCCGCGCACAATCGCCGTGATCGCTTTCATTTCTCCTTTTTCGTTCTTCTCGCCATCGGCGATTCCGAGGTAAATCCAGCCGTTCTTCGCGTAGTCAGGATGCACCGCGACGGCCATCATTCCGCCCTGCCCCAGCTCCATTACCGGCGGCGTTCCGCGAATCGGCTCTGGCTCCAGCTTTCCGTCCTTGTCCACGATCCGCAGCACGCCCGCTTTCTCGGTTACTAACATTCTTCCATCGGGCAAAAACGCGAATCCCCACGGGTTGTGAAAATCCTTCGCGACAATCTGCAATCGGAACGTCGCTTTCTGCGTGACGATCGGCTGATCCATTTTCACGCGAGTTGCATTCGAATCTGACGAAGCCGAAGCCCGCTTCTCACGCAGATAAATCACCAGCGACCGAATCTGCGTCGGAGACATCGTCGCCTCCCAGCCGGGCATTCCCATCGGCGGATAACCATGCGCAATCGAGGCCGCAATTTCATCATCCGAGCCGCCGTATTTCCACTCATCGTCGAGCAAATTCGCGCCTGATCCGCCTTGCCCATTGGCACCGTGGCAGCTCGCGCAATTCGTCTGGTAGAGCTCCTCCACCTTCGGCGTATCCGCTCCGCAAGCGACCAGTGGAATGAAAACCGCCCCGATCCAGAGGCGCGACAAGACTTTGAAAAAGCGTTTCAGCATCGCGCAGAATGCGTTGGAACTCCGATGAGAAACAAGCTGCAAATGCTAGTACGACCGAGCGAAAATCACCCGCTGCGCACTCGGCTCGCCAGTGAAAATGCAGTTTCCCGGCTCTGGCGTGAAGTGGTCGCGCGCAAATGGAATGCAGCGAATCGTCACTTTCAGATCGGTCTTGATCTGCTCCTCGATGAGCGGACTTCCGTTCCAATGAGCGAGCGCGAACCCGCCGCCATCGTCGTTCTTGAAGTAGTCGTAGAAGGCTTCCTTCGTCTCCAGCACTTGCATGTTAGCATCGCGAAACGCCAGTGCTTTTTGAAACAAGTTAGATTGGATGGAGGTTAGGATTTCGCCGATGTTAGAAACCAATTCCGGCAGCGGCGTGAAGGATTTCTCTTTCACTCCCATGTCGCGGCGACTGACGGCAGCCGTGCCTTTTTCCAAGTCGCGCGGACCGATCTCGATGCGCACCGGAATGCCGCGCTTGATCCAGTCCCAGCTCTTCGTTCCGCCGGGCAGATCGCGTTTGTCGAGTTCGACGCGAATCGGTTCGCCTGCGTAAGTCTGGGCACGAAGTTCTAACATCAGCTTCTCGCACGCTTCCAGCACCGCCGCCTTCGTTTCTTCCTTCGGAGTCACCGGCAAAATAACGACCTGACTTGGAGCGATACGTGGCGGCAAAACTGCGCCGTCGTCGTCGCCGTGCGCCATGAGCACGGTCCCGATCATTCGCGTACTAACACCCCAACTTGTCGTCCAGGCGTGCTCTTCTTTTCCTTCGCGCGATTGGAATTTAATCCCGCTCGCTTTGGCAAAATTCTGTCCGAGAAAATGCGACGTGCCCGCCTGAATCGCCTTCCGATCCTGCACCATGCATTCGATCGTGTAAGTGCGGACGGCGCCCGGGAAACGTTCGTTCGCCGACTTCTCGCCCGGACACACCGGCAGCGCCAGCCAATCACGCGCAAAGGTCTCGTAAACGCCTAACATCTTGTCGGTTTCCTCGAGCGCCTCGGCCTCGGTTTCGTGCGCGGTGTGACCTTCCTGCCACAAGAATTCCGTCGTGCGCAGGAACAAACGCGGCCGCATTTCCCAGCGAACGACATTAGCCCATTGGTTGATTAAAATCGGCAAATCACGCCACGATTGCACCCATTTCGCGTAGGTCGCGCCGATGATGGTTTCTGACGTTGGACGAACGACTAACGGCTCAGTCAGCGGACCGGCGGGCACTAGTTTTCCATCGGAGTTCAATTCCAATCTGTGGTGCGTGACGACCGCGCATTCCTTCGCAAAACCCTCGACGTGCGCCGCTTCTTTTTCGAGATAACTCAGCGGAATAAAGAGCGGAAAATACGCGTTCTGATGTCCCGTGGCCTTGAACATTCCATCGAGCGCGCGCTGCATTTGTTCCCAAAGTCCGTAGCCCCACGGCTTGATGACCATGGCTCCGCGAACGTCGGAATTTTCCGCCATTTGCGCGGCGCGAACGACTTGTTGATACCACTCAGGAAAATCAGCGGCGCGGGTGGGTGTGATGGCAGTTTGGGACATGAAAAAACTAAGAGAAAAAAACTGAACGGAGTTAGAACCTATTCTCCGGGATACAAAATCCGGCCGCACTGTTCGCACTGGGTGAGGACCTTGCTGGCGCGAACGGAATGCACGATCTGCGGCGTGACTTTCATGTGACATCCGCCGCAGGTTTCGTGTTCGAGTTGGACAATGGCGGTGCCGACTTTTTTCGTGAAAAGCCGGTTGTAAAGATCGAGCAAATCCTCGTCTGGAAACGCCGCGGCCAATCCCGCGCGTTCGGTTTCGATGGCACCGATGCGACCGCCAATTCCCGCGACGCGCTCTTCGACCGTCTTCGTTCGGTCGGCAGCAATTCGTTTCGCCTCGGCAAACTTGATATCACTGGAACTCAGCTCTTTTTTTTGCTGCTCGATGCCTTCCATGACCTCGATCTCGGTGTCTTCCAGCGCGATGATGTCTTTTTCGTAACGCGCAATCTCGTGGCTGAGCGCCTGGAATTCCTCGTTCTTGCGCGTCTGGAATTGTTGGTTCTTAAACTTCGCAATCGAGTCGCGCTTGGCTTGCGCATCGAGCTCGAGTTTTTTCTTTCGCACTTCGAGTTCCTGTAACGTCGTGCGCGCCTTTTCGTGCTCGGCAGTGGCGCGGGCGAGGTCGTCGGCGATGCGTTGTTTTTCCAGCGGGCCGCGAGTCAATTCATCGCGGTAGGCCTTGATCTTTTGGTCGCGATCTTGCAGGACGAGGAGTTGTTCGATCTCAGGTAACATGGGCGGCTACGATACGGATGGAACTCGAATCAGAAAACGAAAAACTCAATACACTTCGACCGG
>JAYVOE010000054.1:0-5149 GCA_043758065.1 Spartobacteria bacterium | reverse complement strand
GGCCGCAATCAGCTATTCATTTCGAAGCACGTTCGGGGCATCGTGTGGAGGACCTCGCAGCGCTGTGGCAAAAGACGGGATCGGCCGACTTCAACCCGACTGGCGCAGAGTCGCGCGACCAATATCCGGTCGATGCCGCACAGCATCAGGCAACCGACCCACCAATCGACTCGGCAGCCCGCACCTCGGCGCAGATGGCAAGCCCAGGAAAAGGAGGTAGAGCAGCTTGGAACGCACCTCGCGCTGCGGATCGTCTTTTCCCTTCAGACGACCAGAAAATCGGACAATCGGCATAGCTGCGAAGCAAAGAGGAAACCCCGAGGGGAATCAAGCGCGCAATCCAGTATTCCGTGGCGCAGGGTAGGAACCAAAGTAAACGCAAAATAGTTTTGCCAAAATAACCAACGATCCATAAAAAACATGTCCGTGAGAAGTCTCCCCGATTTTCTGGACTTTGGCCTTGGTCTTCCAATCCGCACCGTTGCGGCTTGCGATCGAGAGCTTTTGAAATCGGGACGCACTGCTCCAGGTTTCATCCGCACTCTTTCGGCTTGCGGCCGCACCCTTTCAGTTTTTCGCCGCACCCGTGCGGCTCTGGCCCGGAAGCACCCGGATCGTCCGCGCACCGTTTCGGCTAAAACCCGCACCATCTCGGCTAAAATCCGCACCGTTTGGGCTTCGACCCGCACCTTCCCGTTTTTAATCCGCACCGGTGCGGCTTTGATCAGTCACTCGTTCCCAAACTGTGTTGGGAACGGGCTTGTTCCGGCAACTGAGTTGCCTTTGACGCCGCCATTCACAGCGACGTCTTGCCCAACACAGTTGGGCCTCCAAGTGCGTTCCCAAACAGAGTTTGGGCTTTCCCGAAGATGACAACACCGTCATGGGACAAAGTTTGTCAGTCGAGTTGCAGTCGATTCTTCTCTTCCAATGTTTCCAATCCAACGCCTACTCACACCACTCACCCTCGGCCTCGCGCTCGTGGGTTTCGAGTTTGATGCGACTTCCAGCGCAGTGGAATGACGTTGCGCGCCGTGAAAACCCTGCTGCATGATCGGTGTCCCTTTGAAAAACGTCGTCTTCATTACTCTCGCAGGGTGGGCTCTGGCGGCGGTCGCGACGGCGGCTGAGGTGCGTCATCTCACGCCCAATGAAGCGGCGGCGTTAGCGGTCACGACCCACCCGGCGTTGACCGATGCGCGTCGCGTCGCGGCGGCGGAACGGCTGGCGGCCAGATTGCTCCCCAACCCCAATGTAACCGCGTCGCACGAGCAGGTGGTGGGATCGCAAAAGGACCTGCGCAACGATGCCTATTTCGTCGGGATCGAATGGGAAATCACCAGGCTCATCACGCGCGGCCCGACGCTTCGTTTCGCCGAAGCCACGTATGCGGCAGCGGGACTGAAGGCGGCCTGGGACGAGTTTCAGATCGAGAACACGGCCCGACTGGAAGTGGTTAAAACGGTCATCGCCGAGCGAGCAGTCGCGGTAGCGGTGGAAGCGCAGAAGAATTTAACGGTGAATGCCGCGCAGATTCGCGCAGCGGGCACGAGCGAGACGGAGATGATTTCCGCTGCCGCTGACGCCGCCGCGCGTCAATCGGATGTAACTCGACTGGAAAATGAGCGGGCGCTGTTGGACGAGCGATTGGCGCTGAATATTGCAGTGGGTTTGCCGCCCGAGGTGGCGATTGTTCCCGTGGCCGACCTGACGACGTTGCGTTCCGCTCCGTTGCCCACGGTGGAAGTGGCTGTGGCTGCCGTGGAAAAGCACCGGCCCGACTTGCTCGCGCTGGCGTTGGGGAAGACGAGTCAGGATGCAAAGTTGCGCGCGGCGATTTTAGGGCGTTTCCCGGCGGTGACCCTCGGCGTCCAGCAAGGCCGCGACACGGGAAATATCGAGACGCGCGGAGTGACGCTGACGTTTTCATTGCCGATTTTTGATCGGGGTCAGGGAGCTATCGCGACGGCAACGGCCACGCGCCAGCAGTTGGCGAACGAATACACGCTGCGTCTGGCTGTTGCCCAAAATGACGTCGCCAAAGCGCTTGCCGACATGCGGCTGATCCGTCTGCAACTCACCGCTACCGAGAAGGCGCTGGCCGCTCGGGTGCGGCTCTCGAACGCGCTGGAGACCGCTTATCGCAGCGCCGGAATGGAGTCAGCGACGGTTTACACCGCGCGCAACGATGTGACGACGAGTCGCAGCGATCTCTTAAAACTCGAAACGGCTCTCGCGGAAGCCGCTTCCGCGCTGGCCCTGGCGACGGGCACGGACTTTTTTCGCGCTCCTTAAATTATGAAAATCCCATTTGCCTGCCTGCTGCTGTTGCCCGGAATCGTTCGGGGTGCCGATCAAGAAAAAGCCAAAGTGGAAGCCGAGCCAACGGTCGAGACGGTGACGGTGCATCAGCGGGAATTTCACCCGGAAACGGAGATGATCGGCCTGGTGGCGACGCCGCCGAATGCGGCTTTGAAAATCACGCTGCCGGTGGAAGCGAAAGTGCGATCGCTGCTGATTCATCCTGGGCAATCCGTGAAGTCCGGCGATTCATTGGTGGAGATCGAGCCGCCATTGGACTTCCAAGTGGCTCAGAGCGCGGCGGAAATGACGGCGCAGACGCTGGACTCGGCGCAGAAACGATTCGAACTCCGCTTGATTCCCATTGCCGATCTGTTGACCGCGAAGCAAGCGGCAGCGGAAGCGCGACTGAAGCTGTCGCATTACACCGCATCGGGTTTATCCGCCGACGGGCATCAATTGCTGGCGTCCACGGGTGGCGTGATTGCCGAGATTCCTGCGACGCCGGGCGATACGATTGCAGCGGGCGAACTGATCGCGCAGATGATTGTTTCCGATGCGCTGGAGGTGAAAGGCGGCATCGTTCCCGAAGCGCAAGTCGAGGTCGCGGGCAAGGCGAATGTGGAAACTTTGAGTCGAGTTACATCGATATCGGTCGAGGGCGAAGTGCAGTCGGTCGGCCGGGCGTTGAATGCGGAAACGCGTTTGCTCGATGTCACGGTGCGACTCCCGGAGCCGGGCGGTCTCCATGCCGGTGAAGCGGTCCGCGTGGGCTTGCCCGGCCCTGCAAGAACGGCGGTGCTGGTGCCGAAAGCGGCGGTGCGATCGGAGGAGGGCGAGACGCTCGTTTTCACCGTGAAGGACAACAAAGCCGTTCGCCACGTCGTCGAAACCGGCGCGTCGGAAGGTGACGACGTGGAGATCGTTTCCGGCGGCGTGCAAGACGGCGATGTCGTTGTTACCACGGGAAACAGCCAGCTGACCGATGCCATGGCAGTCAAGATTAAGGGCGAGGCAAAAGATCAAAAGGACGCCAAGGATAAGCCAGCGGACGACGAGAAATAAGGCGCTCTGATGAATTTTGTTCTCTGGTTACGCGGTCATCGCCGCTCGGTGCTTTTCCTTTTTGGCTTGCTGACGCTTGCGGGAGTTTTCGGCGGATTGCAATTGCCGGTCGCGCTGTTTCCGCAGGCAGATTTTCCACGGGTCGTCGTCGATATTGACGCCGGTGAGCGGCCTGCAACTCAAATGGCTTTGCAGGTCACTGCGCCCGTCGAGGAAATGCTGCACACGGTGCCGGGATTGCGTTCGGTGCGTTCGGCCAGCAGCCGTGGGAATGCCCGCATTTCGCTGAATTTCGAGTGGGGCCACGACATGACGGCGGCGACGTTGCAGGTGGAAACCGCGATGTCTCAAGTGCTGCCGTCGCTGCCTGCGGGAACGACTTACGACGTCGTGCGAATGAACCCGAGCGTCTTCCCGAGCATGGCTTACAGCCTGACGTCGGACACGGTTTCGCCGGTGGATCTCAGGGATATTGCGCTGCGTCAGATTCGCCCGGTTTTTTCTGCGGTGAAAGGTGTGTCGAAATTTGAAGTGCAAGGTGGCGACCAGGAGGAAATCCATGTTTCACCCAATCCAGCGCGACTCGCTGCGGCGGGCTTGACGCTGGAGGATATTTCCAAGGCGATTGCGGCGGCAAATGTGATTTCCGCTGCCGGTCGCATCGAGGATCAGGGGAAACTGTTTTTGGTTCTGACCGACGCCCGGCTCGGCGATCTAAAGTCGGTGCGCGACGTGGTTGTTCATGCGAGTTCCAATGGACTCTTGCGGCTCGGCGACGTGGCGGAAGTCACTCGCAGCACGGTGCCGCAGCAGACGCGCGTGACCGCCGACGGCCACGTGGCTGTGCTCGTCCAGGTTTACCAACAGCCCGACGCGAACACCGTGCAAATTGCCCGGGATTTGCGCGCCGCGCTCGAAAATTTGAAGGGCCAGCTCCCGGCAAATGTCCACATCGCAAATTGGTATGACCAGAGTCAACTCATACTCGCCTCAGCCGACAGTGTGCGCGACGCGGTCATCATTGGTGTGATTTTGGCTGGCGGCGTGCTGCTTCTTTTCTTGCGGAATATCCGGGTGACTTTGGTAGCGATCCTCTGCGTTCCCGCGACTCTGGCGGCGACGTTGCTGCTCTTGAGTTTGCTTCACATGAGCTTGAATATCATGACGCTCGGAGGCATGGCGGCGGCCGTCGGGTTGATCATCGATGACGCCATCGTGATGGTGGAACACATCGTCCGGCGATTGCGCGATCCGCTGACTCATGGAAACGCCAGCGGCAGCACGGTGCTCGGCGCGGCGTCGGAATTCACCCGTCCGCTGGCTGGTTCGTCGGCTTGCACGCTGATCGTTTTTGCGCCGCTGGCTTTTCTTTCGGGTGTGACGGGAGCGTTCTTCAAGGCGCTTTCGCTGACGATGGCTTCGAGCCTTCTGATATCGTTCTTAGTCGCATGGTTAGTGGTTCCGCTGTTGTCGGAATGGCTGCTCGCCGGTCGCGATAATCACGTCGCCGATGGCAAGTGGACGAAGCGCGCGCATGGCTTTTATCGCAACTGGCTGGGAGCGATGTTGCGCCGCCCATGGCTGGCGTTGTTGTTTGTCATCCCATTTTTGATCCTGGGCTACATCGGATATCAAAAGGTCGGCTCGGGTTTTATGCCCGCGATGGATGAAGGTGGATTCGTGCTCGATTACGTCGCCACGCCCGGCACGGCGCTGGCAGAAACGGACCGCATTTTGCGCGGGATCGAAGACATTTTAAAAGCCACGCCCGAGGTGGAAACGT
>JAYVOE010000053.1:0-33619 GCA_043758065.1 Spartobacteria bacterium | reverse complement strand
GGTTGCAGGAACCTTTTATCGAGTTTTTTCGGTATCTGCCGGCACCGGCTTTTGGTGCGTTATGTGTTGCAATCCTAGGGATTGATGATGGGCCAAAGATCGCGATTATTTTCATCGGAACATTCTTCCAACAAGTGCTCGTCATCGGCAACACCGTCAGAAAAGTGGACCCCGCGCTCATCGAAGCTGCGCAGACATTAGGTGCCAGAGGCTGGGTGCTTGTCCGCCGAGTCGTGCTGCCCGCCAGCATCACAGATATTTATACAGACATGCGCATCTTACTCGGATGGGCCTGGACTTATCTGATCGTCGCTGAAGTCGTCGGCACCATGTCGGGCATCACCTACTTCATCAATCAGCAGGCGCGTTACCGAAATTTTGACAATGTCTTCGCCGCTATTTTCATGATCGGCATCATCGGCCTTGGCAGCGACATCTTACTAGGTCTCATCGGAAAATATATCTTCCCGTGGAAACGAAAGAGCCGCGGAAAAAAGCCCGGCGCACTTCTGATTTCCATGGTGGCCCGACAGAATCGCGGCATTGAAAACTTCTCTTTGCCTTCCCCGACGAGCCACGAACCACTCATCACCGTTCCCATTTCCGCCGAAGCCACAAATATCGAAAAATGATCGCTCCACTCTCTCTCCCAGATTACCGCGCTCAATCGCCGGAAGTGGCTGCGCGATTCCAAAGCATTGCACAACGCCCCGTGGTTCTCAGCGTGCGCAACCTGGAGAAAACTTTTTCTCATTCGAGTTCCAAACAAATCGTTTTCGACCAAGTCTCCATCGACATTCGACGTCGCGAATTCATCACGATCATCGGTCCATCCGGCTGCGGGAAATCGACTTTCATCCGTATCGTCGCCGGCCTCGACGAAGCCACTGGCGGCGAAGTGCTCCTCGACGGCACTCCGATCACAGGCCCCGGTCCCGACCGCGGAATGGTCTTTCAAGGTTACACCCTTTTTCCATGGCTCACTGTGAAGGAAAACGTGATGTTCGGCCTCGAAATGAGAGGCAACTCGAATGCAGAAGGTCTCGCCCGCGAATGGCTCGAAATGGTCGGCCTCTCGCGCTTCGAAGCCAGCTACCCGCACGAACTCAGCGGCGGCATGAAACAACGCGTCGCCATCGCCCGGGCATTGGCCAACGAACCCCGCATCCTCATCATGGATGAACCCTTCGGCGCCCTCGACTCCCTCACGCGTTCCAAGATGCAAAATTACCTCCTGCAGATCTGGAAAAAAGTGGACGTCACGATCCTGTTCATCACCCACGACCTCGAGGAAGCCGTCTTCCTTTCCGACCGCATCCTCGTCTTCGGCGGCACACCGGGCGGTATCCGCGAAATCATCGAAAACCCCGTTCCCCGACCTCGCACTGCCGACCAATTCATTTCCCCGGAATTCCTCGCCGTGAAACATCATCTCGACGACATCATTCACACTCCGAGCGACGACGATTCCGATGACGATAAATTACACATGATCCGGTTGACCCGTGCGGGCGACGATGTGGAGTAGCGTCCGGCCGGTTTTCGCCGCCCTTGCCGGTTGCGCTCGGTGATGGTTTTGAGATCTCGCGACCCGTGCGTCGGCGAGGGGAAATTCTATTGGACAGAGCGGAGTTCTTCCCCGTCAGTGTGCGTCCTTATGGCCCAGGCTGCTCCCGCACTTTTATCCGTTAACGAACTCCTCCTTGTTTATGGAACGCAACGGTTGCTCGATGGCGCGACGCTGGCGGTGGCTGCTGGGGAAAAGGTCGGGCTGGTCGGGCGCAATGGTTGCGGCAAGACGAGTTTGCTGAAAATCCTCACGCAGGAACAGCCGGCCGATGCGGGGGACATTTCGCGTCGTCGCGGATTGCGTGTGGGGTATTTGCCACAGGAGTTTGAGTTGAATGACGCCCTGACTGTTCGTGAAAACATCGAGGCCGGCGCAAGGGATGTGCAGGAATGGATTCGCCAATACGAGGAAGGTGAGGGGACTGAGAGTGAACTCTCCGACATCCTGCATCACATCGAGCTCGCCGACGGCTGGAACCTCGATACCCGCGCCAAAGCCTACGCCACTGCGCTCGATGCGCCGCCGCTGGATAAAATCGTCGGCCCGCTTTCCGGTGGCGAAAAACGCCGCGTCGCCCTCTGCCGCGCACTGGTGGCGATGCCGGATTTATTGTTGCTCGACGAGCCGACGAACCACCTTGATGCCGAGTCGATTCGCTGGCTGGAAGATTTTCTGCGGAACTTCGCCGGGGCGGTCATTTTCGTCACACACGACCGGTATTTCCTCGATGTCATTGCGACTCGAATCATCGAACTTTCAGAGGGGAAATGTTATTCGCACCCAGGAAATTACACCGCTTATTTGGAGTCGAAAGCGTCGCGTCAATCGGTCGTCGAACAATCCGAACGCCGTCGCCAACGCTTCATCAAAGCCGAGCTGGAATACGTTCGCGCTGGAGTCCGCGCCCAACGCTCGAAGTCGCGTGGACGCCTCGATAAATTCTACGAAATCGCCGGTCAAGCCGCGCCACCCGAGGAAAAAGAAATGGACCTCCTCATTCCGCCGCCTCCGAAAATGGGCGACATCGGAGTGGATCTCGTCAAAGTCTCCGCCATCGTCGGCGAGGGGGAGTTGCAGCGCACATTGTTCTCCAACTTAAATCTTTCCCTGCGCGCCGGACAATGCACCGGAATCGTCGGACGCAACGGCGTCGGCAAAACCACGCTCTTAAAAATCTGCATGGGCGAACGTGCCGCCGATGCAGGCGTCGCCACCGTCGGCAAAAAAGTCGTCTTTAATTACATCGACCAGGTCCGCATGTCGCTCAAAGGCACCGGCACCGTCATGGAAGAAGTCGAGGACACCGATGGCGTGGTCAGTTTCGGCGAACAAAAAATCAGCGTGCGCGGCTACTTGCGGCGCTTCCTGTTTGCCGATGCGCGCGTCAACGAGCGCGTGGATAAACTCAGCGGCGGCGAACGTGCCCGGCTCATGCTCGCGAAAGTCCTCAAACGTGGCGGAAATATTTTAGTCCTCGACGAACCGACGAACGACCTCGATCTCGCCAGTTTGCGGATGCTGGAAGAAGCGCTCGCACGTTTCGACGGAGCGGTGTTAGTCGTCAGCCACGACCGGTTTTTCCTCGATCGAATTTGTGATCAAGTCATCGCGTTTGAAGACGGCAACGTCGTCGTTCAGCCGGGCAATTATTCCTACTACCTGGAAAAGCGCGCCGCCCGTGAGGCCCGCGCCAAAGAGTCCACTGCAACTCCGATGAAAACGGAGCCGAAACCGCAGATTGCACCCGCACCCAAATCAAAAAAACTCAGCTTTAAAGATCAGCGCGAACTCGACGGCATCGAAGCCGTCATTCAGGTCGCCGAAAAAAAAGCAGCGGAGTTGCAATCGACTCTAGACGACCCGGAATTCTACCTCACGCGCTCGCAGGAAGCGGCCCGACTTTCGTCCGAGTTAGAGTCGTATCAGGCCGAGATCGCCGCGCTTTACGAACGCTGGGACACACTCGCCGCGCTCGCCCAAAACCCCAGTTGACTTCCAGTCCATTCGTCGGACAAAATCCCGCGAGATTTATGGAAAACTCGCGCATCGAATCGCTGCTGGCTTCGTTCCAAAACAAACGAATTCTCGTCATCGGCGACGTCATGCTCGACGAGTTTATCTGGGGAAAAGTCAGTCGGATTTCGCCCGAAGCGCCCGTTCCAGTCGTCGAAGTCACCAGCGAAACGGCCTATCCCGGCGGTGCCGCCAACGTCGCGCGCAACCTCAAGGAATTTTGCGCGGAAGCCCACGTTCTCGGCGTCATCGGCAACGACCGCCACGGAGCGCAATTGCGTCAGTTGATGACCGAACTCTCGCTGGCCGACGACTGTTTGCTGCAAGATTCGAGTTACAGCACGATCGTAAAAACCCGGATCGTCGCTCGGCAACAGCAAATGGTCCGGGTCGATCGCGAAGTGCTAACACCGGTCAGCGACGCTCTTTTAGAATCCGCTCTAACTCGACTGAAAAATATTTTGCCGAAGATCGACGCCGTCATTTTCGAGGATTACGCGAAGGGTTTACTGAGCCAGGAATTAGTCAGCGAAGCCACGCGGCTGATCGTCGCCGCCGGAAAAATTGTCACTGCCGATCCGAATCCGAAAAACCCATTGAACTGGCACGGGCTGACGGCGATCAAACCAAACCGCTCCGAGGCGTTTCGCTGTGCGGGTGTCGTGGAAAACGATCCAGACGACGATTTTACTCCGCGCTCGCGACTTGTGGAAGTCAGTCGGCGCTTGCTGGAAAAATGGCAGACGCAACATTTGTTAATCACGCTCGGCGAGCACGGCATGGTGCTTTTTGAACGCGAGTTAGAGCCGTATCACATCCCGACGCGCGCCCAGGAAGTCTACGATGTTTCCGGAGCGGGCGACACGGCGATTGCGCTTTTTACGTTGTCGCTGGCGGCTGGCGCGACCCCGCGCGAGGCGGCGGAAATCTCGAATCACGCCAGTAGCGTGGTCGTTGGAAAACTCGGCACGGCAACAGTGACCCCGCCGGAATTACTGGCTAGTTTTTATCGTTTGCATGGTTAGGAAAAGCTACGTCCGCACGCGCAGGCCGGTCGTTCCGTTTCGGTTCGAAGCGGGAGCGCCCGTGACGCGCCGCGCGGACTTTGAAATTGCAAAGCCCGCCGTGTTTCTAGATCGCGATGGCACTCTGATGGAAGAGGTCGGCTATTGCGCGAATCCACTGGAAGTCCGCTCATTTTCGCGCGCGCTCGGGAGCTTGAGTCGGCTGCATGACGCGGGTTTTTTGAACATCATCATCACGAATCAATCCGGCATCGGACGCGGCCTCTTTTCGCTGGCGGATTTCGAGGCCGTGCATACCGAATTTCTCCTCCAGGTCGGCCCGCGAAATATCGATGCCACGTATTTTTGCGCAGACCATCCTGATCAACCGACGCTCCGGCGGAAACCGGGAACCGGCATGATCGAGGAGGCGGTGCGCGACTGGAATATCGACCTCAGCCGCTCATGGATGATCGGCGACAAAGCCATCGATATCGAGTGTGGAAAGTCAGCTGGGTTGCGGACGATTCTCGTCGAGACCGGCTATGGCGCGGAGCAGGTTTGCCAGCCAACCAAACGAGCCCGCGACATCGCGACGGCGGTGGATTGGATTGTGATCGAATGAAGATCGCCGGCATCATTCCAGCGCGTTGGAACTCGACTCGTTTTCCGGGCAAACCATTGGCGTTGATCGCGGGCAAACCGCTCGTGCTACGGGTCTGGGAGCAGTGCCAAAAGACATTGGAGTTAGATCGGATTGTCATCGCGACAGATGACGAACGCATCGCCGAAGCGGCGCGAAATTTCGGAGCGGAAGTGGTGCTAACACGGCCCGATCATCCGACGGGAACGGATCGGCTCGCCGAGGTTGCGGAGCAGATGCCGGAGGTCGCGGCGTTGATCAACATCCAGGGCGACGAGCCGTTGATCGATCCCATGTTAGTCGATCGGCTGGCGGAGACATTGCGCTCTAACTCCGATCTAAAAATGGTCACGGCAGCAACGGTGATTCGCGATGCGTCGGCATTGGATAATCCCAACGTCGTCAAAGTCGTTCTCGCCGCGAACGGCGACGCGCTCTATTTCTCACGCAGCCGGATTCCGTTCGCTCGTGATACGACCCCGGTCACTTTCCGGCATCAGGGCATCTACGGTTATCAGCGGGATTTTCTCCTGCAATTCGTCCGCTGGCCGCAATCGACTTTGGAAAAAATCGAGCAACTCGAGCAACTCCGCGCCCTTGAAAATGGGGCGCGCATTCGCGTTCTCATCACCGAACACGAGGCGCAGGGCGTAGATACACCGGAAGATGTCGCAGCGGTGGAGCGACTGTTGGCGCGGTAAAATATCCGGGGAATGGCTTGAACTTGCGTCACCGATGACGCATTTAAGGGTGGGTTTTTATGAAATACATTTTTGTTACAGGCGGCGTCGTTAGTTCACTCGGAAAAGGTCTGGCTGCAGCCTCGCTCGGAACGTTGCTCGAACATCGCGGACTCAAGGTGGCGCTGCAAAAATTTGACCCGTATCTGAACGTCGATCCGGGCACGATGAATCCGTTTCAGCACGGCGAAGTTTACGTGCTCGATGACGGCGCCGAAACCGATCTCGACCTCGGGCATTACGAGCGGTTTACGAATACGGTTTTGACGCGGGCGAACAATGTGACCAGCGGGCAGGTTTACGAAACCGTCCTCGGCAAGGAGCGCAAAGGCGATTACCTCGGCAAGACGGTCCAGGTCATTCCGCACATCACGGACGAAATCAAGGCGCGCATTTACCGGCTGGCAGCGGTGCAACCGTGCGACGTGATCATCACGGAAATAGGCGGGACTACGGGTGATATCGAGGGCCTGCCGTTTCTCGAGGCGATCCGGCAGTTTGCGTTGGAAGTCGGACCAAAAAACGTCGTCTTCATGCACGTTACGCTCGTGCCGTTCATCAAAGCGGCGGGCGAACTCAAGACGAAACCGAGCCAGCAAAGCATCGCGAAGTTGCGCGAGATCGGTATTCAACCGCACGTGTTGCTCTGTCGCACAGAATTGCCGCTCGGCGACGATGTCCGAGAAAAACTCGCGCTTTTTTGCAACGTGCCGCGCAAGGCCGTCGTCGAAGTTCGCGATGTAGATCATTCCATTTACGAACTCCCGCTGATGCTACAGGAGGAAAAACTCGACGACACGATATGCGATCTACTCGACTTAAAAACGCCTCAGGCCGAGATGACCGATTGGAAGAAATTTGTTCAGCGAGTGATCTATCCGCGAAAGCGCGTGAAGGTGGCGATTGTCGGAAAATACATCGATCTGCAGGACGCCTATAAATCAATTTACGAGTCACTGACCATCGCGGCGGCGAGTCAGGATTGCGGTGTCGATCTGCTGAAAGTGGACGCTGAAGATCTCGAAACCGATGGTGCAGAATCCATTCTCAGCGGGGTGGCAGGCGTCATCATACCCGGCGGTTTCGGTGAACGTGGCGTGGAAGGTAAGATCGAAGCCACGCGTTATGCGCGGGAAAATCATCTGCCCTATCTCGGTCTTTGCCTTGGCATGCAGGTGGCGACGATTGAATTTGCGCGAAACGTTGTCGGATTGAAAGACGCTAACAGCACCGAGTTCGACAAAGATTGTAAAAATCCCGTGATCTGTCTCCTCGAAGAGCAAAAAGGCGTCACGGACATGGGTGGCTCCATGCGTCTGGGCACTTGGCCGACCGAAATTGCAGCCGGGACACTGGCCGAAAAAGTTTACGGCACGACCAAAATTTTTGAGCGTCACCGCCATCGCTACGAGTTCAATATGAACTACCGCGAACAACTCCTGGCTCATGGCTACGTGATCTCCGGCACGTCGCCCGATGGCGACCTCGTCGAAATGATGGAACTGTCGAGTCACGCTTTCTTTTTAGCGTGCCAGTATCACCCGGAATTCCGCAGCAAACCAACACTGCCGCATCCACTTTTCAAAGGTTTCCTGCGAGCCGTTCTCGCTCACGGATTGGAATAATCAACCCGCAGAATTGATTGGAACTCGGATGAAAAATCCGGGTTCCCATTTTCTCATCAGAAAAAATGGAGCGGGCGAAGAGAATCGAACTCTTCACCGAAAACGTGACGGCCCTGATTGTTCTTCGATCGCCAGCATAACGGCGCAATGCTTATAGGATGGCTGGCGCGAGTAAGGATCGAACGCCGACTGGGTAAGAACATTTACCTCCGGATAATGCATTGGAATAAAAACCTGTCCCCGACGCACGGTGGATGTGACGAACGCCTCTGCGGAAATTGTTCCTCGGCGAGATCGGATCGAGATCATTTCGTTTGAAGAAATCCCAAGATTACGGGCGTCGGTCGGGTTGATTTCCACATAGATATTTGGCGGATACAGTTTCCTTAAAATATCCGATTTCGCGGTGCGCGTTTGCGTGTGCCACTGGGCGGATGTGCCGCGACCGGTGATGAGCACGAATGGGAATGAATCGTCCGTAGGTTCAGCGACGGTTCTCGGAGCTTCGAAGATGAACCGTGCCCGTCCATCGGAATGGTAGTATTTTCCGTCTGCAAAAAGACGCCGTTCCAGTCGCATCGGATTCTCGTTTCCTTCAGTAAACGGCCATTGGATTCCTCCGCAATGATCGATCATCTGGTAATCGCGAATGCCGCTGATGTCGCAAGGTTGATCGCGACTGATTTCTTTTAAAATCTGGAACACTGCCTCGGGCGAAGTCCATCGCTTGAACATCTCGCCGCAACCCCAGCGCTCGGCAATCAGCCGAAAAATACTAAAATCCGAAAGCGCCAGCCCAGGTGCCCGCGATACCTTCTTGATCAGTCCCAAACGGCGTTCAGAATTGATCAACGTGCCTTCCTTTTCTCCCCAGCCAGCAGCGGGTAAAATAAGGTCGGCCAATCCAGCAGTCTCCGTGTTGCCATACATATCCTGTACAACTAGAAAATCAAGCTTCGCCAGCGTTTCCTTTGCCCGAGTTTGGTTGATCCACGAATGTGCCGTGTTAGTGGCCACAATCCATAAGCCTTTGATTTTACCCGACTCTATATTTTCCAAAATCTGGTCGTAGGCGAGTGAGTTGCTTTGTGGAATCCTAGCTTTATCAATGCCGAGAACTGTGGCGATCCGTTCACGATGCAATGGGTTCTGGAAGTCGTGTCCACCTAACAAAGTCGTCGTGTTGCTGAACAACCGCGAACCCATTGCATTGCACTGCCCGGTGATCGAGTTGGCCCCAGTGCCGGGACGGCCCATGTTTCCTGTCATGAGGGCTATGTTAATAATCGCCTGTGCGGTGCGTGTCGCTTCGTGACTTTGATTGACCCCCATCGTCCACCAAAGAGAAACCCGTTTACCCTGGCCAATCGATTTCGCACATTTTTGAATCGCGTTCTCGGAAAGCCCAGTGACTGCAATCACTTTCTCCAGCGTAAATGGCTCAAGAAACTCAGCAAACGCCTCGAAGTTAGTCGTGTGCATATCGATGTAACTCGAATCAATCCAGCCGTGATCGATTAGCAGGCGCGCAATTCCGTAGAGAAGTGTAAGATCGCTTTTCGGTTGTAATGCCAAATGCTGTGTTGAAGCCATGGCGGTCTCCGTAGTGCGCGGATCGATCGCAATGATCTCGGGTTGGTGAGGATTGCGCATCACGCGTTGCCACATGATCGGATGTGCGATGCAGGGGTTGGCTCCGATAAAGACTATCACGTCGCTTTCTTCAAAATCGGCATAAGTAAAAGGTGGTGCATCGAAGCCAAAGGACTCTTTGTAAGCCGTCACCGCGGTCGCCATGCATTGGCGCGTGTTCCCATCGCCATGAATCAGGCCCATGCCAAATTTGCCGAGCGAGCCGAGAAAAGCGAGTTCCTCGCACGGCATCTGCCCCGTTCCCAGCCAGGCGACGGATTCTGAGCCGTAGGTTGTTAGGATGTTTTTGAATCGAGTTACAAACGTATCTAACGCTAGATCCCAACTAATGGCTTCCAGTCGAGCGGTGTTAGGACTTTTCAATAACGGTGTCGTGGCGCGATCCGGCGAATACAACGGAGTCAAAGCCTCCCACCCTTTTGGACAAGCCATGCCAAGATTCACCGGATAATCTGTTTCAGGCGAAAGATTGATCGGGGCGCCATCCTTAAGGTGAACCTTAAGCCCACAGCCTGTGGAGCAAAAACCGCAAACGACTGTCGTTGTTGAGTCGGGAGTGAGTTGCCGGGGAATATTTCCAAGTCCGAAGTCACCGGGATGCTGCACGAGATCGGTCGTCAACGGGCCGTCCCAAGCGCGCAAATAATTTTTGATAAACCTCATACGCTTCCGGGCATACGTGGAGCGGACGCCGCCATAAAGAAGCAGGCGCGCTCCAAAATCTGAGCTACTAACAATACGAGAAATGCCGCAAGGGCGGAGCGGTAGCAGCAGATCGCACCGAGTATCAAAATAATCCGCGCACATTGAAAGTCACGCAGCGGGCCGTTTAGAATTGCCTTTGGTTTGGCGAGCTTGGGATTGGTTAGGAGTAAGGCTTCCAGCACCATCATTCCGCCGCTGATAACAGGCGCAATCAGAATTATTTCCGATCTCCAGAAAGCTGCGGCACTAACACCCAGGGCTAACACAGTCCCAAAAAATTTCATGCCAGTCAGAGTGAAATCCCAGGAAGGACGGCGCGTATCCACGTAAATCATGCACGAGGTAAAGACCGCTAACAGACCGGCAAAAATCACCAGAACGGGCAAAGGCGCCGCCATGCTTAGCACAAGCCGTTTCCAATCTTCGGGGATGAATATTTTGTCGAGAAAACCCATCGCTGTTAGCATTGCGGCGGCACCAGCAAACGCCGAGAAGGCCATAATTTCACGGCTCATCCAGGATTTTCGCCAGCCCAGAAAGGCGCGCCAGGCTTTCAATGGCTGTCCAAGATGGAGCACGCTGCAACCCAGGCCTACATTCAACAAAAGAAAAGCCAGCGCACTGGCCATGGGTTGATGAACGAGCAGTGCATTGACCAAGAAGAGGCCAACAGCGGCCTGTGTTAGAACCAGCATCAAGACCAATGGCCAGTGAGCGTGCTCCACCCGGAGTTTGCGCTCGTCTGCTGGTCCCGCCAATGAGTCCAGTCGGTTGCTTGTATAGCTAGTCGTGGGTCGGGTGTAACTCGAATCAAAAGCGCCGGGCAACATTCGCTCTGCCTCTTGCACCATGTGCGTCTGGCTAACAATCTGGATAGCTATCGCGCCACTCGGACAAGCCTGCACACAAGCAGGCGCCTCGCCAACAGACAGTCGCTGGTAACACATATCGCACTTCCTGACAATTCCCCGCTTAGTGTTATACTTCGGAACATCGTAAGGGCATTTCAAAATGCAATACTGGCAACCGATGCATTGGTCATCCAGATGTCTAACAATGCCCGTTTCTTCATCTTTCTCGTAGGCTAACACGGGACATCCATTGGCACACGCAGGATCCAGGCAATGATGACAGGCGGTGGTGATTGTCTGCTGATAGGCGACATGATCCTCAGCGACACGCAGTAGGCCGGTGTCTCTCCACGCCTCGTCTTGATCCAGGCCATTGAGAGAATGACAGGCACTGACACAAGCCTTGCAGCCGGTGCATTTGTCGAGATCGACCGCGAAAGCGTATTGCTCACCAGCCTTAGGACGACTCAGTGGAATAAGGTCCTGGTAGTATCGTTGCTGTGAGTGGCCTGTAACTCCACTGTGTTTTTGCGAAAACCGCTCGACGGCACTAAGGCTTTGTTGCTCTGCCAGCAACTGATCGATTAGGCTTTCCTCGGATACTAACATGATTTAGGAAAACAAGACCTGCAAGGCGTTAAGATTGTGCCGCGATGTAAATGCCTGGAACGTTTCGCCCGGATCGCGTTGTTGCAGATAAACCCTGAGCATTCTTTCCAATGTGGGCTTGAGAGTTTCAGCAATCATCGCAGCGAAAACCTGGCGTCCGATAGCTTGGTTGTTTCCGAAGCCGCCACCGACAAAAACGTGATAAGCCTCCACCGGTTCGCCATGGAGTTTTGTCTTGGTCCCGAGCAATCCGATGTCGCCCATGTAATGCTGGGCGCAGGAATTAGGGCAGCCAGTGACGTGGATATTCACGGGCTGATCCAATGTGAGCTTTTTATCCAGATAGTTGGCGAGAGAGATAGCGAGGTCTTTTGTGTTAGCTTGCGCAAGCTTGCAGTAGCTGTTTCCGGTGCAGGCGATGATGCCACTGCGGAGATGCGATTGCTCGGCATCGAAGCCGATCCGGCGCAAGGCTTTCCTAACAGTCGCTACATAAGCCTCAGCAATGTTAGGAATGATAAAGTTTTGCCAGACGGTCAGTCGGATTTCACCAGTGCCGTAAAGGTCGGCGATCTCGGCAATGCGCAACAGTTGTTTTGGAGATACCAATCCAACTGGAATGGAAACTCCGACATAGAAAAGCCCACTTTGTTTTTGTGGATAAACGCCGACATGGCTATGGGGAAGCTGCTGGCTGGGATGCTGAATCGATTCTAACTCGACTGCATTTTTTGTTAGAGAAGTGCCAAGCAGTTTCTCGGTTTCCTCGACATAGCGCTCCAGCGTCCAAGTCTCAAGGAGATGCTTCAGTCGCGCCTTTTTGCGATCGCCGCGATTTCCATTGGCAATGTAGACGCGCACCATCGCCGAGATGACTTTGTTCAGTTCGGCGGGCTTGACGAGAATCCCAGCATCACGTGCAAAAGCCTTGTGGCCGGTCGCACCACCAAGGGCGATTCTGAAGAAAATTTCGTCGCCCACTTTCACTGCGGTTGCGCCGATATCGTTGGTGTCCGCGACGGAACCGATCAAGCCGCCACCGTCGTAGGCAATATTGAATTTCCGCGGCAGATCGTAGAAGGCGCGGTCGTTCAAGATGAGTTGGCCCATCTCGCGACAGTAAGGCAACACATCGATGATTTCGTGGGGATCGATGCCCGCTGTTGGGTTGGCAGTGAGGTTGCGAATGTTGTCCGCTCCCGAGCCGCGTGTGTGCAGTCCGACGTGCTGAATCCGTGTTAGCACGGCGGGAGCGTCCTTCGGTTGAATGAGTCGGATTTGGAGATTGGCGCGGGTGGTGATCTGGATGTAACCCGTGGTGAGTTCCTTGGCGACGTTGACGATTTCCCGAAGCTGGTAGGTTTGTAAGACACCGCCTGGAATGCGCAGTCGGGCCATGTAGGCTTCCTTGTTGGGTGTTAGGAAAAAAAGTCCATTCCACTTAAAGCGGAATGTGTCCTCGCGATCCGGGGCTTTGTTAGCAACGGCGTGTTCCAGTAGAGTGGGATAGGCATCCAGCGGGTGAAGCTCCCGCTTGATGCGCTCCTCCAGAATCAGATCTTCCGAGGTTAATTTCGCGAGCGGAGTCGGAGCGTTCTCCACGTCGCTGAAACGGAGCCCGCGAGCGGCCGCGCCGGAAAAAAATCCGGTGAGATATTGCGTTTGTTCGTTCGTGAGCGGTTGCCCCGCAACTTCGGAAATAGGCAGGTTCATGGTTAGTAAACGTCGCGTTGGTAGCGCTTGTCGGTTTTCAATTGAGTGACATAGCTCTGTGCGGCCTCGGGCGTTTTGCCGCCGAAGTTTGCTACGATGGTGTGCAAGGCGGCATCGACGTCCTTCGCCATGCGGGTGGCATCGCCACAAACGTAGAAATGCGCGCCTTCCTCGAGCCAACGCCAGAGTTCTTCGCCGGCTGCTAACATGCGGTCCTGGACATAAACCTTCTCGGCTTGATCCCGGGAAAACGCCAGGTCGAGCCGGTGCAGATGGCCTTCCATATGCATGGAAGTCAGCTCATTTTCGTAGAGGAAATCGCTGGAACGTTTCTGGTCGCCGAAGAACAACCAATTCTTTCCAGTCGCTCCAGTCACCCGGCGTTCCTGGAGGAATGCGCGAAACGGAGCGATGCCGGTGCCGGGTCCGACCATGATGATCGGTGTGCTAACATCCGTCGGCACGCGAAATCCATGGGAAGTTTGGATGAACACTGGCACGGGCATTTCCGCATGGCAACGATCCGCCAGAAAAGTGGAGCAGACGCCTTTTCTGGATCGGCCATGACTGTGATGCCGCACGGATGAAACAGTGAGATGCACCTCGCCGGGATGCGCCTTGGAGCTGGATGAAATGGAGTAGAGCCGGGGCTGCAATTTTTTCAGCAGGGGAATGAAGGTCTCCAATACGATGGAACTCGAAAGAAAATCAATGATCTCCCGGCCCCAGAGATAGTGGCGGAGATCGTCCTTTTTGGCGGGCTCTAGAAGTGCGGCTAATTCTGGAATGTTAGGCGCGAGATGTTTGAGAAAGTCGGCCGACGGCTTGGTGATTTCGTAGCTGTTCAGCAGCGCATGGCGCAACGATGTCTCGGCCCCATCGGGTGTGGCCACGGCCTCCTCTCCATCGCAGCCGAGGGCGGCAATGATTGCCTGGACGAGTTCGGGGCAATTCTGCGGGAGGATGCCAAGTGCGTCACCGGCTTCGTAGCTCACTTCGCAGCCATCGAGGGAAATCTCGAAATGGCGCACTTCCTTGGCGGAGCCTGAGCCGTTAAGAAGACGATTGGTTAATAGTCGAGCAAAATGCGGATTCTTACGAGAGCCACGAGGAAAAACTTCCACGCTAGATGCTTCCGGCTGCGGAGAGTCTGAGGAGGTGAGAGCGCTAAATACGGATGCGGCCCAAGTCTTCGCCGGTGCGTCGTAATCCAGATCGCAATCGATACGGGGAGCGATGCGTTGTGCTCCTAGTTTTTCCAGAATGAGATCGCAGTCGCGTCCAAATTTGCAGAATTCGGAATAGTTAGTATCTCCGAGTGCGAGGACGGAATATTTCAAGTGAGCGAGCGCAGGAGCCGCCTCTGAGTTTAAGGTTTTCCAGAATTCCTGGGCGTTATCGGGCGGTTCGCCGTCGCCGTAGGTGCTGGTGATGATGACGAGATTCTTTTCCGCCGCCCACTCGATGCTGCCATAACGATCCAACCCCAGTGCACGCGCGGTAAGACCGGATTGCGCCGCTTCTTTGGCGACCCGTTTTGCGAGGGTTTCCGCGGTTCCGGTTTGACTGCCAAAGAGGACGAGCAACGGCTCTGATGGCAGCGCGGGCTTTGGTGACGAGAGATTTTCGTTCTGCGTGGTCTGCGAAAACAAGCCAGCCAGAAAGCCATTCAGCCAGAGACGTTGCTCGGGGCTGAAGGGCGCATCCAAGGGTATGATGGGTAGGCCTGACATGATCGTTAGGAGCTTCTGGTGATTGGGGCCGCTGTAGAGGACGTCACACGCCGATGTGCAGCGACCCACAATCAAGAGATCCTAAGTGTTAGAAGTTGAAGGTGGTCTGGACGTAACCGAAATCGGCGTCGCTGTCGGCACCGGTATCGGAGAGATATTGGCCGGCAAAGAAGTGGCTGTAACCGGCTTGCACGGTGGCCCATTTATTCACGTTCCAAGTGACGGTGAGGTCAGCTTCGGAGCCAGCATAACTGTCCGCATTGCGAGCGGCGGGGGTGAGCGGTCGGACCGCAGTGATGCCGTTTGCGCGATACCAAGTATCATCCGTCGAGTCGAGCCAGAAGGCGTGATAATCGAACTGGACCGTGACTGATTTCACAGGTTGCACTTTGAATTGCGCAGCGAGTTCCCGCATATTCTGCCAGGAAAAAACGTCCATGTAGCCGTAGAATTTGTGGTTGGTCGGAAAGAGATTTTGAAACGTCTCCGAGTCGCTGTCCGTTGGATCGTTGTCGCCAGAGCCGAGATTGCCTTCGATGCCGATGCGTGGTTTCCATGATGCGTCGAACGTGTAACCCACGCCTGCATGCACGGCGTAGGCGGTGAGATCGAGACCGCGTAATTCACCCGTCTGAAAGGCAGCTTCGGCATCGTAATCCAGCCCGATTGCCTTTGCTACTAGCTTGGGGGCCGGCGTAACGGTTTTGCCATCCTTGTCATAGGAGGCTGTCTCCTGCACTTCGTGATAGAATGCGCCGGGTTTAGATTTCACTCTAACTCCGATGGTGGCGAAATCGGTGTTGCCGATGGCAGTTGGCAGATAGCTGGTATCCTCGTGCAAGTGGAAGACATAGAGTTCGGTCGTCTGGCAACTCAGCGCCGTGGTGCTGAAATAGATGCCGCTGAAGACTTGATCGCGATGAGTTTCGTTGCCATTGAAGGCATCGGACTGGTTAAAGGAGCCGCGCTCGGGCACGACGACGGTGGAGGCAAATGCGTCGATCGACCATTTGTCCGTAGCGTAACGCGCCTTCACTGCATCGAAGGTGCGTCCAAGGTTATTCCAGTCGGATGAACCGACTAACCTTTCCTCTCCATAGCTTAGAATCTGGCGGCCCACGGTGAGGCTGAAGCCTTTCGTTTCGCCAATTTGAATGTAAGCCTGGCGCAGGTCGAAGGCGTCGTCGCCCTCGGCTCCTAACACAGTCGGGATATCCGCACGATCGGAATAAGCCTCACGCGCGTCCTGGGCTTGCGCGTAGATCTTCAGCCATGAAGTCGGCTTCACAGCGATGCCGAGGCGAAAACGCTGGAGCAACCAGGAATCATCCGTCGGTGCATCGACATCAGAGTTGAAGTCATAGTTGTTTTCTCGGATTTCACCGCGGAGGCGTTCCTGCGCATCGAAAACGATCGCGCCATTAAGGAAGGAGAGGGGATTGGTCTCCTGTTTGTCGATGGCTTGGTTAGTCGACGACGCGAGCATCATTTGCCCACCGTAAGCTGACGCTCCGGTGACGAGAAGGGTTGCCAAAAGTTTTGGCAGCCGGATGGATTTTTCTAAAGGTATTTTACTCATGTGTTGTTAGTTTGGTTTGGTTTTGGTTTGGGTTTCAGCCGATTGAGGTTAGGCATTGGCTAAATGGGTAAGAGCACCAAAGTCGGTGCTATGAATGTTTATTGCGCAGCCATCGGCACCTGATGCGAACGGCATTCGCTGGTGAGCGCGCACTTCCAGGAAATGAATCAGATGCGCGCGCAGCCTGAAGTAATCCGGATGCTCCATGATCTCCTTGCGCTGGCGTGGACGGGGAAAATTCACCTCGAGAATGTCGCCGATGGTTGCCTCGGGTCCGTCGGTCATCATCACGATGCGATCGCTTAGAAAGATCGCTTCATCGACATCGTGCGTCACCATCATGGCCGTGATGCGTTCCTTGCGCCAGAGATCGAGTAGAACCTGCTGTAACTCGTATCGAGTTAAGGAATCGAGCATGCCAAACGGCTCGTCGAGCAGCAGCATTTTTGGCTTCAAGGCAAAAGCCCTCGCAATGGCCACACGCTGGCGCATGCCTTGGGAAAGTTCGTCGGGATATTTGTCCATCGATTCCCCGAGACCAACGACTGTTAGATAGTATTCCGCGATTTGCTGGCGTTCAATTTTGTCTGCGGTGTAGAAGACCTGATCGATACCTAGCATCACGTTTTCACGAGCTGTCATCCACGGCAGCAGCGAAGGAGATTGAAAGACAATGCCGCGATCCGGGCCCGCCCCGTCGATTTCTTTTCCAGCAATCACGATCACGCCCTCGGTGATTTCGCTCAGGCCTGCTAACATCATCAGTTGCGTAGACTTTCCACAGCCCGAGTGTCCGATCACCGTGGTAAATTCACCTCTGGCGATCTTCAAGTTGAAGTCCTTCACAATCACAGCGCGTTCGCCATCCGGCTTCGGATAGGACTTGGTAAGCTGGGAGATTTCCACGTAAGCGCTCATGATCCGAGTTCCATACTAATGGGTTGTATTTCGCTTTTGCGGACTGGCTTGCGTTTAGCTCGGAAGAGCATTGGCACTCGGGGTTTCGTGAGATCCTCCGGCTCGATATCGGGCAAAACCAGCTTGCGGAGAACGGTCGCGCCGACTGTTTTTTTGGCGGATTGCAGACGTTCGATAATTTCGTTGCGGAGACGTTTGCCTTCGACGGTTTCCAAGGCGGCTTTGCGGTTCTCGGAACGTGGCAATGTGACTGGAATAGACTCCAGCAGAGTGGCTTTAGGTCCGGGTGTGAGAGGAATCACGCGGTCTGCTAACAAGATGGCTTCATCCGGGTCGTTGGTGATGAGCACGACCGTCTTTTTATCTTCCTGCCAAAGTCGGCTGATCTCGTCCTGCAAGTTAGCACGAGTGAGTGCGTCGAGGGCACTGAGGGGTTCGTCCAGCAACAGAATTTTGGGATTGATCGCCAGAGTTCGGGCAACGGACACGCGCTGACGCATGCCACCGGAAAGTTCGCCGGGAAGTTTATCGCAGGCGGGTGTTAGGTTGACCGTGGCGATGTATTTTTCGATGTGCAAGCGGCGCTCTTCCGCGGTCCACGTTGGGAACACCTGATCGACTGCCAGGGCAATGTTATCAAAGACACTTAGCCAGGGAAGCAGGCTATAATTTTGAAAAACGATTCCGCGGTCAGGACCTGGCCCTTCCATTTTCTGGCCGGCCAACAGCACTTCGCCAGAGTCGGGCTCGATCAAGCCTGCTAACAAAGACATCAGCGTGGTTTTTCCTGTTCCAGAATAACCGATAATGGCGACAAACTCACCTTCCTCGATTTCAAGGTTAATGTCGGCCAGCACTTCGCTCCGGTTCCAACGCGCACCGTATCCTTTGCTAACATGATGAACGCTTAGAAATGACATGAGAGTTAGATCGATTTGAAACGGCTTTCGATGAAGCTCATCACACGGTCGAGAACGAGGCCAATAATTCCGATTGTTAGAATGCAGAGAATGATGCGGGAGTAGGATCCGGCGTTGTATTCCTGCCAGAGGAACCCACCGACTCCGGGCCGACCCGTGAGCATTTCCACGGCGACAATCACCAGCCAGGCGATGCCGAGCGAGAGGCGAAATCCGGTGAACATGTAAGGCAAGGTCGCGGGAATAAGAATCTTAAAAAGTGTCTTGGTGCGTGAAAGCTTGAGCACTTTGGCGACGTTTAAATAATCTTGAGGTATCGCCCTAACTCCGACGGCGGTGTTCATCACGGTCGGCCACATGGCACAGACGGCGATGGTAAACAAAGCCGCGGCATCCGAGGCGCCAAAGAATGTTTTCTGATGGGCATCGACGAGTTTCACCGAGCTAAACAAGACAAGGCCCAATGGAAACCAGGCCAACGGTGACACTGGTCGTAAGACCTGAATGATTGGGTCTGCGGCCTTGGTGAATGTCTTCGAGAGACCTAGGAAAAATCCCAGAGGCGTGCCGATGACCAAGGCGATGATGTAACCCTGAGTGACCAAGCCGAGGGAGAGTGCTGTGAAAGCCAGGATTCCACGGTCGAGTTCGCCTCGTTTGGCGAAAGGCTCGACGATGTAGGATTTGCTAGCTTTCCACGCAACGGTCGGCGTGGGTAGATCCGGGGAAATGCCTGTCCTAACATTCTTCGTCACCATGTCGCCAAATTCATCCGCAACTCGCGTGGTCACCGTTTTCCCGGCGATCACCTGCCAGAGAATTAGGAAAAAAGCGATGCCGATGAGCGGCAGGAGAATGCCATCGAGTCGGAAACGTTTAAGAAAATCCATCGGAGTTAGGGTGTTATCTAGCTATGCCTTGAGGTTTTTTACCGCGAAGCCGTTTACATAGGCCTGCAGGTCGCCTTTCGGGTCGAAGCTAACACCATCGAAGAGCGTTTCTGGTTTCTCATCCAACCCACCGTGGACGTAACCAATTTCCTTCATGGCTTCCTCGTAGATGTCCGTGCGCATGACCTGCTTGGAGAGCGCGGCAGCCTCCGAAATGTCGGCAGTGAAACCCCAGCGACACAACTGCGTCACCCACCAGGTCGCATATTTCGGCTGGGGATAATTGCAGTTCCGGTCGCTGAATACCATGTAACTCGGATCACGAAAATTCCGTCCGTCGCCCATGATGTATTTGCCTTGGAGTCGGCTCAAAATAACTTCCGGAGGACAGTTAATATAAGTCGCAGCACTGACGATGTTAGCTTGTTCCTCGCGATTGGACATGACGTCGAGCCAGACGCTGGCTTCGTGCAATGCTTTTAGAATGGCTTTGACGGTTTTAGGATTTTTAGCAGCGAATTCCTCGGTAAACGCGCAGACTTTTTCCGGGTGATCTTTCCAGATCGCCTGGGTGTTAATCGCGGTGAATCCGATGTCTTCGGCAACGGCTCGGGCATTCCAAGGTTCGCCAACGCAGAAGCCATCCATCTTGCCGACTTTCATGTTAGCCACCATCTGCGGCGGTGGAATGGTGATGAGCGAAATATCGGCATTCGCACCTGCTGCGTCGCCTGGGTTAATGCCTCCTGCGGCGAGCCAATAGCGCAGCCACATGGCGTGCGTGCCGGGCGGAAACGTCATCGCAAAAGTCATGGGAGTTCCACTCGACTTGGCGGCGTCCACGAAGGGTTTGAGCGCTTTCGGGTCCTCTGCAACTTTGCCCTTCAGCGAGTTAGCTAATGTGATGGATTGGCCGTTGCGATTGAGCAGATACGGAACGACCATCGGTTTTTTTGGTGCGCCGCCAAGCCCGAGAGTGGAGGCAATCGGCATGCCTAAGAGCATGTGGGTCGCCTGAATGTCGCCATTGGAAAGCGAGTCGCGAATCGCAGCCCAACTCGCGCCTTTAATGATGGTGGAATTGATGCCGTATTTTTTGAAGAGGCCTTTTTCGTGAGCGATGATGATGGAGGAACAATCGGTCAACGCGATCATTCCGAATTTAATGTCGCTCACTTCGGGCGCGTCTTCCGCGGCATAGGTGGAACCAATGAATCCTTTGGGCAACCCTGCCAGTAATGCGGCGAGGCCCGCAGTTTTGGCGGTCGATGTTAGGAAGGAACGCCGGGTGAGTGGAGTTTGCAGTGGAGTTAGATCGAAATCAGGCATGATGTTAGTTTTGGTTTGGGTGATGTTAGTAGGCTTGCTTCGTGATAAATATCGGCGCGGAAAAAGTCTTTGATCCGTAGTCGGGCAGCGCTGTCGGGATCGGAGAACAGGCCGTGCGCTTTCATCTCGCCGCAAACCCAACGTCCGCGCTCCAGCGTTGGTTCGTTCGCTAGCGGCCCGGAGAAGACGTGGAAGTCGGGCATTTTTTCGATCCGTCCATGACCCATATCAAAGTGTCCACCCAAGCTGGCGCGTATGGCCTGGATCGGGACGTCGAGATATTTGCGCTGGGCAAGGGTCTCGGCGACGCGTTCCCGATTTTCCAGCTTCTGGCAGAATTGGCAGGCTTCGATGAGCGCGGCAATAAGGGCTAGATGTTGCGGCGCTTTCTCTTCGGCAAAACTTTTGCGTACTAACAGAGCTTTTTCGGGATGACCCGGAGTCAGTTCGCTGCTGCAGGCCGCGATCCAGCCTTGTTTCTCCAGCACTGCCATGGAGTTCCATGGTTCTCCGACGCAATAGCCATCGATGTTGCCCGCGTGGAGATTCGGTAACATCTGCGGCGGCGGCACGACTACGATGCGAACGTCTTTGTCGGGAATAATCCGGTGCTGCAGAAGCCAGGAGCGCAGCAAGAAATTATGCGAAGCGAATGGGCTGGGGATGGCGAAGACGTAATCGCGATTTTTCTTTTCCACCTCGGCCTGCAAGGTCCGCCCGTCTCGCACGCCGTGCTTCCAGAGCGATTCGGAGAGTGTGATTGCGTTGCCGTGCAAATTAAAAATAAACCCGGTAAGGCAGGGTGTAGGAATCGAGGCGATGCCACAGCTGGCTGCCAGAACCAGGACCGCTGGGGCATGCGCGGCGTCGAGTTCCTTATAAATGATTTTGTCGCGAATGGTAGCCCAACCAGCCTCGCGATTGAGTCGCACGGAAACATCATATTTGGCAAATAGTCCCAGCTCTGCCGCCATGATTAGGGGAGCAGCATCCACCAGCGGTACAAAGCCGAGTTGCAGTGGAATGGAAGTGGAAGTCACAGGCACGAGGAATTTTGCTTTCGCCGTGAGGGTTAGCTTTTTCCGTGCCAGATTCAGCGGATTGATAGAAAAACAGATTGCATCAGACACATGCTTCCCATTAAAACGGCTCATGCATGAGCCAACTGATTGATAGTAAGCAACTTCGTTCCTTTGCGACCCTTGCGCAGACGGGAAGCTTCACGGTCGCGGCCCGTCAATTGGGCGTGACGCAATCAGCTGTTAGTCACGCAGTCAAGGCCTTGGAGCGGGAAATGGGGTGTCGCCTTTTAGACAGGGTGGGTAAAAGCGTGATCCTCAATCAAGCCGGCGAACAGTTCCTCAGTCGGGCGGAAAAAATCATCAAAGAGATGTCCGAGGCGCGCAACGATCTCGGGAAACTCGGCAAATGGGGCGCAAGTCGGCTAAGAATCGGTGCAAGCACGACCGCCTGCCAATACATTTTGCCCGGGGTGCTCCGGGAATTTAAGGAAAGCTTCCCGCAGTGTTCCATAACGATTCAAGTGGGCGATACACCGGAAAATATCGAAGCACTTAGGTTGCACCGGATCGATCTAGCCGTAAATCTCCAGCCGAAGCGTGACGATTCGCTGGAGTTTCGCGAATTGTTTGTCGATGAACTGCAGTTTCTTGTGAGCCCGCTGCATCCGTGGGCATTGAGCGGAAAAGCAGATCGGAGTCAGATCGCACTGCAAAACTACATTTTCTACACAAAGAAAAGCTACACGTTTGAAATCATCGAACGGTATTTCCGAGAGGAAGGCATTTCACTCTATAGCTTGCTGGAACTCGGGAATATGGAAGCCATCAAAGAGATGGTAAAACTTGGAATTGGGGTAAGCGTCCTTGCACCTTGGACCGCCAGCAAGGAATTGGAGCGACGCTCGCTTGTCGCGGTGCCACTTGGAAAACGCAAACTGAAGCGGCATTGGGGAGTGCTGCATTGGCGTGAGCGCAGGATGAGTCTTGCTGAAGAAACGTTCATTGGCTTGTGCGAAACCGTCTGCCAGTCCTTAAACTGACAGGTGCGACGGTTTATAAAGGATCTCCATGCGTTCTCCTGACCGGTAGGGGCGAAGGATTTCCGTCCGGTGTTGTGACCTGACCCCAGAAGTGGGCACTTCAAAACTGTAGTTCCGCCGTTGGTTGGTTGTTAGTTTTTGTTCCCCAAACGCCTGCCCGCGGCGAGCGGTGCAGGGATTGGGGGCGCGTAGCCCCCATCAACTTGGTCCGTTTGTCGACTCGCATTTTCATCCGCGCTTTACGCAAGCTCCTGAAGAGTTCCCGAATCAGGCATTCATCCCTCAGCTTGCCATGGAAGCTCTTGATATGCTCCGTTTTGATGTCGCTGCCGCTCCACCCTACGGGCTGCCTAACGGCAGTCCAAACGTTTTGCAGCCGGGCTCACCACTTTTTTTGCGTTTTGCCATGCCACTTCGTGTGCTGCCCTGCAGGCTACCTGCGGAGGCTATCTCCGCTCCGGTTCCGCCTTCAGGATGTCGATCTGCACCGCTTAGTCCGTAATGATCCGCTTCAATCGCGCATTCAATGGAGTTGTAAAGAAGCGTCCGAAGCGTCCGAGAAAGACTCAGCCGTAGGATTCAACGTCCGCCATCGGGAAAAAATGCTTGTAACCGCTACGGCACCCTTTGAAACTCCCTGCGTATAACACTTATGCCCAAATCTAAATCCACTACATCAACCTCCTTCTGGGAAAGCTCCACTGCTAGCATTCAAGAAGCCCTTCAAATTCGCAAAACCATCGACGCGCTGAAAGCCAAAGTGGACAAGCTGATGCACGGTGCTGTTGTAGCCATTACTCCTAACCAACCAGCAAAGCGTGGAAGGAAGAAAGGGAGTGTCAATAAAGCCAAGGCTGCACCGGTTGCTAAACCGGCAAAGAAAAAGAGCAAAATGTCACTCGAAGGCAGAGCCAGGATTGCTGCAGCGCAAAAAGCGAGATGGGCAGCTAAGAAAGACACCACTGCATCATCTCCCAAGCAAGCGAAGCCAGTTCCAAAGAAAAAGGGCGGTATGACGCCCGAAGGCCGTGCTCGTCTGGCCGCGTCAATGAAAGCACGTTGGGCAGCTAAAAAAGCGGCTGCGAAGTAGTGGGGAGGAATAGAACCCGCTATACAAGGAGTCTATAAATCTGGATTACTTGAATCGTAAACGCCCAGATTCGCCGTTAAGTTCATTTCGTGGGTAGCAAACTTAAAATTCTTGTAAGCGGAATGATTGCGGCAGATCCCCATCAAGGTGGGGCCACTTGGGCAGTCCTGCAGTACGTCTTGGGATTCCAAGAGTTAGGGCATGAAGTTTTTTTTGTGGAGCCAATCCCGGATAAGCCCCTGCAATCAAATCAATCTCTGAGTGATTCAGAAAATGCACGGTATTTCAGTCAGGTAGCGTCCGAATTTGGCTTCCTGGCAAACGCAGCGCTTCTACGGGAAGAAACGCACGAGACCGTCGGAATTCCTTATGAAAAGTTGAAGGAGTTAATTGGCGAGATCGACATGTTAGTCAACGTCTCTGGAATGTTGACCGATGTCGGACTTATCGGAAGCATCCCCATTCGCGTTTACTTGGATTTAGATCCGGGTTTCATCCAAATCTGGCAAAGCGAATACCAAATCGATATGCGCTTCGCTGCCCACACCCATTTCGTCACCGTGGGGCAGGGGATCGGAACGCTCGAATGTCCCATTCCTACATGTGGCCTTTCATGGCTCGCTACCTGGCAGCCCATTGTCTTGGCTCATTGGCCAATCGCTGGCAGGCTTGTTCACGACGCCTTTACCACGATAGCCAACTGGCGCGGCTACGGCTCGGTGGAATATCGGGGCCTGCATTACGGCCAAAAAGCGCATTCCTGGCGGCAGTTCTTTTCTTTGCCGAAGTTAACTGGCGAACAATTTTCGCTGGCCCTGGCTATTCATCCGGGTGAAATCGACGATATCAAACAGCTTGTCGAAAATGATTGGCGCCTACTCGATCCACAGAGCGAAACAGCTACGCCGGCTAGTTATCAAGCTTTCATCCAAGGCTCCAAGGCGGAACTCGGCATTGCAAAGAGCGGCTACGTTGTGTCGCAATCTGGGTGGCTGAGCGATCGCAGCGTCTGCTATCTCGCTTCCGGTCGCCCTGTTCTCGCTCAGGAAACGGGCTTTTCCAAATTTCTTCCAACAGGTGAAGGGTTGTTAACCTTTCAAGATCTTACAGAAGCAGAAGCTGGCGTTGCCGAGATCTGCGGGCACTACAAACAACACCGTGCTGCCGCCCGCGCCCTGGCTGTGGAATATTTTGACTCGAAAAAAGTGCTCACCCAGTTTTTGATCGGAGTTGGAGCGCAATGAGGGGACAGCTGGATATTATTAAAAGCATCGTTAGCGACGCGGATTTACATTCGGGCCTCGGTGAAGTGCTTTCCTCATATTTCAAGAAGGCTATTGAAATACGCCGTCTCGATCGCCGAGTTTCCGAATATTGCTCCAGCTTTATCATTGAAGAACTCGATGTCGAGGTAACTGACGGCCGGCGCATCGAACTAATCTTCAAAGACTTAAGTCGTAAGGCTTTGTTAGACGACGCGGTGCACGTCAAGCCACTTTTATTTTACAACCCACTGCGCGAGATTGACACCTATCGTTACGTTCTCGCGCCAGAATCACTTGGAACTCCGATCTTTTACGGCGCCTTTGTCGACGCTTCCCGACAGTGGCTTTTCATCGAGCGGCTCGCCCCTGTTTTACTCTGGCAAATGGGCGATTTCGAAATCTGGAAAGACGTTTCGCGTTGGCTGGCTCGCATGCATCAGCAGCTCGCGTCCTCTAGCATTTCCAGATCTTATAACCAAGCACACCTCATTCCTTACGATCGTGCTTTCTACCTGCACTGGATGGAACGCGCGACGGTTTATGTTGAGCAAGGAGATAACACGTCGAATCGGGCACCGACAACGCAGATTAAGGTGCTTGCAAATCTTTACCCCGCCGTCGTCGAACGTCTCTTGGATTTGCCTCAAACAGTTATCCATGGAGAATTTTTCGCCTCTAACGTTCTCCTCGATATCAATGAAACTCGCATGAGAACTTGTCCGGTCGATTGGGAAATGGCTGGCGTCGGTCCAGGCTTAGTCGATCTTGCCGGTCTTACCAGCGGTGGTTGGACGCAGGAACAGAAAGACGCCATGGCGCTCGCCTATTTCCAAGCCATGGACAGTCACGATACGTCCATGACATTAGCCGATTTTCTCCTAAACCTAGAGCGCTGCCGACTCCATCAAGCGATTCAATGGTTAGGCTGGTCACCCGGTTGGACGCCACCGCCGGAACATGCTCAGAACTGGTTAAAGGAAGCCATGTTATCCGCTAATCGCCTGAGCCTGCTGGGAGAGTGCTAACAATCGGCAAAATCAAAAAATGAGCGGAGTTCGATTTGATTCTTCTTCAATGCCAACCGCACGGCAGGATCGCACAAAACACTTACTTCCTCCTTGCGTTCGAAACGGTAAACCGAATCAACGTCATTGCCCAATCCCGGATGACAACCCATTTCGGTGACACCTGGCGGCAGATCAGTAATCACTTGGAGAAGGTGGGAAAGCTGAATCCCTTCTGGGTAGGGGGCGCCCTTAGCGGACTGACCATAAAAACTTCCGCAATATTGAATGCGATCCGAATAACTCCGCAACGGAATCGAGAGCTCGATCGAAAGCCTAACTAGAATCGAATGCAAAGGCTCGTCCCGGTGCATGTGCTGATGCGAATCCAAGTGAGTCGGATTTTTTCCGGTTAACTCTCGAAAAAGATCTAGCTGTCGCAAGGCTTCATTTTTCACAGCGTTCTCATCTTCTAGAGGAACAACTTCGTAGGCTACGCGCCACTCGTCGTCACAAAAAAACCATTCTGCGAGATCAACATGCAACCCCACTGAAAACCGCGACGTTTGCCGGGACCACTCAGCTGCTTCTGGCGCAGAAGGACCTCTCACCATTAAGCTTGCGCTGCTAACGATCCCCTGCTCGTGGCAGTCGATGATACCGCGATTCACTCCTGCACTCAGGCCGAAGTCATCTGCATTAACAATGAGTGTGCGCTTCATTTCCCGAGTTGCTCTAATAACTCGCCTAAAACGATATCGGAGTCGAATATCGTCTCAGCCAATTTCCGCGCCGCCCGACTGTGAACTTCGTAGTTCGACATAATTGATTCAGCACCGCTTACAGCTTGCGCAAACGTCTTAAAAGGCACAATCCCCTGGCCGGTGGGAATATGATCACTAAAGCCAGTTTCTTGAAGGAGAACGGGTTTCCCAGATGCGAGGTAACGCACACTGCGATCGCTGAACCATCCGCAGTTCGTATCAACATAAATGCCTTGCGCCACTGAAAATTCCGCCGCTGAAGATTGGATGTAGTCCTGGAATGCCCATGGTGTCTCGACTACGGTTCGAGCATAATCAATCTCCCAGCCATTTTGTTGGAGCGCCGCTAAGTCTTTGCTGTCGCCGATATGAATATCCAAGCCTAACGAAAAGTGCTGCGCCGAATGTTTTGGAAGTTCGAGAAATCTCCGAAATTCATGAGCCTTTTGTCCATAGGTTGTTCCATCGAAGGTCACGGTGCCATATCCGCCCCGCCAGCTGGCGACGGTTGAGAAATCCCGTCGTCGCTCTTGCACCACGGGCCACAAGCCAAGGACTACGGGCTGTCGCGTTGCCCTCCAGACAATTCCGGCGAAAGGAATGGAACAGGCCGGCGTGCCGATGTTAGTGCCTATTGTAAAATAAGAATCGTGTCCTTGGAATTGGGTGCGTGATTGGCCCGCCGCCTCCCAGAATTGAGTGTAACCCGGATCAATATCGATAAAGACACGGCGACGGACGCGATACTTTAAATCCAACGTGAGATGACCGCTGATATTGATCAGTAAATCGGAAGAGTCGGCGATGCGGGTGAGTTCCAGGAAACTATTCCCGTAGATTTCTTCGCCACAAACCAGAGCAGAACATTGCTCCAATCCGTAGTATTTCGTGACCCTTTTGAAATAAGCAAGATTCTCGCTCTGGATAAAACAGACCGGAGTTCCAGCGGTATCTACGCAGCTCTCGGGATTTAGCTGTTCGATAAAGAACACCTCAAACCCGAGCCTCTGGAAGCCCAGTATCCAACTCAACCGAACCCATGCCTCTCCTCCGTTATGGAGTTTGTTAGCAAGTGCACCACTAACGATGATTCGCTTCATATGCCAAGTTTTGTTAGGAGCCGTGTTAGAACCACATTAGAGCCGAAACATTCCACAGCCAAATCCCGAGCTGCTTTGGCGTGCACGGCATAATCCGCAAATATCTCCCGGCAACCTTCGACCGCTTCCTTCAGATTCGTAAAACCTAGCAATCCTTCGCCCGATGGAAATCTCCAGCCTGTTTGCTGTGCAAGAACGGGGCGTCCACTTGCCAAGTAACAGATGCTGCGATCGCTGAACCATCCACTTCGGGTGGCAACGTAGATGTTCTTAGCCACCATTAATTCAGCACCGGATTGTCGGACAAAGTCGCGATATCGCCACGGATCGCCAGCGCAGACAACCGGATCGAGTATTTCCCATTTATTTCGCTGGAGCATTTCCAGATCAACTGATTCGGCAGAATGAATGTCGAGAGCTAGCTGACAGCGTGTGTCTGTTAAAGTCGGCAGGGCCGCAAACTTGCGGAATTCATGCACCCGAAGACCGTAGGTTGTGCCCTGATATTCAATCGGACCAAAGGGCCCTCGCCAACTGGCGATGCTTGTCATCGTTCGAGAGTCGGTTGTTTGTTTCGGCCACTCACTCAAGGCGACAGGTTGCGGACTCGTGATCCAAGAAATGTCGCAGGTGGGTATGCTGCATCCCGATGATCCAATGTTTTCACCTATGGTGACAAACTGATCGTGTCCCTGGAAAATATCGCTCAGACCTAGCGCATGCCACATTTGACTGAAACCCGGATCAATATCCAGGAAGACACGGTGCTGTGCGGCTGAAAGAATCGCTTCGTCACGAATGAACCCCATGACGTTTAGAAAAAAATCGGCGCTCCGAACTCGTTCTAACATCTGTTGTCTCGGTAAGCCCCACGTGTGATCTCCGCATTGCAACGTGTAGTTGGATCCAAGTCCGAAGCGTTCCATCACACTTAGAAATCGCGTTACGTTAATCGAGTCCTTTGGCAAGGAACGCTCGCCGGTGGCATCCACGCAAAGCATAGGCTCTATCGAGTCGATGAAATGAATGTCCCAGCCTAACTGACGGAAACCGAGGAGGTATTGAAGAAAGACCCATGTATGGCCGCCGTGCTGCGGACGCTGTGCCAACGAGCCCGCGATAACGACCGAATGCTTCATGAGTGATTCAGCAGCTTAAAAATTACACAACAATCCGTGCTAACAATTCGTTGGTGGTCAGCCTCCAACGAGGAAAAAAACTTTTCATAATAGTCAAACCACCAAAAGGCTGCCTCAGGAATAACTAAGTATTCCGAGCCCTTCTCTTGCAGCTTAACGAGATGGCTATTGAGCCAATCCTCTGACGGATGATACCCGAGCCATTCACCGGAGTCATCCGAAGGAAAATGACGAGTTTTGCGGGCTCCAAGTTGGAGCAATCTGCTGTCACCTCTACTGACCATCAAGACGTCTGCCCCTGTCGGAACATTCGCCGCAACAACAGAATGCACCCCTAGGTAATATTCATCCACTTCATAGCCGAATTCCTGTAGACAATCATTAAATGCCTCGGCGCACGCCAATTTCATTTCTTCATCAAGCTCGTTCATCCAGCGGCCAATAGATTGGGCCGGATTGCGGCTGGTAACGTGGCTTCGAAATTCAAGGGAGCTGGCAGTAGCGTCGATTAGGGTCTGACTCGCATCAGAATTTTCTACGCCGAGGTATTCATGAATCCTTGTGAGGGCTTTCTCAGGCTCGCAGATGAGGTCCTCATACCGGACTAATAAGGAACTCGCCTTGCGCGCCTTCCAGCTTGTTAAAAGATGGAGAGCGTAAATCCTTAACTTATGAATGTAGTTGGCGGTAGTTTCAGTCTCGTCTCGGCGGAACCCGGTTGAATTCCGTTTCGCATTGAAGGAGAGGATCGAGCAAGCCATGTCTCGAAAGTCCCGCACGAGGATAATTTCTTTCCCTTGGGGATATAACTCAGCCATTAACCAAGGCACAAAATCGGGATTGGATTTCTCTGCGAAATATCGCGGTTCTCCCGAACTGTTTTTATCCCCCAGTTGGGAGTAAAACGAATCGATATTCTGCTGGCAGAAAGAAGCTAGTGTTGCTACTTGATCGCTTCCGAACCAGTTACGGAGTGCCAGTGAGTCCGTGAGCGGGGGGGCAAAAAATGGATTATGGCCGACCCATGAGAGTGAATCGGTAAAATCGGAGTAGCCGGTCGATCTTTCGTAATCGGCCGGCTGGGATAACACCCTTAACACTTGCAGCCAATAACTCGCCATTTTGACTTCGTAGGGGTAGGCTTTGTAAGTGGTCACAGCTTTGTGATATGACAAAAGGTGCATTAACCAGGTTGTTCCAGTGCGGCCCAAACTTGTAACCAGGAGTGGTTGAGTAGACACGTTGAAAGGAGTCCGGATCGGCAGGTGTTGCCCCCGAATCGATCCGATCGGAACCCTCGTGCCATCTTCCAGAATCGCTTCCAATGCCAATTCGAAACGTGGTGGCAAACCAATCACACCGATCGTTGTCCAAAATCCACAGTTTGCCGCTGACTGTAAATGGGGGTAGATCGCTGTTAAATCAGGTCGATCGACCATGACGGGGATGTTTTGCAGAGACCAACTTTCCCATGCGGGTTCCATCCGAATCTGCGCTAGCTCGGAAAGCACTTCAATCCGAACGGCGCGAGAGTTTCGGCCGACCACCCAACCTCCGAAACTTATTGTATACGACTCGTTCTTTCTATCCCTTTCTGGCCGATCGATCGAGAAGCCAAGCAGGAGATTCGAGTCTAACTCGAGTGAAATTATTTCGAGGACCTCAGTAAGTGCCATAGCGAGTCATCGCATCCGTCATTTGCTGTTCCCATATCTGGCTATGCAGCCAACGGTTGTAACGCGAGGTAAGCGCACGTAGCGGCGCCGGGTAGGATTGGCCTTCAAGGTGATACAGGGTTACTCCCGGGAAGTAACAGCTCTCGCGGCCTTGCGCTGCTAGGCGGAGGCATAGGTCCGAATCTTCGTAATCACCCTGGACATAGGCACCGCGCAAACCGCCAACACCTTCGTAGAGCGCACGATCAATCATAAGGCAGGCCGCCGTAACTGCGGGCACAGTGCGGATTTCATTAGCAGCTGAGAGAGATCCGTCGAGACCTTTAAAATAGTGCATATTTTCCCAGCCCGAGCCGTCTAACATCCGAGAAAAATACATTCCCGCATGTTGGAGTGATCCGTCTTCAAAGAGAAGTTTCACCCCCAACGCTCCGAGTTTGGGGTTTGCTTTATGGTATCTTAGTAGATTGCCAAGCCAACCCGGTTCGCTCGGAAGAACATCCGAGTTTAAGAGTAGCAGCACATCACTGCGAGCGAGTGAAGCTCCAATGTTGTTAGCTGCAGAAAATCCGCCATTGCAATTGAGCGACGCGATTCGGAATGAGATTCCGTAAAGTTCAGTTAGTCGAGCCGCCAAGTTGTTTACGTGTTCCGCTAGTTCGGGGGAATCTAAAACATAGATCAAATCGACAGCCGCGAACTCTGGATCTCGCACAAATTGGGCTAGCTGTTGTTCCAAAAAATCCACCCGCCCGTAGAGAGGAACAATGATGCTCACGGGAGGATCGACCGGTGGCGCACCGTATTGCACCACTTCTTTTGCGCGCACGGATTTGTGACGATCTTCTTGAAGTCGAGAAATAGCTAGATGGACTTGGCGCAAAATTTCTGAGTCCCGTCCGGGTGGCTTGAGACTAATGTCGCTAAGAATCGAATCACGAACTTCGCCAGCATCGACAGGTGGTACGGCCGCTTCACAGGCGAATCCCGAGGCGCTCCGCATTTCGACAACCCAACCGTCCGGCGCAAGGCTTGGCGTTGGGATCTCAAAGTAACGAATGAAGCCAAACTTATCATTCGCAGTTTGAGCGGCAGGTCTCCGATAAAAAGTGTGCACGTCGGTTCGATGATAACGGAAGGAATCTGCAAGGATTTCAACACGGGCGCCTTCTGGACTAACAGCCGTGAGTTGAGTGACAGCCGAATGCTCGTCGCGAAACCATCCACGCATGTAGAAAGCGGTGTCAGTCACTCGAAAAAGCGAGTCTACATGCAGGGATTGAGGTAATTGTTCACTGACGCGGGCAATGGGAAGTCGTTCGCGAAGAGATTCATTAATCTCAACTAAACTAGCGCTAAGTCCGAAGCTATCAGGGCAGCCTTCTTCCAGGAGCGACGCGAAAAACCCGACAATATCCTGTCGTATTTTAGCAGCCAGTGGCGAACACGTTTCACGCAAGAAAGTCTTTAGGTCACATAAGTCCTCGCCACTTAGTTGATGCGTGGCGGAATCCGTGGCCAGACTGATTGTTGAAAGCAAGTCATGCTCGAAAGATTCCGATCGAGCTATAAGGATTGAGAGCCCGGATTCTTGAGGAGAAAAGATTCGAGTTGGAACGAACTCAGGTGAATCATTGACGCGAATGGTCGTGCTTTTTGTGGGACACGCGAATGCGAGCACATGAGAGCTCAAGCGACAGGCTAACAAGGAGTTGAAATCACGCATGCGCTCTGTCTTTCGCTTCAATCAATCTGTCGTAAATCCCGGTGAGCTTGGTGACCGAGTCAGCGATTAGGTAAGTATCGGGTATTCCGGTTTTAAGCTCTTCCCACAGGCCGGTTGTAGTCACGGCCTGCCGAATGGTCTGCGCGAGTTGCAACGGATCGTCTGCGTGAAAGTGAAGGCCATTTTTCATGTGCGTCACTTTCTCCGCCATCCCGCCAATGTTACTACAGATGACGGGCTTGCCATGCATAAAGGCTTCCTGAATCACCAGCGGAGCATTCTCCCACCAAATCGACGGGATCACTACCCAATCAACGTTTTCCATTAAGGCACCCATATCCTGTGGCGCATAACGGCCGGCGAAAGTGACATTCTGCTTAGTCGCTTCTAACAATGAGCGAAATTCGTTTTGGAATGTGCCGGGTTGCAATTCAAGGTTGGCGCCATGCACCCAAAGCTGCGCGTCCACTTCCAGATTACGATGGGACTGCGATCTGTTTTTGCTATTCTCTTGAATCAGAATCTGCATCGCTTTGAGTAGGACATTGACTCCTTTGAAATGACTAAGTTGACCGAAAAATCCGAGTCGATTATGCGGCCTAAGAACTTCCTTTGCAGGACGACTAATGATCGGAGTTCGCCCATAGTCTTCAAACTCGATTCTTTCGGGTGCGATGCCCCAATCGAGGTAGCGTTCGCGCAAAAAGTGGCTCGGCGCCAGGAACAGATCGACGAGACTAAAGTGAGACTCGACGAACTTTTTGCGCATGAAGAATTGCTGCTGCGAAAAATTCGGGAAACATTCATGGCAACGCCGCGGCGATGACTCCATGCAGCGTTCTTCATCCATCGTCCGCACCATTTGACCGTTGCGATGGCAAATGGGGAGATATTCGTGCAGCGTGTAGATGATTGGAACCCCCGGCAGGCTTCGACGGGTCTGTTGCAGAACGTCGTATCCCAGAAAAAGCGTGTGTTGAAAGTGAACTACGTCCGGCCGAATAGCTGAGAGAAACTCATTGAAAAACTTAACGTGCACATCCTTTCCGCGAGGAGTGCCATAGAACCAATCGTAATCGCCGCCGTCCGTATGGAAAAAATATTGGTTGGGATCCGCATTAACACGGCTGAGAAGCGTTCCTTCGTGTGGTCGACTAACATTCGAAATCGGGGGGCCGGTTTTCGCAAGGAAGTAAGGCTCAAATGTCTCAGAGCTTTTCATAGCCTCGTAGAGTTCGAGGGCGTAGGTCTCAGCTCCCCCGGGACGAACGGTCGGGTGGTTGTGAGAGACGTAGAGA
>JAYVOE010000052.1:0-5202 GCA_043758065.1 Spartobacteria bacterium | reverse complement strand
TCAACTGGTTTTCCATCCCACACTTCTAACTAATCCGGAAACAAATGGAAATTCATTGATTCAAAAATAACGCCCGATTAAATCAGCAGTTCCCTAGGAGGATTTTTGGAAATGTCTCGGCTGTGGGTGGGTTTTTTAAAGATCGCCGCCGTAGGAGATCATTTTGCGGTATTCGCCGAGGATGGCGCTGAGGGCCAGGACGAAGACTTCGCGCTGCAGTTCCATTGGGGCGAGCGCGGGCGTTTCCAGAATAATTTCGAACGGAGTTGGAGTCATATCAGGCGGCGCGGCGAGGATGCCGGGATAGCCGCTGCGGATGATGCCTTCCATGGCGTGAAATCCGTCGATCTGGTTCGCGGAATTCGTCGGCAATAAATGGGCCGCGGCGGCGAGCGACGGTTTGAGCAGGTGCTCGGTGAGGGTGGCGCCCTTGATGAATCCGTAAACGCCTTCGCTGGTGTCGTCGCTATGCAGCGCGATGAGGCCGTCGAAGCGTTGCGTGAGGAGTTCTTTTTCGAGCAGATTCACCTCTGGCTCGGATGAGTTTTTCCAGAATTCGCGGTTGAGATCGACGCCGCTGCGCGAGTGCCGCGTGCCGTCAACGAAGCCGGCGGGATTGCACAATGGATAAATCCGCAGGTCGTAATCGCGGCCCAGCATTGGGTCGTCGGAAAGTTTGTGGAGGAAATCGATCAACGCGTAAAGTCCGGCGGGTTCGTCTCCATGAATGGTGGCAAAGAGGCCGATCTTGATGCGGCTTTTCTTGATGTGCGTGCGCCGAAAAGTGAAGCGCGGCAGCCAGAATCGTTCTTCGCCAACGCGCCAGAAACCGAGTGAATCCGCGCGCAGCGTGTCGGATTCGCCCGCGAGCAAAAAAAGCGGGAGCAGCGTTTCTTTGATGATCGAGGAATTGGGCACGGGCAGGGAAAAGTGAAGGGAGTTGCAGTGCTATGCAAGGCCGGGAAGAAAAGAATCCGTTTGCCGTCCCCAGAGCGGCCTTTATGGTTTGCGCCGAATGTTTGAACTCCTAGGCACAGACCCGAAATCAATGGCGCGGCGCGGGCGTCTAACCACGGCGCACGGCACCATCGAGACGCCGATTTTTATGCCGGTCGGGACGCAGGCGACAGTAAAAGCGGTCTCGCCGGATGAGCTGCGCACGCTGGAGGCGCAGATTATTTTAGGGAACACGTATCATCTTTTCATTCGGCCCGGCATGGAGGTGATCAAACACTTCGACGGGCTGCATAAGTTCATGAATTGGGACGGACCGATTCTGACGGACAGCGGTGGGTATCAAGTGTTCTCGCTGGCGAAACTGCGCAAGATCACGGAGGAAGGCGTGGCGTTTCAGAGTCATCTTGATGGCGCGCCGTGTTTTATCGGGCCGGAAACTTCGATGCAAATCCAGGCAACGCTCGGCTCGGATATCGCGATGTGTTTTGACGAATGCCCGCCTTTTCCATGCGAGTACGATTACGCTGCAAACTCGCTCGACCGGACACTCCGCTGGGCGAAACGCTGCCGCGACTGGTCGGCACAGCACGCCCCGGCGCATCAACGCGTCTTCGGGATTGTCCAGGGATCGTCGTATCCCGAGCTGCGTCGGCGAAGTGCGGAAGCCTTGGCGGAGATGGATTTTCCGGGTTATTCCGTTGGCGGCGTGAGTGTGGGCGAACCGGAATCCGGCATGATGGCTGCGGTCGAATGCAGCACGCCATATCTGCCGACGAATAAGCCGCGGTATGCGATGGGGCTCGGGACGCCCCCTCAAATGGTGGAGATGATTGCACGGGGGATCGATATGTTTGATTGCGTATTGCCGACGCGGATCGCTCGCAATGGCACGGCGTTTACCGACGAGGGCACGATTAATCTGAAAAATGCGCAGTTCGCCATGGACAAGAATCCGATCGAACTCGGATGCGAATGTTACGCCTGCCGCAATTTTGCGCGCGGCTATCTGCGCCACCTGATCAAGGCCGAGGAGATTCTGGGGCTGCGCTTGGTCAGCCTGCACAACCTGCATTACTACCTGAATCTGATGAAACGCGTTCGCGCTGCTCTGGAAGCGGGCAGTTTCGATGAATTGCGGCGGGCGTTTGTGAAAAATTATCGTCCGCACACGGCGATCGACGAGACGGGCATGTAACTTGCATCAAAAAAGCGGGATGAATACGTCCACTCTCACCAGCGATGCCGCCGAAGCGGAGGATTTTTCATTCGAGTTCGATTGGATTCAGGTGATTTTTGCCTGCACGGTGACGATGACTTACCTGACGTTCATCAAGGAAGGCGCGATGTATCAAAACGAGCGGCACAACTGGCGCGTGCTCGTCTGGTTTCTGGCGATGAAGGCGTATTATCCCCTCCTCGCGACAAATCTTGTCGCGCTTATTTTTCTAATGCGCGACCGACTGCGTGAACATCGGCCATCGAGGATGTTGGCTGCCGCCGTGATGGTTTTTGGCCTCAACGTGGTGCTTTTCTCAGCGAACAACGTGATGAATTTCATCGAGGGAAAACCAATCCATCGCACTCACAAAGGCATCGGCTGGTAGCCCCAAGAAAAGCCAAAGGGCTGGGCTCTCCCGTCAGGAAAGCGCCAGCCCTTGGCTTCTAAATATTTTTTTCGATTACTGCTTCTTCAGCGTCACAGTCTGAGTGCCGCTAACTGGGAACCCAGCTAGTGTGCCGACAACGTTGACAGTGATCTTCAAGCCATTGGCGCTCAGGACGCCAGTGCCCGTCGAGCCAGGCAGAAGAACTGCTGTGCCCAACTTAGTAGGAAATGTGCCGGTGGCACTCAATGAAACATTTTTTAGAGCTTTGCTCGTGATCGTAACGACCACGCCAGTGCCACCATTAGCGGCGAGGATGCTAGTGATCTTGGCAGGTGTGAGTGCCTTCAGACCGGTGGAACCGATGGGAATGGACACTTTCTTGATGGTCACCGGCAAGGTGAACCCGCCCACGGAAACTACAGCGTTTTTCACAACGTAAGTTCCGCGCAAGCTGGCAGGAAGCGTTGTAGTTGCTGCATTCGTAGTGGCGACGAGGCCGGTGAACACGGAAAGCACGAGTGCAATACGAAGGGTTGATTTGGATAATTTAGATAGAATTGACATAGATTTTTAGATTTGGGGTTTCGTTTGTTTAGACACTAACGGCCCGATGCTAACAAAAGCGTTCTTGAGGTCAATGGATTCCCCAGAAAAAAGTAAGGAACGGATTTCAACCGAGTTGCAGTGCACTCTGATTCCGGCGCGATTTTGAGTTGTTATCTCGTCAAACCGTCCCACACTCAAGGATATGCAAATTCACGTCAGCCCCCGACATCTAAAACTCACCGCAGCCATCCACGGATACGTCGCCGAAAAGGTCGAGCATCTGGAACATCTCGCCGGTGAAATCGTTGGAGCCCATGTAGTGCTCATGCACGACGAAACGGCCACCAAGGCGTATGGAGTCAAAGTCCATCTCGCTGTCCCGGGGCCGGACATTCATGCCGAGGACAAGGAAAACGATCTCTACGCCGCAATCGACAAAGTCGTAGACAAACTGGCGCGTCAATTGCGCAAACGGAAAACCCGCCTCACGGACAAAACGAAGCGCGTGCTGCAAGTCGCCTCCGAGCGCCGCAAGGGCAAAGGCACCCGCTAAGTCGATAACGATCTAACTCGGATCAGAATTTCGTGGCGGTTGCGAAATCAACGCAATCGCCGCCATGGCCAGCATTAGTCCATTCAGACTGATTGGATTGAAATCCGAATGAAAAACTGCCGGTGAATGCCTCGCAATCCCGAGGACGGTGCCGAGCATAATTCCCATGGTGGCCCAGAGCTGCCAGCGGCCGCGCCATTGTGCTAGTACTAACACGCCGAAGAATATCTCCGCCAGGCCGAGGGTTTGCAGAAGTGCGGGCACAAATTGAATGTCCACGCCCGCCTGTCGCAAGAGCGTCATCTCGCTCCAATCGCGGTAGATAATTTTCGGCACGAGACCGTGATAGATCCAGACCAAAGCAATGGTTAGGCGAGCGATGAAATTGATCCGAGTTAGAACGGACTCAGGTGAACGGACGGGTGCGTTTTCCAATTGGATGTTAGAGAAAACGTTCGCGGAGTTCTGGCGTCGGGATCATGCAAACATCTTTCCGTCCAAAAAGCCGATAGCGGTTCCTAGCCACGAGATCGTAAAACACATCACGAACAAAACGCGGCAGAATTAAGAAAATTCCGGCCAGACTCGAAATTCCATTCAAGTTGGATAGGATTCTCAGCGCGGCGTCGCTCTTTGTAAAAAACTCGTCGCCGCAGCTCAGCACGATAGTGGAAAGCTGGTCTGCCGGAAGGCGGTGCGAAGCGAGGATTTCCTGACCTGTTTCCGATTGCAAAGAGGCGAAGCGAAACTGCCGTTTTCCATCATGACGAATGACGAATTGCACGAAGCCGTCGCAGAGGTTGCAGACACCGTCAAAAAGAATGATGGGACTCTCAGTCACATTTCAAAAATGGACTGGAATCCCATCGCTTGCAAGCAGCGCCAAGCCCGCCCTGAGGAGACTTAACGGCAACCGCGATAGCTGCTGTAGCTGCTATAATAACTCCGGCGCGGACTGTAATAGCTTGGCGAATCGTAGTAGACCACCCGGCTACGCGGACGGTAATACCTTGGCGAATTGTAATACACCACCGGCGCGCGGCGGTAACCGTAATCGCAATCGTCGTAGCTGCGGTAGCTATGAATGGGGATGCCAAATGAGATACCGAGATTGAGCCCGGCTTGCGCATCGTTAGCAAAGCACAGCGCGGCGGTGAAAACTGCTAGTAGAGGGAGAAGTTTTTTCATGGGTTGAATTGGGTTACTCCGAGTTCGACGCGATGTTAGAAAAAATCATTCAATCTTTTTCACCAACGCCGTGCAGAAGAGATCGGGGCCGATTGTTTCGTAATGCACATCCTCCAAAGTGAGCGCAGTCGCATTGCTATCAACGCCCTTTCCCGCGACCGCCGATTTGTCACCGCCGACCAGGATCGGCGCGTAGAAAAAAGCCACGCGACTCACCAGTTGCCGGTCAAATGCCGATCCTAACAACTCACCGCCCCCCTCGATCAGCACGCTCGTGATTTCCCTCTGACCCAACTCAGTTAGCGCCGTCTCCAAGTCGTTGAAAACGAGCGTGCGATCCTTCCATTCGTC
>JAYVOE010000051.1:0-33660 GCA_043758065.1 Spartobacteria bacterium | reverse complement strand
CAACTGGTTTTCCATCCCACACTTCTAACTAATCCGGAAACAAATGGAAATTCATTGATTCAAAAATAACGCCCGATTAAATCAGCAGTTCCCTAGGGATTGCCAAACATTGAAAAAATTAGTATGGAGCAGGGATGAGCACGATTACTGCGGTCCTCGAACCGGATGCCGATGGCACTTTGCATTTACCGCTGTCAGTGGACTGGAGGGAATCAAAACGATCTATTGGCCGAGCGAAGTATGAGTAAGAAACTTGTTTTCCGAGTCCATGCCATCGAACGCATGGCGCAACGCCAGATCGACACGGAAGACGTGCGCCACGTCCTCACTGCCGGCGAGGTGATTGAAGATTATCCGGATGATTTTCCCTATCCCAGCGCACTCATGCTAGGTTGGGTCGCAGAACGTCCGTTGCATATCGTTACCGCACACGCTCCCGAATCCACCGTCATCATCACTGTCTATGAACCCGATCCGACCCGATGGGAACCGGATTACAAAACCAGAAAACCATGAAATGCCCCATTTGTAGAAAAGGTGAAACCTCGCCCGGAACGGCGACCGTCACGCTGGAACGCGGTCGCCTGACCCTCGTCGTAAAAGAGGTGCCGGCTGACGTTTGCGATAACTGCGGTGAAGAATATGTCGATGAAACCGCAACGACGGAGCTTCTTGCAAAAGCAGAATCGGAAGCACGCTCCGGGACGGAGTTGAACGTGCGACACTTCGTCGCCGCGTAGGCTGTGGAACGCACCCGAAGCAGTGCAACTGCCGGGACAAGCGCATTCCCAAGTTGCACTTGGGAACGCCAGTGTTTCCGAAGCTGCGCTTCCCAAGTCGCTCGGTAGAAAACTGGGGATGAGCCGACCCCAAGGCAGTGCAACTGCCGGAACAGGCGCATTCCCAAGTGCAACTTGGGAACGAGGAGAACTCTTTTTTATCCGCGTTTCATCCGCGTCCATCCGCGGCTTGCCCGCCCGGTGGTTTCTCCAGACCGAAAACTGAGCGGAGTTCCAACGGACTCGGGAATGATTGACGACGCTCCCGTTCTCGCCGATGGAGGCGGTCCGAAAAATGATTGCGCTCCGTGAAGATATCCCTGGCGACCTTGGTGAGCGGGTCGGTGAGATGTTTTCTCCGACAGGGTTGTTGGCGAAGGCGAAGAATTTCGAACATCGCCGCGAGCAGCAGCAGATGGCGGCGCTGGTGGCGGGGGCGCTGGAGGCTCAGGAGCATTTGATTGTGGAGGCGGGGACGGGTGTGGGGAAGTCGCTGGCGTATCTCATTCCGGCGGTGCTGTATGCGCAGGAGGCGAAGAAGAAGGCGGTGATCTCGACGCACACGATCAATTTGCAGGAGCAGCTGATTTACAAGGACATCCCGCTGGTGCACAAAATTTTACCAGACGAGTTTGAGGCGGTTCTGCTGAAGGGGCGTCACAATTACTTTTGTCCGCGTCGATTGGAGCGCGCACTGTCGCAAAGTGGCGAGCTGTTTACGTCGCCAGAGCAGGAGGAACTGAAGCGGATCTGGACCTGGAGCCAGACGACGAAGGACGGGACGCTGTCGGATTTTTCAGTCGAGCCAGATTCGACTGTGTGGAGTCATGTGTGCAGCGAGCAGCACATTTGCACGCCGAAATCGTGTGGGGCGGACGGGAAATGTTTTTATCAGCAGGCGCGGAAGCGGTTTCTCTCGGCGGATGTGGTGGTGATGAATCATACGCTGCTCTTTATGCTGATGGGGTCGCCGGCGGAGATGGAGGACAAGGAGAGTGGGTATCTGTTTGCGAATGATTTTCTGATTTTGGACGAGGCGCACACGGTCGAAGCCGTCGCGGCGAAACATATCGGGCTCGGGGTTTCTCAATACGGGCTGAAGCACGCGATCCAGCGGTTGTATAATGCGAAGACGCGGAAGGGGCTGTTTACGGTGCTGGGCGATGGTGAAGGGGTGAAGCAGTCGGCGCGGGCCTTCGAGCAGGTGGATGCGTTTTTTGAGTCGGTGGAGGAGGCGTGTGACTTCAAGAAGGGTCGGGAGTATCGCGTGCGTCGGCCGGAGCTGGTCGCGGATACGATCACGAGCACGCTGGCGGAGTTGCAAAATGCGGTGGTGAATTGCCTGAAGCGCGTCGATGACGAAATGACGAAGGCGGAGTTGCAAGACATGGGCCGCCGGGTGCGCGATGCGCGGCTGGGGATTGCGGATTTCCTCAATCAACAAGCGGAGCAGAGCGTGTATTGGGTGGAAAAGACGGGCAAAGCGGGGACGTCGATGTCGCTCAACGCCGCGCCGATCGATCTTTCGGCGCATCTGCGGCAGATGTTTTTTCGGGAGAACAATTCGTGCATTTTGACGAGCGCGACGCTGGCGACGGGACGCGGCGATTTAGAATACTTTCGAACTCGCATGGGAGCTGACGAGGTTCGCGGTGAGATGATTGGAAGTCCGTTCGATTTTCAGAAGCAGATGAAGGTCTTCGTGGTGAAGAAGATGTCCGACCCGCGCGATGCCGACTACGAAAACGCGCTGCAAAAGTGGATCGCGCATTTCCTGGAAGAGAGCAATGGCCGGGCGTTCGTCCTTTTCACCAGCTACAAGACGCTGCAATCGCTCGCGGAGAAGATGGAAAGTTATTTCGCGAGATCGAAGTGGAACTTCCTCGTGCAAGGCAAAGGGATGCCGCGCCACCGGCTGGTGGAGGAGTTTAAATCGACTGGAAATGCGGTGCTTTTCGGGACGGACAGCTTCTGGCAAGGCGTCGATGTGCCGGGCGAGGCGCTATCGAACGTGATTATCACGCGGCTGCCTTTTGCCGTGCCGGATCATCCGCTGATCGAGGCGCGGCTGGAACATATCGAAAGTCAGGGTGGCGATCCGTTTTCGGAGTTTTCGCTGCCCGAGGCGATCCTGAAATTTCGTCAGGGCGTCGGTCGTCTCATTCGCACGCAACAGGATCGCGGGATCATCGTGGTGCTGGATAACCGCATTCTCACGAAGCAATACGGCAAAGCTTTTCTCAATGCATTGCCGCCGTGCCCTGTAGAAATCGTCTAAACCGGATTCGGATAAATTCCTTGCGTGCCTACCTGATCAATCTCGACTCCGCCCCGGAACGTTGGAAATCCGTAAGCCACGCATTTCAGGGAACGCAGTTTGAAATTCATCGCGTCTCCGGCATCAATGGCCACGCGCTGCAACTGCCGATCCCAGAATATGCCGAAGGACTCTACCGTTGGTTCCATGGCAGACCGACCAGTCTGGGGCACGTCGGGTGTTATCTAAGTCACATCAAAGCCATGGAGGAATTTCTTACCAGCAACGACACCCACGCGCTCATTGGCGAGGACGATCTCACTCTGGAACCCGACTTTGAGGCGGCGATCAGCGCGGCCATGACTCACTCCAAACATTGGAATCTCCTGCGCCTCACCGGGCTTTCCGGCGGCAAGCCAGCCGTTATTAGAAAGCTCATTGGCGACTACAGATTATGCATCGGATTCGCCCGGTTGAAGGGCACGGGTGCCTACATCGTCGATCGCAAAGCAGCGGAGGCGCTGGTGAAAGGCCTGATTCCGATGCGACTCCCGATCGACCACGCGATGGATCGCGAATGGCGTTTCGGGCTGACTGCCGCCTACATTTATCCGTTTCCAGCTTCGCAGACGGCGACTGGATTTAAGTCTTCGATCCAAATTGGGAAATCCCTCAAACTCCCATCGTTGCGCCGCTATGTAACGACGTATCCCTACCAGATTTTCAATGAAATCAGCCGCTATCTTTTTCGTGGCTGGCAATATCTGCGCGCATTCTAGAGCCTTCGAGTTTACAGCCGGGTTGCAGTCGATTCTCGTAAAAGAATCCTGAAAACGACCGATGAATATCGCGCTCGCCGTAAAGGATTGATGATTCTCGCGCTTTCCGTCTAGCGCTGGATCCTGGGTGTGTTGCTCGGGAAATTTCTGAACGATCAAGGCAAGCCAGACGCTGCCTTTCACACGTCGTTCCGCAGCGGAAAAGATCGCGCCTAGTGGCAGCCTCGCATCAGGAAGATCAGCAAGAGTGAGCCGAGAATCGAGACGGCAAGCGAGCCGAGACAGCCGAGTTTGTTGGAAAAGAAGGCGAACATATCAATCTAACTCCGATGGTAATTTAGCGGCACCCAGGCATCGGTCCGGGCGATTCTCCCAAAACGAGTCGGCGCGCGAACTTTCTTGTCGTTGTCGAAGTAAACATCACATCGCGATGAAACTCACCTGACGCGACGCGTAGGCGAGTTCCTTTTTTTGCGGCCAATCTTCCGGGTAAAACACTCCGCGCCAAGGCGTGTAAGTCCACCCAGAAATGCCGATGCGGATCTCACTCATGCACGAATCCATCGTGCGCGAGCGGCGTTTCGGACGCGCTTAGATGGAACCGTGAACCTGCGCGGCAACCTTCAAGCGCAGCGCATTCAGCCGGATGAAACCCGTCGCGTCGCTCTGGTTGTAAGCCTGCGTCGGGTCGGCTTCCATCGTGGCGATGTGCGGATTGTAAAGGCTGACCGGCGACTTGCGTCCGGCGGTGATGATGTTGCCTTTGTAAAGCTTCAGCCGCGCGGTGCCGGTGACGTTTTTCTGGCTCTCGGTGATCAGCGCCTGAATCAATTCGCGCTCCGGCGCATACCAGAATCCATTGTAAATCAGCTCGGCATATTTCGGCTGGAGTCCGTCGCGAATACGCATGACTTCGCGGTCCATCGTGAGCGTTTCCACCTGGCGATGCGCTGCGTAGAGAATGCTGCCGCCGGGAGTCTCGTAAACGCCGCGGCTCTTCATGCCGACGAACCGGTTTTCCACGAGATCGACTCGACCGACGCCATTGCGGCCGCCGAGTTTGTTCAGCACGCGCATAATCCAGAGCGGAGTTAGAACGATATGGCCGTCGCCGTCGGGCGTGATTGTGTCGGAGTAATTGAGCGATTGGAGAATGACCTCGATGCCATCGCCGCCGAGCGCGACACAGTTGCCAGCCATGAAAACCAGCTCGACGATTTCTGGTTTATCTGGAGCGTCTTCGGGAGCGACGGAGAGTTTATACATGTCGCGCATTTCACTGGAACTCGCATCAAACCACGGGTCTTCCAGAATGCCGCTCTCGAAGGAAATGTGGAGGAGGTTGCGATCCATCGAGTACGATTTTTTCGCGCTCGCCGTGATGGGGATTTGATGCTTTTCCGCATAAGCGATCATCTCCGCGCGACCAGGAAATTCCTCGCGAAAACGTTCCTGCCGCCAGGGCGCGATGACTTCGATGTCCGGCGCGAGTGCAGCCGCAGTCAGCTCAAAACGCACCTGATCATTCCCCTTTCCTGTCGCGCCATGAGCCACGGCCTGGGCGTTTTCCGCGCGGCAGATTTCAACCATTCGCTTGGCAATCAGCGGACGCGCGATGCTCGTGCCGAGATAGTATTGGTTCTCGTAAAGCGCCCCGCCCTGCACCATCGGGAAAATGAAATCGCTGGCAAACTCGGCCTGCAAATTGTCGATGTAACATTTCGACGCGCCAGTATTGAGAGCCTTGGCTTCGAGGCCGTCCAGCTCTTCTTCCTGGCCAATGTCGGCACAAAAAGCGATGATTTCCGCGCTGTATTTTTCGCGAAGCCAGGTGAGGAGGACGGAGGTATCGAGACCGCCGGAATAGGCGCAGACAATTTTCATAAGGGTTGATTTCCTACGTTGAGCAGGCGATGGCGTCGAGTCACTTTCGCAAACGTCCCGATTTATTTTGCCCCATTTCACTGGAACTCAGCTCATTTTTTCGGCCATCGCAGCGCTCTGCATCGGGCTCTCGAAAAGTGGCATCTCAGGGATCAGTCTGGCGGCAATTTTATTGATGGCGCAGGTCTTTCCGCCACGCGAATCGACCGGGGTTATTTTGCCGATGTTGATCGCGGCGGATTTCCTGGCGTGCGGAGCGTTTCGGCTGCATGCGCAGTGGCGTCACGTCTGGCGTTTGCTCCCGGCGACGGTGATCGGAGTGGTGCTCGGCTACTTTGCGATGCAGGCGATCCCAGAGGGAAATTATCGGCTGATCATCGGCTGGATCATTCTCGTGATGGCGCTGCTGCAAGGCTTGAAAATGCGTTATCGCGACATGGATTTACCCGCGCTGCATCGCTGGCCGTTTGCCGCTACAATGGGCATCACAACCGGCGTCACGACGATGCTCGCGAACGCTGCCGGACCCGTTGCCGCGCTTTACATGACGGCGGTGGATTTGCCGAAAATGCAGTTCATCGCGACGTCGGCGTTTCTCTTTTTAATCATCAATCTGGTGAAAGTGCCGTTCAGTGCGGCGCAAGGTTTGATCACGCCAACGACGCTGGTTTTCAATGCGAGTTTGATTCCATTCGTCGCGATTGGCGTTTTCGGCGGACGCTGGATTATTCATCGAATTTCGCAGCGGATTTTTGAAATTTGCGTGCTGATTTTCTCTATCGTCGCCGCTCTGCGATTGATAGCGTTCTAACTCCGATGGAAAACCTGGAAGACATCTTCGACGACGCGAGTGGCGACATCGCGCTCGGCGAACTCGACGCTGCCGCGGAGAAATATCGGCGTTGCGTGGAGATCGATCCGGATTTCTTCGACGGCTGGCACGCGCTTGGCATGACTCTGATGAAACTCGGTCGTTTTCCCGAGGCCATCGAAGCTGGATTGAAAGCAACCGCGCTCAAGCCGAACGACCTTCTCGGCTGGTCGAGCCTGTCGATGTTTTACGTTCGCAACGGGCAAATTCCCGAGGCCGAAGCCGCTGGAGCGAAGGCGAAAATTTTGTCTTGGGGCGGAAAAATCGCTCGTGAATAGTATCCAACTCGCATGCAAAAACCGTTCTTTATCACCACCGCCATCGACTACACCAACGGCGCGCCGCACATCGGCCACGCCTACGAAAAGGTGCTCGCCGATGTCATTGCGCGTTATCAGCGGATGGCTGGGCTCGAAGTTTTTTTCCTGACCGGCGTCGATCAGCATGGGCAAAAAGTCCAGCAATCGGCGGAGAAACAAGGCGTCGCGCCGCAGGAATTCGTTGATGGCGTTACTGCCAAATTCGTCGCGCTTTGGGAGAAACTGGACGTGCAATACGATGCCTGGGCAGCGACGACCGATCCGAAACACAAACTTTGCGTGCAGCAGATTCTCACTCGACTCAACGCCGAGGGTCACATCTACAAAGACAAACGCGGCGGACATTATAGCGTTCGTCAGGAGCAATTTCTTACTGATAAAGAACGCGGCGAAGATGGCGAATTTGGACCCGAGTGGGGTCAGGTCGAATTCCGCGAAGAGGAAAATTATTACTTCCGATTAGCCGATCACAAAGACTGGCTGCTCAACGTTCTCGAATCGAGAAAGCTAAAAGTCATCCCCGATTTCCGCGTTTCCGAACTCCGTAATGCGGTCGAAAAACTCGAAGGTGACCTCTGCATATCGCGTCCCAAAGCGCGACTTTCGTGGGGCATCGAGTTTCCGTTCGACCCGGAATTTGTCACCTATGTGTGGTTCGATGCGCTGGTGAATTACATCAGCTTCGCGCCTGGCTACGACTCGGCGGCAGAATCCGATCTAACTCAATTCAAAAATTTGTGGCCCGCTCTGCACGTCATTGGGAAAGACATTCTCATCCCAGCGCACGGCGTCTATTGGCCGATCATGTTGAAAGCGCTCGGTTTCGCGGACGACGAGATGCCGACCTTGTTAGTCCACGGTTGGTGGAATATCGCAGGCGCCAAGATGAGCAAGAGCCTCGGCAACAGCGTCGATCCCGATGCACTCGCCGATAAGTATGGAGCCGAAGCGTTGCGCTACTATCTCATGAGCGACATTGCGACCGGACGCGACTCGGATTTCTCCGAGGAACGATTGATTCAGTGTTACAACTCCGATCTAGCTAACACGTTGGGTAACTTGCTCAATCGCACGCTGAACATGGCTGCTAAGTATCGTGAAGGGAAAGTTAAGCGTCCTACAGAGGACCTTTCCTCTCAAGGTTTGACTATTGAGACGCGAAACGAGGAACACTTAAGCAGTTTTGCTATGGACCTCGAGTTAGAATGGCCTCTAAGACTGGCGCGTAATAGCAATCAACGAATTGAAGAAACAGCTCCTTGGAAGCTAGCTAAAGATCCGGCTGAAGCAGAACAGTTAGATGCTGTTCTTTACTACCTAGCCGAGTCCCTCCGCATCATCGCGATTCTCATTTCTCCGGTTCTTCCAAAAGCGGCGGCGGCCATATTCCTGCAACTCAACTGGGATGGGCCGATGACTCTCGCTGAGGCGACTTGGGGACAACTCCCCGACGGCCATATCCTTGGAACTCCGGTCCCAATTTTCCCTCGCATTCTGCCGCCGACGGCTATTTAGTTCCGTGGTTGCGGCGATGTGCGGACGCTGCCAATCTCCAGCGTTTGACCGGGTGCCAGATTAAACCATGTGATCTCCCACGTCTTCGACGGATTGTTCCGCATAGCGCGGTAATCTAATACGCCCGTGCCGTCGTAGGCAGGTTGACGAGATCTCACCACTTCCTTGGCACGCCACATTACTGTTTCTCCAGTTTTAGAAACGGACATCGCAAAGGTTAGATCCTGCACCGGAGCGTCGAGCTTTAACTGCAGCGAAGCGATGCGGGCGGTCGCCTTCAAAACAGTTAGACCGTTATCAGAACTTATCTTGGAAACGCCAATAAGATTAGCAAATTTGTAGGTGACCGGCTGCAAAGTTCCCGGCAAAGGGGGGCTTCCCAAATTCATGCGGGTGAAGCCGTCATCGTCTTCGCTGGTGATGTGGTATTCAGGAATTTCTAAAACCACTAACGGGGTACGAGCATCGGGATTGCTTTCAAAAAACTTCAGCCCCGCACCTAAACTAAAAAACGATCCCCTCGCTGCGCGGGTTAACCGTTTGACTTCCATCCCTGTCGCATTCGCAAAGAACTCGGGCGAACCGAAATCCGAGAAGCTTGTTCCCACCCAGGCGACTTCGGGTTTCTCCGTTCGAGTCCGCACGAAATCGGCCGCTTCATGCGCGTCCGAAAAACGCATCACCATGGGACTCGAATCCCAAAACCCAAACTTCCGCCGCCACGCCCCATGCCATTGTGCAACCGGTTTCCAACGAACATCGTAAACGGGTGACGGCGTGTCAGTAGGCACGAGATCCGGCACGCGCTGACGGAGAAAATCCGCCAGCCCCTCGACCGCGGCTTTGGCTCCGAGATAGGTCCAGTGATTATCGCCTTTGAAATATACTTTGACCCCGCGATCCGCCGCGCGCCGCATGACTTGAGTGGCGTTGAAAGTCGGGATGCCTTTTTTCTCCAGCGCTTCGGCGAAAGAAGGTAAAAACCCAAGTCGGTCAGATTCGTTTCGAACCCAACTGGGAACTTCTTCGGGGAAAACCGTTGCCGCATCTGGAATCAGCAAGACGACTATTCGCACGTGCAACGCCTCATAGCGTTGATGCAGTTCCTCGATCCTATTGAAAGCGACATTAGCGTGATTCTGGAGGTCGTCCCGCGTTCGAGAAGAAACGGTGGCCGAAAGGAAGAGCCAGTCGTGTTTACCGACGACGATAGAACTGGGAGTCCGCTGAAAAAACTGGAAAGCCCATTCGCGATATTTCGCTGCGGTGCCGTGGACGAGCCACGAACGATTTTTAAGCCAGAGTTCGCAGGCGGGCGTCCAGTTGCCTTTCCAAACATCCGTCCAGCGAAGAGGAGGACGGCCGATTGCTGGATCTGAGGCCTCACCCGGCGGCTTGAGACCGCGTGAGGAAAGGACCGCATCGCCGATGCTAACCGTGACGATCAACGCGAAAAACACCCCCAGACAAATGCGTTGGACCCGATGCGACATAGCTAGAACTGGAAGTAGAGAAACGGATTTAACTCCTGTGAAGCCAACTCTTGCAGCGCCAGGATAAACAGCAGCAGGATCGCGACGGTGAGCCATGGGCGGCGTTTGCGTTCGGCGAACTGATTCGAGTTCTTAGCAAAGAGCGCGATCATCCAGCCCGTGACGAAGAAAAACCAGAACCATGGCTGGTGCAATGCGGCGATGGGTTCGTCGGAGAGACCGGGTCCGTGCGGGATGAGATTGCGCAGAAACGCGGCGAGTTCACTGAAACTCGACTCACGAAACGGGATCCAACTGAGGAGGATCAGGAGCAGGACAAACGCCCGATTCAGCCAGCCGGGAACGCGGTCTTGCAGCAATGAGCGCCCGCCATTGAGCCGCTCGATGGCCAGCCATATTCCGTGATACGCACCCCAGATGACGAAGGTCCAGTTGGCCCCGTGCCAGAGGCCGCCGAGCAGCATGACGACGACCAGGTTCACACACGTTCTGGTGAGTCCTTGGCGACTGCCGCCGAGCGGAAAATAGAGGTAATCCCGCAGCCAATTCGAGAGCGTGATGTGCCAGCGCCGCCAGAAATTGGTGATGCTCGTCGCTTGGTAAGGCGAGTCGAAGTTGACTGGGAATTTGAACCCGATCATGTAGCCGAGGCCGATCGCCATGTCGGAGTAGCCGGAGAAATCGAAGTAAATTTGAAGCGAGTAAGAGGCTAATCCGATCCAGGCGGCCGCCGCTCCGAGTGTGCCGTTGTTGAAGACGGCATCGGCGACGATGGCGACGTTGTTAGCGATGAAAACTTTTTTGCAAAAGCCAATCATGAAGAGAAACGCGCCGCGCTCCAGAAGCTCTACCCCGAGCACGGGCGACTTCAGTTCGTGGATGATATTGACGTAACGAACGATCGGCCCGGCGACGTGCGTAAAGAGCGCGAGATAACACGCGAAGTCGGTCCAGCGATGCGCCGGTTCCACCGTTTTGCGATGCACATCGACGAGGTAGGAAATCGCTTGAAACGTGTAAAATGAGATTCCAACTGGCAACACCATTGCGGTCCACGGCATCGGTTTCCAATGGAGCGCAGTCATTAGCGCATTCCAGTTGGCGACGCCGAAATTGGCGTATTTAAAATAAGCTAGAACCGCCAGATTGAGGGTCACGGCAGCGGCGAGAAGCGTAAATCGGCGCTTTCCTTCCGATCGCGTAATCCAGCAGCCCGCGTAGTAGTTGAATACGCTCGACGCCACGAAGAGCAGCATGAAATCGAGCCGCCACCAGCCGTAAAAGGCGAAACTGAGCACGACCAGACAGAGATTTCTTGCCTGCCCGCGGAAAAGCCGCGAGATCAGGATGATCAGCGGCAGAAAAAAGAAGAGAAACGCGTAGGAGGTGAATAACATCTAACTCCGATGAGTTTCCTAGCTGCGCGGCTTGAGGTGCGGGAAAAGGATGACGTCGCGGATCGATTCCGCTCCAGTCAACATCATTGCGAGCCGGTCGATGCCGAGGCCAATTCCGCCCGCTGGCGGCATCCCGTGCTCAAGTGCGAGGAGAAATTCCTCATCGATGCTCTGGATTTCTTCGCCGGCCTGTTCTTCAAGTCGGGCGCGTTGCACAATCGGGTCGTTCAGTTCGCTGTAACCCGGCGCAATTTCCTGGCCATTGATGACTAATTCGAAAACGTCGACGACTTTTGGATCGTCCAGATTCTGCTTCGCCAACGGGACGAGTTGGCTTGGTACATGCGTGACAAACAGCGGGTTCATCGATTTCTCCTCGATCAATTTCTCGAAAAATTGCTGCGTCATCTCGAAGTCCTCCATCGCCGGACTAACTTCGAATCCAAGTTCATGCGCACGCGTCCGTTTCGCATCAGCACTGAGTCCAATCCAACTCGGATCAATTTCCGAAATCAGATCATGATAACGCGCGCGCTTCCACGGCCGCGTCAGGTCGATCGTCTTCGTCACCTCGCCATCGGCGTTCTTGTGCTCGATGATGAGCGTCCCACAAACCGTTTCCGCCAAATGGCAAATCAGCGACTCCATCAAGTCCGCCATCACTTCAAAATCCGCATACGCCCAATAGGCTTCCAGCATCGTGAACTCAGGATTGTGTCGGCGCGAAACGCCCTCGTTGCGGAAATTTCGATTCAGCTCGAATACCTTGTCGAACCCGCCAACCAGCAGCCGCTTTAGATACAACTCTGGCGCGATTCGCAAAAACAAGTCGACTCCCATCGCATTGTGATGCGTCTTAAATGGCTGCGCCGCCGCCCCGCCTGCAATCGACTGCATCATCGGCGTTTCCACTTCGAGAAAGCCGCGTTCCTGCAAGAAACTCCGGGTGCCCGAGACGATTTTGATGCGTTTCAAAAACACCTCGCGCGACTCCGCGTTTGCAATCAAATCGAGATACCGCTGACGATATTTCGTCTCGACGTCTGTAACTCCGTGCCATTTCTCCGGCAGCGGACGCAACGACTTCGAGAGCACGGTGAGCGTCTGGACATGCACGCTTTTTTCCCCGGTCCGCGTCACGAAACAATAGCCTGTAACTCCGATGAAATCCCCCAGATCGAGCAACTGGAAAATCGCCGTTTGCTCGGGCCCAAGCTCCTTCGTGCTGACGTAAAGCTGGATCCGCTCGCCGCCCGAAGATAGATCGAGAAAGTGGCTCTTCCCCATGTCGCGATGCGCCGTGATCCGACCCGCCAAGCGCACTTGCAAGCCTTCCTGCTCCGGTGTTTTTCCCACGAAATCCCGCTGCGCTTCGATAACACTGTGACTCGTCTCAAAACGCGCCCCGAACGGGTCCACGCCGAGATCGCGGAGTTTGGCGAGTTTTTCGCGGCGGATCGTGAGCAGTTCGCTAAGTTCTTCCATAGAGAGCCATCAGGAAATCAGAAAATCAGGAAAGGAAAAGCAGGAATGCGATGGTGCTAAAAAGCAAAATAAAGTGGACGAACAATAAATATGGCTGTAAATATGGGTCATGAACGAAATGAAGACGACCATTGAATTGGACGAGGACAAATTAAAGCGGGTGATGTCCCTCACCGGCTTGAAGACTCGTAAGGAAGCCGTGGATTACGCCCTCACCGAGGCTCTGCGTATGGCGACGCTCGAAGACATTCGGAAAAATCCCTGGTCTGCGGATTTTCTAAAGGAAGCTGTGGATGAGGATTACGATATTCTTGAGCTTCGTCGACAGCCTGTGAGTTACCGCGCGGGCAAATGAATTTCCTGATCGATTCGGCGGTTTACATTGACTGGCTGCGCAATCGGATCGACCCGCGCGAGCAACTTTTGGAGACCCTCCAGGAAGGGCGGCTCTATAACTGCGGCGTCGTCCGGGCGGAGGTCTTGCGAGGGATTAAAAATGAAGCGGTTTACCTCGGGATGGAGGCTTTTTTCGACATCATTCCAGAAGTGCCGACCGACGCGAGGCTTTGGCGCAATGTCTCATCGATGGCCTGGCGCTTGCAGCGCGAGGGAAAAAGTCCGCCGCTGACGGATCTCGTCATCGCGATGTCTGCCTTGCGAACGGGTGCGACTCTGATTTCGCCGGATGCTCATTTTGAGGATATTCCTGTTTTGCAATTGAAGAAGGCGTGGCCGTTGTAGGGGGCGGTGCGAAATTCCTGGAACACGTTTTATTCATGCCTTCACAGATTATTTTCCTGACGTCCCCTCACCGGCTGGCGCGGCAGGTCGCGGAGGTCATTCTTCAGGGGAAAACTGAGTCGAGTCCCATTGATCTCGGCGACACGCAAATCTGGGTGCCGACCGCTGGAGCCGCGCGCCGGATTCGGGCGGAACTCGCTGCGCTGACTCCCGGGCGCGGAGTGTTGTCGCCAGATTTTATCCAGCCGATGCAGGCGTTGTTGCCGAAGGCGGCGAACATCGCGACGCGAGCCGAGCGCGAGGCGGCCTGGGTGAACGTTTTGCGCGCTGCGCCGCCGGAGGAATGGGAGGCGCTCCTGCCCGATTCGCGCGTTCTCGAAACGGCGTCGGGCGCGTTGGGCGTCGCGGGGTTGTTCTGCGATCTGGGCGATTTGCTGGCGGAGGGCGGCTGGCACCCGGCGCATCCGTTTGTGGCCTCCGTCTGCGAGGATGACGCGGGCCGTTGGGAGCCGTGGCAAACGTTGCAACCGGCGTATCTGCAACGATTGACAGCGGCGGGTTTATCCGACCCGAATGCACTGCGACTCGACTCACTTTTTCGGCCCACGCCGGCCGACAACTTGCGCCGCGTCATCGTGGCCTGCATTCCCGATCTGGCCGAGGCAGCGGCAAAATATCTGGACGGCCTCAGCAAAATGCGCGTCGCCGTGCAAATTCTTGTCTGGAATCCCGGTTCGCTGCCCGGCGAATGGGACGCGTCCGGACGTCCGCTCGTCGCAGAATGGACTGCAACTCCGCTGGAAATTTCGCGGATCGCCGTCTGCCGCGAACCGGCTGAAGAAGCGAGCGTGACGGTGGATTTCCTCGCTGCCACGCCGACGCCCGGCGATTACGCAATGTTACTGGCCGACGAAACGCTTGGCGCGCACTTCGTTTCCGAGATTCAACGTCGCGGCGGCATCGCCTTCCAACCCGAGGGCCGCACGCTCGCCGCCGAAGAAGCGGGTCGAATCGCACTTAAATGGGAAACCTGGCAAACCGGCGGCGATCTGCGGCTGCTGCGGAATCTGCTCCAACTGCCGCATTTCCACCGCTGGCTCGGAGGAAGAGCGGGCCCGACTCAGCTGCTCGCTGCGTGTGATCATTTGATCATGACCGGCCTCGTGGAAACGCTGTCGCAAGCGCGTGCCTTTTTGGAGCAGAAACCGAATGAGCGCGAGGCCGAAATCCATGCGCGCGCCAAGGCTTTGGTGGCCACGCTCGATGCTGCTCGACGTGTGACGTTTTCCGAGATTCTCGAAACGCAGGAGGGCTCGGAAGCTGCCGGTCGCGTGCTGGAAATTTGGGAAGAAATCAGCACGTCGCCGCTATATCGGGAATGGCCGGAGGGTCGAGTTCCAGCGTTATCACGGGCGTTGCGAGCCGAGCGGATTTTCACCGGAGCGCCCGAGGGTTCAGTGGAACTTTCCGGCTGGCTGGAAGCGCCTTGGATCGATGCGGAACGCCTCGCAATCGGCGGTTGTGTCGAAGGAAAATTGCCGACTTCGATCAACGAGCACCCGTTTCTGCCCGACTCGAAACGCGCCGCGCTTGGTTTGCAAGACAACGCCCGGCGGCTGGCACGCGACGCCTATCTCGCCAGCTGCCTGGAGGCGCGTCAATCGGCAGGAAATTTGCAGTGGAGTTACAGTCGATTCGACGCCGAGGGTTCGCCCTTACTGCCATCGCGTTTGCTTCTGCGAACGACCTCAGACGAACTCCCTGCGCGGGTCGAAAAATTGTTTTCCATGCCTGTCCGGCGCACGCGTCAGCCGAACCGTCAAACCCAATGGCGCTGGCATCTTCCCGAAGCGCTTCGCAAGGCGCACAAGCCTTCGATCAGCCCGTCGCGCTGCGGCAAATATCTCGCCTGCCCGACGCGATATTATTGGTCGGCCATTCTCCACGCTGAGTCGTGCGACACCGATCCGCGCGAAATGGATGCGCGAACTTTCGGCTCGCTGATTCATCGCGCACTGGAAGCGTTTGGCCGACGCGCACCTGATGAATCGAATGCAACTCGGATCAAAAAAATTGTCCTCGAAGAACTGGCCACCGACGCGCTCCGTCTCTTCAGCCCGTCGCCGACCGCCGCGATCCGTGTGCAACTCGAAGCCGCGCAAGTCCGGCTCCGCGCTTTTGCCCGTGTCCAGGCCGAAGAATTCGCCGCTGGCTGGCGAATCAAGGACGTTGAAAAACCCATCGCCGCCGATAGCGCGCTGATGATCGGTCCCCTCACGCTTTCCGCCCAGATCGACCGCATCGAAGAACATCCCGATCACGGCCTGCGGATCATGGATTACAAAACGTCCGCCGAGCCAAAAGACCCGGTAAAAATCCATCTCGGGAAATCCCAGCCCGATCATTTTCTAGCCGAGTCGCAAGTGGTTTTCGGCGGCAAGGAACGCACCTGGACCGATCTGCAACTGCCGCTTTATCGCTTCATCGGCGAGAAAATTTACCAGTCGAGTTCCATCCAAACCGCTTACTTCGCGCTGCCCGCCGATCCGTCGCAGACCCGCGTGATACCACTGGAACTCGACTCAGAAAGTTACTCATCAGCCTTGGTTTGCGCGGAGGAAATTGCCCGTCGGATTGCCGCCGGTCAGTTCTGGCCGCCGCAAACGCCGCGTTACGATGATCTCGGCGCGCTGTTTTTAAATGGACCGCCCGAGGACTGTTTCTCGGCGGAAACCATCGCCTTTCTGAAGGGAACGCCATGATCCAGCACGAGATGCTCATCGCCAACGCAGGCAGCGGAAAAACGTTCCGGCTGACCGTGCGCACGATCACGCTGCTCGCGCTCGGAGTGGAGCCGGGCAAAATCGCTGCGCTCACCTTCACCCGCAAAGCCGCCGGGGAATTTCTGGCTGCAGTTTTCCTGCGACTGGCTCGGGCCGCAAGCGATCCGGCCGCGCTGATTGCACTGCAACTCGACACAAAAATTCCGACGCTTTCTCATGCGAGTTGCAGTGAAATGTTAGAAAAACTGACCACGCAAATGCACCGGCTTTGCATGGGCACGATCGACAGTTTATTTGGCCGAATCGCACGTTCGTTCCCGCTGGAAACCGGACTTTCGGGCGACTTCTCCGTGCTCGGCGATGCCAGTCGTCAATCGGCCTGTCGTGAGACGCTTGCCGCCGTTTTTCGTGCGCAAGGCGAGGACGAAGAACGCTTCGCGACGTTCCTGGATCTCGTGCGCCAGCAGAGTCGAAAGGAAAGCGAACTAGGCGTTTTTCGGACATTGCTCACGTCGGTCCAGGAATTGCACGAAACATTTCTCGCCACGCCAGAAGGCGTCGTCTGGGGCGATGAAAAACACATCTGGCCCAGCGGAAGCGAAATCCTCAACGCGCCATCACTTCCCGCCGCCGCCGACGCACTTTGGCAGGCGATTATTTCCACGCACCCGAATCTGCACGCCGACGCCGCGCTGTTTTTTGAGGCGACTTTGAGCGAAGTCAGGCATTTGCAACCGGGCCAGCCGTGGAGCAAAGGCGTCGTCGATTTGGTCGAGAAAAAATGTTCGACCGATAAGTCGAGCAACGAGGAATATTTCCCGGTCGGACGCAAAGCGGGGTCGCGGGTTTATCTAAACACCACGGTCTGCGCGGCGAAGCTTGATCTGACTCGCGCACTTTATCGCGTCAAACTTCAGGAACTCCTTCGCCGCAGCCGCGCGCTGCATTCCGTGCTGGCCGCTTTTGAGTCGAGTTACAGTCAAATGGTGCGCAGTCAGGGACAGCTTACTTTCAGTGATATCACGTCAGTTTTGGCGTGTCAGATCCATTCCGAAACGTGGCGCGCCGAGGTCGGTTATCGGCTCGACGGGCAGTTCGATCACTGGCTGCTCGATGAATTTCAGGACACCAGCCGCCTTCAATGGAAGGTGCTGCACGGCCTGGTCGATGACGTCATTCAAGACACTGATGGCACTCGCTCGTTCTTTTACGTGGGCGACACGAAGCAGGCGATTTACTCGTGGCGCGGCGGCGATCCGCGGCTGTTTTTTGAGATTGCGGCGGGCTACAACCAGCGCGAAGAACGCATCGTTCGTGCGAATCCGCTCGACGTTTCGTATCGATCCGACCCGGAGATTATCGAGGTGGTGAACAGCGTTTTCGGCAAGCTGCAATTCAACGCGAATGAACTGGGACTCCCCTTAAAAACCGTCGCCGACTGGACACAAGCCTGGGTGTCGCATGAAGTCGCCGAACCGAATCAAGGCAACGTCGGCTACGTTCGCTGGCAGCCGATCGAGGATGGCGGCGGCGATGAGAACGACGGCAGCCCGATGGATAATGCGATCGCGAAAATCCTCCTCGAAGTCCGTCCTTGGGAACGAGGCTGGACTTGCGCCTGCCTCAAGCGCAGCAACAAAAGCGGCGAAAATCTCGGGGCCCTTTTGCAGTCGCTCGGCATCCCCGTGGCGGTCGAAGGCGGCGCGAATCCGTGCACCGACAACCCACTCTGCGCGACGTTGCTGGCAGCGTTTCGATTTGTGGCAACGCCGTCCGATGCGCTGGCACGTGTGCTTTTGGCAAACGCTCCATTCGATCTCGTAGGCGGCGATGAATTCGCCTTTCGCGAAAAAACGCTCGCGCTGATTGCTGGCGAAGGTTTCGCCGCAACGACGCAATCCTGGCTGAATCGGATGGAACTCGACTCAGAAAAATTTCTCGCGTCACGGGCTCAGGAATTTCTCAGCGCGGCGGCTCAATTCGACGCCACTCGCACGTCGAGCGACGACATCGGAAGCTTCATTCATCACATCGAAAACTTTCAGCGTCAGGAGCCCGAAGGCGCGGGCGTCGTTCGGATCATGACGATTCACAAAGCGAAAGGATTGACGCTAGACATGACCATCGTTTCGGGTTGGAACGACCCATTTTGCAAGGATCAAACCGTCGGCACGCTCGCGTTGGAAAAGAACGGACTTGGAGACGATTGGGGCCTGCTCATGCCGTCGGGAAAGATCGCAAAATGCGACACGGTGTTGGAAAAGACGCGTCAGAATCTGATCGCCGAATCAGCTTACGGCGAATTGTGCGCAGCGTATGTCGCGATGACGCGTCCGAAGCATGGGCTGTATGTTCTGACGAAGAAACTCGGCGAAAAGTCGGCCAGCAAAAACCTCGGAAAGCTGCTGGAACTCTCGCTTGGCGCGACAAATTCGATCTACGAAAAAGGCGACCGTGACTGGTTTCGGCGGAAGTCGCTCGCAGAATCGGATGCAACTCCGATGGAAATTTCGCCGCGATTGCCGCGTCCGATTTGGAACACACCGCGCGCATTCGGACCGTCCGCAGAATCGACTGCAACTCGACTCAGTTTTTCGCCAAATGCAGCGCGACACGGGACTCGGATTCACGCGTTGCTTGCGAAAATCGAATGGCTGTCCGAGGCGGAAATCCCGCAGGAATTGGAAACGTTTTTCGCGTCTCCGACCGCGCGAGAAATTTTCCGCAAACCGCCAACGCCGCACTTGCTCTGGCGCGAGCGGGCTTTTGAATGCGAGATCGACGGGCGCTGGGTCGCGGGCATTTTCGACCGTGTCCTGATTCACCAAGATACGACTGAAACTCCGGTGAAAACCGAGCTGGTCGATTTCAAAACCGGTTCCGCCGACGATGCGACGCTGGAAAAACGTCACGCCGCGCAGATGTCGGTCTATCGCGAAGCCGTCGCGCTTTTGCTCGGCCTCGATCTGGCGAACGTGACGACAAAAGTGATCGGAGTGCGATAGCATTCAGCCCGTTGATTCTTGCGATGCGGGCCTCACCTTTTTCGATGGCACACGACGCTGCACCGGGGCTATCCTGCGGTTCCGTGCTCGAACTCCGCGACCTCTCTTATCACGTCGGCGACGTCCCGCTTTTGAGCGGAGTTTCAGTGAAATGGCCGTCGAATCACTTCGGCGCGATCCTGGGGCCATCCGGGTGTGGAAAAACCACGCTGCTACGGCTCATCGCCGGGCTGCAAAATCCCTCGGAAGGCACACTATTTTGGGAAGGCCGCGACTTGTTGGCCGACGGCGATTTTCATCCGAGTGAGATCGGATTCGTGCCGCAATTCAGCATCGCGCACGACGCGCTCACCGTTGGCGAATCGCTGCACGCCGCGCTGCGTTTGCGGGTCGCGGGTCTGAGTTCGGATGAACGCAACCAGCGTGTGGAAAAAGTGATTGCGGACTGTGGCCTCGAAACCGTCAGCGAGCGTCAGGTCGCCGTGCTTTCGGGCGGACAAAAACGCCGTCTCTCTCTCGCGATCGAGATGCTGACTGCGCCGCGTCTGTTGCTTTGCGACGAAGTCCTGAGCGGACTCGATCCCAAATCAGAACGCGAAATTGTTGATCTGCTGCACCATCTTTCCCAGGAAAACAACCGCCTCATTCTCAACGTCACGCACAGCCTCGCGCACCTCGAACTTTACGACAGCGCAACCGTGCTCACCGGCGGACACGTTGCCTATCACGGCCCGACCGAGCACCTCGCGCATTATTTCGATGTGCGGGATCATGCGGAAATCTTCGACCAACTCTCCAAGCGTCGCCCGGAGAAATGGGCTGCCTCGTGGGTGAAACACGGAAAGTCATTCGAGTTAGACACGACTCTGGATCGAATGGAGCCGACATCGTTAACGCAGATTACACCCGGACTCGGCTCACAATTTTTCACGTTGCTCGGCCGCCGCTGGCTGCTCTGGAAACGCGACATTGGCGGGCGACGTTTGCAGTTTGCGATGCTCTTTGGTTTTCCGTTGCTCGTGATTATATTCGCCATTCACGGACTGCCGGAAATTCAGAATTTAAATCTCCGTTTCGAGTCGAACGTGGTGCGTCAACTTGCCGAGGCGAACGCCTACATCCAATCCTCCACGCGTGACGGCAGCCTGCTCTCGGGCATCGCGATGTTTCAGGTGATCCTTCTCACCCTGATGGCTTCTAACAATGGCGCGCGCGAGATCGCCAATGAGCGGTCGCTTTTTGAAAAAGAAAAACTTGCCGGGCTGAGCCCCCTCGCCTACCTCGCCAGCAAGATCGCGTATCTCGGTTTTTGGGTCGTCGCGCAGAGTCTTTGGATGGCGGCTTTTGTTAGTATGATATGCCATCTACCCGGCTCACTTTTTGTGCAGTCGCTCGTGTTACTACTAGTGAATGCCGCCGTCACCGCCATCGCGCTGGCACTTTCTGCCTGTCTTCGTTCGCCGGAGCAAAGCTCGCTCGCCTCGATTTATTTTGTCGGCTTTCAACTCCCACTCTCCGGCGCATTTCTAGCGCTGCCGCTCTGGCTTTCTGGCGCGGTGAAACCTTTCATCGCCGCCTATTGGGCGTGGTCGGGTTACTTGCAAACGTTTCGCGAAACGGATTACTACACCATCCTGCAACGCGTGGTGCAGACGCCCCTGGCTGACATTCCCGCCAGTATTTGGTTTTTGGGAAGTCAGATCGTCGTTTCGATATTTATCGCCTGGCTGGGCTGTCGGCGCAGTCAGTGGGATTAAAGTCTAACTCAAATCTGTATCCCAAAATGTAAGACTGTCCCGCGCGTTTCCAAGGAATCCACCGATGCTCCCAACGGTCGAGGAATTGACCGCCGGCGACGCTACTTTTCGTCCCAGCCGCGATTCCTTACCGTGGATGGATTGATGTATTCCGCGACGACTTTGCCGCCTTGCGAGACGCGAATCCAGACGCCCTTGATGTTGTCTTCGGCTTTGATACGAGCGCCGTCGCTGTAAATTAAATTGCCGACCACGTGCGACTTCTCAAGCCGGATTTTCTCCGTGGTCAATACTTGCGGCTCTTTTTTACTGAGCACTGGAATCGACTTCGTTCCCTTGACCCGTTTGACGACGTCTTGATCTTTCTTTGTTCCCAATTTTTGCCGCTCGACGAAAATAATGTAATCCGCAGTCAGGTCGCTGAGGTCAACAAAAGCCGTATCCACAAGCGTGATGTCGTAGCTCACCTCGACGCCCTCTTTGGCGGTGCCGCGCACATCCCCCGCAACCTTGTCGCCTTCGTCTGCCGACTTGGACACGGTGATTTGCACGTCGCTCAGACCCGCCTGCAGATTCAATGCTGTAAACAGGACGATCGCGCTGAGAAAGCTAAGAAGAATATTTCGCATCCCGTTGCGTAAACAAAAACAGGGCGGCACTTCAAGCGAAAACTGCGTGAGTCGACTGCAACTCCGCTGAAAAAGCAGCCGCAAGTCTATTGAGACACGATTTCCCAATATGGAATCCATCAATCAACCGGAACACAACCACGAAGACCTCCACGGCGCTCCCGCCATCGCGAAAATCCAGGAACTGGTGAAGAAATCTCCCACCTGTTTTTTCTGCACCGCCGAGGAAAACCACGGCCCGCACGGAGCAAGGCCCATGAGTGTGCAAAAAGTCGATGACGCAGGGCATCTCTGGTTTCTGAGTGCCGAGGATTCCCACAAAAATCTCGAGCTCGCCGAAGATCCCTCGGTGAAACTTTATTTCCAGGGCTCGGCGCATTCCGACTTTCTGCTGATCCATGGTCGCGCCACGGTTTCCCGCGACAAAGCCAAAATTCACGAACTCTGGGAGCCGATCATCCAAACGTGGTTCACCGGGGGCGAGGACGATCCGCGCATCACCGTCATCGAAGTCACGCCGAGCGAGGGTTACTACTGGAACACCAAGCACGGAATCAGCGTCGCAGCCATCAAGATGGTCGTCGGAGCCGCCATCGGGAAGACGATGGACGACTCGATCGAAGGCAAGATCGCGCTCTAACTCCGCTCACTTATAGGCGACCAAATTTCCATTCGAGTTCCAACGATATCACGCCGGAATCGTGGGACTAATCCTTGTCCGTGGTCTTGTCGAACTCCGCCACGATCGGGTAATGATCCGACAGAAATTCCGGCCCGCGCATGTTGGTAAATTGCCTCTCACTCACGCCCAGCGCTGCGTCGTTTAAGACGTGAAAACTGCCCTTCACGTAAACCGCTTCCGTGGCGTGCGCGATGGCGTAGCCGTCCAGTTTGCTGCGCCGAATGCCGCCTTTGTAAAAGCCCAGGTGCGTCTTCGCTGGATCTTCACTCGAAATAAAACGCAGCTCTTTGTGGCTGTCGAGCGTCTCAAAATTTTTCGCGTCGCTCGGCTCGCCGCCATCCTGCTGACCTTCGGGCGTCATATTGTAATCGCCGACTAGCAAGACATCCTTTTCTTTCCCCTGCGAAATCAGGTCGTGCAGCCGATCGGAAATGACCTTGCATTGGCGATCACGCATTTCCAGCGGCGTCTCTTTCAACGTCTTAGAAGGGCGCTTGGATTTCATGTGCACGCCGACGAGATAAAAATCAAATTTGTCCACCTTCACCTCAGCGATCACCGCCTTGCGCGTGGTCTTTTCCTCAGGGTCATCGCCATCCACCAAGTCATTGGATTTATCGATTAGACCGACGTCTTTGACCTCGACGCCCGGCCGTTTGATGATGCTCACGAACTGCACAACGTCGGTTTCTTGCGGCGGGATTTCCACCGCTTCCATTGGAAACCCGGCGTCGGTCGAAGCCTTCGCCAGATCGGCGGCGGCACTGGCCGGAAAGACTTCCTCCAGCACCAGCACGTCGGGACGAATCTTCGTGGCGATGACCTTTCCCAGGCGCGCGATTCGATCTGCCGGGATGGGAGTTCCACCCGTATCGCTGCGACCGCAGGCGACGTTCCAGGCGGCAATGCGAGCCGTCTCGGCGGCCACAAGCGGACTGGCGAAAAGTCCAAGCGAGAGAATGGGGAGGAGCAGTTTTTTCATGGGAGTTAGGGGCGAACCGGAAAACGCTACCGCACGTGAGAAAGAAAGAAAGGGGTTTCATGTTTTCCCGCGCTACTGGCTCGACTCTCTATTAGTTTCCCGTTCCACTTCCATCGCAATGGTCACGCTTCAAGACATTCTCGATGCACGCGATCGCATCGCTGACAGCATTTGCCTGACGCCTTGCCTGGAGTCGATTGCGCTCTCGGAAATCACCGGTTCGCGCGTGTTTGTGAAGCTCGATAACAAGCAGCGCACCGGCAGTTTCAAGGAACGCGGCGCGCGCAACGCCCTGCTTCTCCTAACATTGGAACAAAAGCAGCGTGGCGTCATTGCGGCCTCCGCGGGAAATCACGCGCTCGGCCTGGCGTATCACGGCGGATTGTTAGGTATTCCAGTGACGGTCGTCATGCCCATCTCCGCGCCGTTGATTAAGATTATGACCTGCGAAAGCATGGGCGCGAAAGTCGTTTTATTCGGACGTTCTTTTGCCGAGGCTCGGGATCATGCGCTGCAACTTGCGACGGAAAACGGACTCCGCTACATCAATGGGTTTAACGACCCGGAAATCATCGCCGGTCAGGGCACGATAGGACTGGAACTCCGCTCACAAGTGCCTGAGATGGACGCCGTGATTGTGCCCATCGGCGGCGGCGGATTGGTCGCCGGGATCGGCGTGGCTTTACATGGGAGTTCGAGTGAAATTGCGATCTATGGAGTGCAATCGGCGCACGCCGCCAACTACAACGCCTCGCTCAACAGCGACAGTCCCGTCGCCGTCGAAACGCGCTCGACGTTGGCAGACGGACTCTGCGTTTCGCAAATGGGCGACCTCGCATTTTCCATCGCGCGCCAACACATTACCAGGACTGTGGAAGTGAGCGAGGACGACATTGCGCTGGCTATTTTACGCGCCGTCGAAAAGGAAAAAGAAGTCGTCGAAGGCGCAGGTGCCGCAGGACTCGCAGCATTGTTAGCAGGCAAGCTCCCGGAGCTTCGAGACAAGACCGTGGCGCTGCTTTTCTGCGGGGGAAATATCGATCCGCTAATGTTAGGTCGCGTCATCGACAAAGGCATGGCGGCCGATGGACGGCTCGCTCGTTTTCGCACGAAAGTAGTGGATCGTCCGGGTGGCCTCGCCGACCTCTCGCGCCTGATCGCCGATGAAGGTGCTAACATTATCGAAATCTACCACGACCGCACCTTTAGCGGGCCAGATGTGTTTGCCGTCCGTGTGGTCTGCACGGTAGAAACCCGCGGTGCGGAACATCTCACCCGCTTACGAAACGCCTTGGAAAACGCTGGCTACCCAATGGTGGTCTAAGCGAAACCTAACACCCGGAAACTTCGCCGGGCCAATTAGCCTGGACTAGAATTTTCATCCGAGTTGCATCGGATTCAGGAGCGCATCCGCCGACGCAGACACAGAAGTCCGGCTGCTCCCACTAACATTGCCACCGTGGTTGGCTCCGGGACGGCGCGGAGTTGAAAGCCGCTGATTTCCTGACCTGGACCAGGGCCTGCATTATCATTTCTCGCGAAAAGAAATTCCTGTGCCGAAGACGAAGCAGTGAAACTTCCGATCACGAATTGACCTACGCCACCATCGACGTTGGTGGTATTAGCGTCCACTGTCCCCGATGTGTTGCCTCCGCTGGTGATCGTTTCAGACAGTAAACCAATGGCAACGCGTGGATCGTTCACCCAAAACTGGACGATGTAGGCCTGCCCAGATGTCAGACCGCCCAATGTGAGCCGGAGAAATTTCAGACGTTCCCGGTGTATTAAGAAAGGCGCAACCGCCCAGCATCGACTGATACTGCGATGAAAGTGCCCCATAGGGATTAGGACACGTTGTGGTAAGAACAAAAAATCCTAAATTGTTGCTAGCGGCAGTGCCCGTCCAGGACTCGACCTTTACGGAGCCAAAGGTGGTTGTGCCGTTGGTGTCACCGGCTCCAGAAGCTGCCGCGAAGTGGACGGTATTGATCGTGGTAGGGCTGGCGCTTTTGCCGAAATTATAGGCGTAAGTCAACGTGCCGGCAGTGGAAACATCCGTATCATTGCTGATCGTGACAGGTGCGTTCCAGGTGACAGCGGTCGGTTGAGGTAAGGGAGCCGCCTGCGCCCATGAACTAGGTAGCAGGGTTGCGGCGAGGAGCGCGAAGGTAAGATAGGAGGTTTGAATAGATTAGTGGATGGGCGCGACGCCCATATTCGAACGCCGAATTGAGACAATGGGACCTCGACCAAATTGCAGCAATTCATTTGTAAAAACCTGGCGTTCCCGGGATGGGAACGAACCGCACCGACTACGGAGTGGGCGGGTTATTGAAGCAGTTCGCGCAGTTCGTTGACGCGACGCTGGAAGAGTTCGAGCGCGGCTCGGATCGGCGCGGGTTGCGACATATCGACTCCAGCGGCTTGCAACGTTTCCAGCGGGAATTTCGATCCGCCGGATTTCAGAAAACCGAGATACGCGTCTAACTCCGCTCTTCCGCCGCCCAGCACACGGTCCGCGAGTGCGGTCGCGGCGGATAGGCCGGTCGCATACTTATAAACATAGAAAGCATTGTAAAAGTGTGGGATGCGAAGACATTCGAGTTGCAGTTCACTGTCAAGCACGACGCCCGGCCCGAAGTAGGCGACTAACAATTCCTGATAAACGGATTTAAAGGTGTCGAGCGTGAGCGCTTCGCCGCGTTCCTCGATGGCGTGAATGGATTTCTCAAACTCCGCAAACATCGTCTGCCGAAATAACGTGCCGCGCAAATCGTCGATCTGGCGGTTGATCAAATACGCACGCATCTTGCGGTCGCTCGTTGTTTCTAACAAATGATGGGTTAGGAGGTTTTCGTTAAAGGTTGACGCCACTTCCGCCAGGAAAATTGGGTAGTTGTAGTCCTGATAAGATTGCGCTTTTTGCGAATACCAAGTGTGCATCGAATGACCCGCCTCATGCGCCAGCGTGTAAACATCGGAGTAAACGTCGGCCTTATAATTCATCAGGATGTAAGGCGGATTCCCGTAACTTGAACTCGAAAATGCGCCGCTGCGTTTGCCTTTGCTCTCGTAACGATCGCACCAGCGATTGCGCATTCCGGCGGCGAGCGTGTCGCAATATTCCGAGCCCAGCGGGGCGAGCGCTGTGACGACCTGATCGATGGCTTCATCGAAGGAAACGTGGGTTTCCATTTCCGCAATCAGCGGAACGTAGGTATCATACGCATGTAACTCCGCTCTGTTTAGCGTCGTGCGTCGCAGCTCATAATAGTCGTGCAACGGCGCAAGATATTCGCGAACCGTGGAAATAAGATTGTCGTAAACCGAGACTGGGATCGCATCGTGAAAGAGCGACGCTTCCAGTGCCGACGGATAATTTCGCGCGCGCGCCTCGAACACATCCGCCCGCACGGACGACGCCAGCGTGGAGGCCACGGTGAATTGGTGATCGGTAAATTCGCGGTAAAACTGATGGAACGCCGCCTTCCTAACATCCGCGTCAGGCGAGATCAAAAACGACGAAAAACTACTCTGCGTCAGCTCGCGTTCCTCGCCCTTCGCGTCGCGCAACGTGCCAAACTTCATATCGACGTTAGTCAATTGAGAAAACGTCTCGCTGTGACCGTGGAGCGCGTTGCCGGCGAGCGCGAGAAGTCGTTCCTCCGAGGCGGAAAGCGTGTGCGGCTTCATTCGGCAGACGCGTTCGAGGCGGATGAGCCAGGGCGAAAGCGCGTCGTTTTTTACAAAACCAGCCCAAGTTTCCTCGGGCACGGCGACGATTTCCGGGATGAGAAACGACGACGATTCGCTGATCTCCGTCCAGAGATTTTGCAGGCGGGCGCGGCGGCTGAGATTGACGTTGTCCGAGCTATCCTCCGAAGTGCGCAGCATCGAATAATGACCGAGCCGCTCCAGTTGCAGGTCGAGTGTTTTCTCCGTTTCCAGCACGGCGAGCAGTGTCTCCGCCGATTCCCCAACGCGTCCTCGAAAAGCCAGAATCGACTGGAACTCCGCTCTTAATTTTTCAAAACCCGACTCCCAATCCGCGTCCGTCGCATAGAGCAGCGTGAGGTCCCAGGTGTCGGCCAACGGGATTTCCATCCGAGTTGGAGTGGAATGAGCAGGTTCGTCTTTATCGAAGGAAATCATGGGTCACAGATAAACCATCCCACCACACAGGGAACAAAGAATTTCTGGCTTTCTAAGGCTTTACCCTGATAATCCATCCCCGTGCGTCCCCAACACCTCATCACCCTGCTTGTTCCCCTGCTCCTTTGCGCCTGCGTTTCCACCGAGACCTTGCAGAAGAAAAAGGCTGAACGCCTCGAACAGAAACAAATCCTCAGCCTCAAAGATGGCAACGCCGCGCATCATCAAGCCTTCCGCGAAAGCAAAGGAGCCAAGAGCAAAATCTTCCGCGACGAAGCCGTCCTCGCCGTCGCCAAGGCGGAAAACATGCGCGTTGAAATCGTGCTCGACGAGCAGCGCGGCTATTTGTTCGTAAAAGAATTGATCGCCTACGATTTCCCAGTTTCCACGGGGCGCAAAGGCCACCGAACGCCAACTGGGGACTTCAAAATTCTCGCGAAAGAACTGAAACACAAATCGAATCTCTACGGCAAAGTCGTCGATGCCGAGGGCAATGTGACGGTTTCCAACGCCGATTTTAACAAGACGAAGATCGAAGCCGGCGACATTTTTGAAGGCGCGGCGATGCCGTATTTTATGCGGCTAACCAATGACGGCGTCGGCATGCACATCGGGCAATTGCCGGGCTACGCCGCCTCGCATGGCTGCATCCGGATGCCGAGCCGGGTGACGCCCGAAATTTACAAGCTCGCACCCATCGGCACGCCGGTCAGCGTTGTGGAAAACCGCACCCTTCCCACTGGCAAGCCGGCGAGTTAGGTTGGCGCGGTGCTGGATTTTCATGCGAGTTCCAAGGCAATCGTGCTGCGCAAAACGAAGCTCACCGAGACGAGCCTGATCGTTAGTTTCATCACCGAAACCCACGGACGACTCAAAGCGGTGGCGAAAGGCGCACGGAAGTTTAAGAACGGATTTTCGGGTCAGCTCGACCTGTTTTATCTCTGCGAGATATCGCTCCGACCCAGCTCAAAAAGCGAGTTGCACACCCTCACCGAAGCGCGGCTGATCGAGCCGTATTCCGCGATCCGGGAACATTATTTGCGACTCCTCTTTGCGTCCTACGCCTCGGAATGGATCGAACTCGCCACCGAGCCGGAACACGCCAGCCCGGAGCTGTTTCACCTCATGCAACGCGTCCTCGGCTACCTCGCGGAGAAATCCCCCGACCGCCGTGCGCTGACGTTTTTCGAGATGGAAATCTGCCGAGCGAGTGGGATCGAACCCGAATCAGAAACCAACGCCAGCCGGGAACTTCTCCGCCACTTCCATAAGATGCCCGAGTCGCGCAAAGAGCTGGTTACCGCTTTGAAGTAATGAGCTGTATGAAGCGCTCCTCAGTGCTCCCTATAATGAACCTATCTCAACAAGTTCCTCGCCATCGGCAAGCAGACCGAGCGCTACCGCTAGATGAAGAGAAAGAATCTGCTGTAGCTCCCTCTCGGATGTGTTCCCGCAGGTTAGCCAGATGATTTTCGGAGGGCTGCCCTGCCGCTCCAGTAAATGCGCAAAATCACTGTCCTTGGTGAGCATAATCGCATTGGCGATGCGCGCGGCTGCGAAGATTTCGTCATCTTCCGCATCGCGCAAGCCTAGGTCTCGCAACGGAGCAGCCGTTACAGGAAAGTTGGCCTCCATCCATCGGGCGATCCGAGGAGACAACTGGGCATCCACCCAGATTGTCATGCTGCCAGAAGCGGATGGTCAATGCGCCGACGCGCAAACGTAAAGCATGCCCGAAGATCGTCGGCCTCCAAGTCCGGCATCTCGTCGAGAATCTGAGCAGCGTCCATTCCAGAGGCGAAAAGGTCGAGAACGTCACTTACGCGGATGCGCATTCCGCGCACACAGGGACGGCCTCCGCACTGTTTCGGGTTGACGGTAATTCGGTCGAGTAGAGCGGACATAAAAGATCATTAACGGAAAACGAGTGTTGCATCAACGGCTACTCGGAAAATCGTTTCTGAACTTATCGAGTTCCACCGGGCGCGCGGCTGCGCGAGAGACATGGGCTAAGCGTTACGAGTGATGCCGCGAGGGTCAATGCTGGCAACGTATTCGAGTTCTAAATCTCTATTTCCGAAACTGCGCAAAAAAGCTGTGGTCAATATCATAAACTGTTCGGGGCGTAAGTCCGATTTGCTTTGCCTCACACATCGCGACCAATTGCTCGCCGTCAATTAGTTCAATCCGCGGCGTGGTCCTTGCCGCCTCCGCTTTTGCGGGGCCACTAAAAGTGCCGGTTGTAATTAGGAGTGCTTTGTCCCCACGGCCCCGTGCTGCTCCTCCGAGATTTTGCACTTCTTCGCTTGAGACCGAATCGGCATAGCGTTTGCATTGAAATACAACAACCGAACTTACGAATGGATTTGTTTGCAAAATCCCTTCCCCGTCGATCCCTCCGTCACGTGTTCGCTTTGTTACTGTGACTTTCTCAAAACCATAGGTTAGTAGAAGATGCCGACAAAAATGCTCAAAACCTGTGGCGGTAAGCCCCTTTAAGACGTTTAGAAGTGCACTTTCGCTGATTTCGTCCGCCTCGGCAGGGTTTGATACTTCTGTCTTTGCTTCTACGGATTTTTTAGCCTGCCCCTTTAGTTGACTCGAAGATCGTGCGTCTGCCCAGAATTTTACCCATTTCAAAAAGATAATCCGCGAGTCATCGTCGGTCAGGTGTGTTTTAAGGCCACGTTCCGTCAACGACCAAATACCACGCTTACTGCCGTCAATCAGCCCCTCCCAGACTAAATATTGTCGAGCAAATTGAACTTGGTTGTGGAAGCGTTCCTCTCCCGATCCTAACAACGCGTCGCGCGTCGAGAGAGGGATGGATTCCTTCTCGGCGATCCAATCCGAAGCTTCGCGCGGTTTAGCCGCTCCCAACTCGTGTAAACATTCAATGAGCGGTCTAAACCAATTCACAAACTCCGACCCAACCCCGGCGACCTTTGATGTTTTCGACATCTGCTATGGTTTACCGATGATGGTTACCGTGGCAACCGGCGAAATTGGCATCGGTTTCCTCTTGTGTTAGCACGCGGCCTTTTTCTGTCCACAAACGCAGGACATCGGGGTCGATGTCGGCTCCGTTGGGCCAGCGGAGGGTGTCGGATTCTACTTCTAACTTCGCGAAGTAAGTCGGATCGTGCAGCGGCTCGAAGATAGGGCCGGTTAAGATCGGAGTTAGGTCTAACTCAGCGCTTAGTCCATCCGCGTAGAGTAGCGAGACTTGGGTGGCTCCGATGGCTGCGGCTTTTTGTAGGGCGGCATTCATTTTTGTTAGTCGAGTGGTGCAATCCTATTGAGCGGGTTGTGATCATCGAAAAACATCTCAATGCGGATGCCGTAGAATTTGCAGATTTCCGGCATGGCTGGTTTTAGATGCCCGGAGGAGGAATAATCGGTGTCGTGCTTGCTGGAGGTGTGGTTGTTTCCGCTGGCTTCTCATGCCTGACAGCGGTGTTGATCGACTTTCTGGCGCTTTGGTATTCCTGGTAAAAGTCGGTGGTGCGGAATTGATAGACTAGTTTATCCAGGCCTTTTTCGAGGATTTCCTGAGCTTCGCCGAGGCCGGTAGCAAGGTTGGCGGTGGCGGCGGTTTTTTCTCCGCGAGCGGTGCGGGGGCTGCCCAAGAGGAGGTTGTAGGTTTCGAGCCGGGTCTCGAGGAGGTCGAGTTTACCGGCGTTCAGGCCAGTGTCGGCGGGTGTGGGCTGTCCGGCGGCTGGTGCAGGAAGGCCGCGGGCGAGGGTGAGGAAGGCGCTGCCTTCAATGTCGAGCGATTTGTCGTCGAGCCGAACGACGTCGCTGATGACGCGGTGTCCGCGGGTTTGCAGATCGAGGTCGCCGATGAGGAAGCCGTAGGAGGATAGGAGGCCGGCGATCTCGAAGGTGCTTTCGATGAGTTTGGTGCGTGCGTCTTTCTTGGCGAGGGTGATGCCGCTGGTATCTGTGGTCTGGAGGAGGAGGCAGGCGTTAATGTAGGAGAGCTTGGCCAGGAAGCGGTCGAAGAAGAGGACGTAGGCGACAAGGCTGCTCCAGAGAGCGCGGTTGGCGGGTTTTTGGTGGACTTCGCGGAGGGCGAGGAAGCTGTTGATATCGGCGCGTTGGTTGTCGTTCATAGTTTAATGAGGTTAGGTTTTTTGAGTGGAGTTAGGGTGAAATCAGAGGGGTGGTCAACGGAAGTAGGCGGCAGGACGTTTTAACCGCGAAAATGACGTAAGTGGCTGAAATGATTGGTTTTGCAGAGGACGAGACAGTCTTTGCAGAACGTGAAGACGGGTTTGCAGAAGGGGCGACGGGGTTTGCAGACTTGGAAGCGGATTTTGAACGAGCTGAACGGTGCTTTGCAGCGTCGAGTGAGTTCGTTGCAGACTTGGGAGAGTTCGTTGCAGACTTTGGAGGGAGCTTTGCACCCAGCGAAGAGGTCTTTGCGCGTTTAACGCTGGCTCGTGCAGATCGCAGCGGAGCGGATGCAGAGAGCCCAGAGGCATTTGCAAGCTGCCAGCGGTAGGATTCTCAATGGCCATCCATGGAAACTCACTGAATCGTTTATTAAATGCAATCCTATTTATTAATCACCGCAAAGATCACATGCCCGAGTCACAAACCTGAATCAGAAACCCAAGGCCAGCCGCGAGTGGCTTCGCCATTTTCACGGCGGCGCTGAAGTGAAATCCGTCGTTTACAGAACAAATGTCTGCGCGCGGGCGGGGCCTACGCTGACGATGCTGAGTCTCGCGCCGGTGAGTTCGGCGATGCGGGTCAGGTAATTTTGGGCGGCGGCGGGGAGGTCGGTGAAGGTTTGCACTTGCTCGGTGGAGGTTTTCCAGCCGGGCATGGATTCGTAAACGGGCTCGCATTTTTCGAGTTGAACGACGTCGGATGGGGGGACTTGAAGGATCGCGCCGTTAAGGAGGTAGCCGGTGCAGATGTGGAGCGTGTCGACGGTGTCGAGTCCATCGAGATTGGTGACGGCGAGGTCGTCGATGCCGTTGATCATCGTGGCGTAGCGGGTGGCGACGGCGTCGAACGAGCCGCAGCGGCGAGCGCGTCCGGTGGTCGAACCAAATTCGCGGCCCATGCCGTGGAGCATGTCGGTAATTTCAATCGACTCAGAGGGAAATGGGCCTTCGCCGACGCGGGTCATGTAAGCTTTCATGACGCCGAAAACGCGGTCCATCCGATGCGGGGGCACGCCGGAGCCAGTGCAGGCGCCGCCAGCGGTGGTGTTCGAGCTGGTGACGTAGGGGTAGGTGCCGTGGTCGAGGTCGAGGAAGGTGCCTTGCGCGCCTTCGAAGAGGATGTTTTTGCCAGCACGAATGGCGTCGTGCAGGTAAACGACGGTGTTCGTGACGAAGGGCCGGAGGCGTTCCGCGGCGGCGAGGTAATCGTCGTGAATCGATTGGAACTCGACTGTGTTTGCGCCGAGGGCACGGAGGACCTGGTTGTTTTCCTCGACGCGGAGCCGGAGTTTCTCTGCAAACACTTCCGGCTGCATGAGATCGCAAATGCGGAGGCCGACGCGGGCGGCTTTGTCGCCATAAGCCGGGCCAATGCCGCGCTTGGTGGTGCCGATTTTATTTTTGCCTTTGAGGACTTCGCGTTGCTCGTCGATGAGGCGGTGATACGGGAAGACGAGGTGCGCGCAGTCGCTGATGAGGAGGTTGTCGGCGACGGCCATGCCTACCTTGGCGAGTCCGTCGAGTTCCTCGACGAGGGCGACGGGGTCGATGACGACGCCGTTGCCGATGACGGGGGTGCAGCCCGGGGTGAGGATGCCGCTCGGCAGCAGGTGGAGGGCGTACTTCTCACCGTCGATCACGATGGTGTGGCCGGCGTTGTTGCCGCCGTTGAACTTCACCACATAGTCGATCCGGCTCCCCAGCAGATCGGTTGCTTTGCCCTTGCCTTCGTCGCCCCACTGGGCGCCCACCAGCACGATCGCCGGCATGGGAGCCTCCTGTTCTGTTGAAAATGAACCGACCAAAGGTTAGCGGCACGGCCGAGGGGGCGCCTCACTGAGTCATCAGAGTCGCCAACCGGACGTCCGGCAGCCGCCCGCCGCGGGCCCGTCCACGGGCACGTCGCAGGGCATGAGCGACCAGCGCTCAGAGACCCAGCGCGGCAGCGCCTTCCGCTGAGGAGTCGCGCAG
>JAYVOE010000050.1:0-14656 GCA_043758065.1 Spartobacteria bacterium | reverse complement strand
GTGGCTCGGGTTGTTCTGCATGTGGATGTTTTCACCCTCGCTACCGCGCAACAAGTCTTCGGCACAATCGACCCTAAGTCCGCTCAGTTTGACCTCGGGACAGCGTTCGGCGGAAAGACGTTTGCCTGGTATTCGATCGTCTGTTTCATCGTGGCGTTTCTCCTCCCGCAAATCGCGAAACGCACCAGCCGCACGACGGTTCACGCGCTTGCGCTGGGACTCGGCGGACTCAGTTTGCTCGCCACCGGATTCATCCACGACCGCGTCCTTTGGCAATGCACCATGATCGGAGTTGGAGTCGCCTGGGCGTCCATTTTGGCGATGCCTTATGCGATTCTTTCGACCGCGCTGCCGGCCGGACGAGTGGGTGTTTACATGGGACTTTTCAATTTCTTCATCGTCATTCCAGAAATCATCGCTTCGCTCGCTTTAGAGCCGGTTGTAAAGCAACTCTTTGGCAACGACCCGGTAAAAGTCGTGATGCTTGGCGGAGCCTCCATGCTCATCGCAGCCTGCGCGACGAAGTTTGTCGACGACCGTCAGTCGCCCGCGTGATGAGTCGAGCGGGTAACCAGACCCGCTAAAACGCCGACCGTCGCAGCTAGAAGCAACGCGTTTTCCACGCGAAACGGCATCGGCTCCTGAACACGCACCGTCCTGATTTCACTCGAAGTCGAATCATCTTTTTTTAAGGAGGGTTCCAATCCTTCCTGAGCGCGTTCTGCGGCGGTGACCGGCTCTGCATGGCGCCGGCTACGCCCTGACTCGGCTCCGAGCACCAGCCCCGCAATGCTGATCGCGATGACCAACAACGGCGCGATGGAAAACACCGAATAATAGGCCAGCGCCGCGCTCAACCGAAGCGCGCTGTCTTCGAGGAAATTATTGACTGTTTCCCTGGTTAACTGGAACGCCTTGTTACCTGTGATTGCGTCGAAATTCATAACTCCACATCGCGCGCAAAGCCCGATTCGGACGTTCGCGAACTGGTTTTTCAGCCGAGTTCCAGTGAACTCAGAGGCTAATAAACCGGCACGCTCGGATCAATTTCCGCCGACCACGCATCGATGCCGCCGGTGAGATTTTGCACGTGGCGGTAGCCGATCTGCCGGAGATATTCCACGGCACGGGCGGAGCGCATTCCGTGATGACAATGCACCACGATTGCAGCGGATTTGTCTGGGAGAACCGACTCCACTTTTGCGCTGATTTCTCCAAGCGGGAGAAGAATGGAGCCGCTGATTTTCGCCGTGGCGTATTCGTCCGGCTCGCGCACGTCGAGTAGGATGGAACTCGGATCACTTTTTCGCAGCGCGGCGAATTCGCTCACACTCAACTCAAACGGCAGCGGCTCCGCCGACATGGCTAGTTGTGCAACGCGACCGGTGTGCCGGTGTTGACGTTGTTAAAAAAAACCTTCGCCATATGAGCGGGCATCCGGATGCAACCATGCGAGGCCGGATAGCCCGGTAGAAAGCCGGCATGCATCCCGACGCCGCCGGTGATCCGCATAAAGTGCGGCATGCTCGCGCCTTTGAAATGCGAGCCCGGTGGACGCGGATCGCTGACGGCGACATTTCCTTTCACCACGTTGTTCGATTCATCGACGAAATCGCCGTAGAGAGTCGAGACGTGGTCGGGGTCTTTTTGGATGACTTTGAAGCTGCCCGATGGCGTGTTGTGGCCTTCGCGACCGGAAGAAATCTGCGAGACGCCCACGAGTTGGTCGCCTTTGTAGAAATAGGCGCGCTGTTCCCCGAGGAAAATCTTCACGCTCGGCGAGCCGCTCACATTGTCGCCATCCCAATAGGAAATCGGGTCGTATCCGCCGCCGGGTGCCGGAGCGGGTTTGTGGACCGTGACCTGGCCATTCATGTATTCCGTTTCCCGTGAAGCGAGGCGCGAATCGTAGGAATGGCAGCCAGCCAGAAAAAGGATGCCGCCGGCGAGAAGGAGAAGGGGTAACCGCATAGTGTGTTTCAAGGAAAATGGACTAGAGCCTAACTCCCACGGGGCGTCAACTGCGGCGCAGAAGTCCGCAGCCAGGGCGTGAATCGACTGGAACTGGACTCTGTTTTTGTCTCAGAAAACGGAAAGCGCCCGGTGAAAAATGGACGCAGCGAGACGAATTCCGTCATTTCCACCGGTCGAAAAATGAGCGGAGTTCCAGCCGACTCTGCCTCTGGCGCCGGAGGGATGAGATGCGTCTGCGTCGACGTGCGATCGCCCTCGAGATTGATGCCTGCCTCGTGATCTTCCCGCAGCGTAATCTTCGTCTCGATCGAGCGATTGTAATCCGCCAGCGTCTTCGGATTTTTGTGAAGCGTGGCGAGCAATTTGTAATCGCTAATTCCCTCCGCTATCGAGCTGGCGATTTCGTTTCGATGAGCGTCCGTGGCGATCGCTTTTGCCTCGGATGAGTTGGTTAGAAAACCGCATTCCACTAATATCGCTGGAACTCGGGCCGTGCGAATCACGGCAAAACGCGCGCGTTTCAGACCACGATCGAGTTCCTCTAAATGTCCCATCAGTGCCGTTTGCACCGCGCGCCCCAAGGCGAAACTGGCCATGTCCAACTCATGGCTCGGCTCCTCGCGCAGACTGGCCCAAGTGATGTAATTATCGTTCGTGGACGGCGCACCACGCGGGGCAATGCTGAAGACTTCGATCCCCGACGCCGTGCCATTATCCGACGCATTGAAATGGATGCTCACGAAAATAGAATCCGGGAGCGCATTCGCCACTGCCGGACGATCATGCAGCGGAACAAAAAAGTCCGAATCCCGCGTCAGGACGACTTTGTAACCCCCGGCGACGAGCTTGTTTTTCACGCGGCGGACAATGTCGAGCGCGAAGGTTTTTTCATAGCCATAGCGACTCGCCGCACCGCCATCATGTCCGCCGTGACCCGCGTCGAGCACGACGGTGGAAACATTGCGCAGGCCTTTGATGATTGCTGGTCGCAGCGCGGGTTCGATCGTTTTCGCGACGTCCATTCGGGAAACCAGCCAGCCGGCGTCCGTCAGCAATACGGGAAACGACAGCCAGATGCGCACACCGTTGATGGCGCATTCGCGGGAGTTGGCACGAAAATCCAGCACGCCTTTTACGCCGCGCAGTCGGATCTGATTAGGTTCATCCGCTGCCGCATTCGACAGGCTGTAAAAGTCGCGCAAACAACGCAGCGGGATGTATTGCCGACCATTTTGGGAGACGATTTCCCAGGTGGCCGCCCGTGCAATTTCCATCCCTGTAATCCAGCAGAATACGATGCAACTCCACTGCAAAAACAGTCGGTTCGGGTTGCAATGGTAGCGCCGCATTTTGGATTGAAAGAAAGCTGACAACGTCTTAGAACTCAATTAAATCCATGCCCCATCCCTCCACTTGTTCGTTTATCGCCTTGGCTTTGGCTGTTTTCACCAACGTCGCCCCCGCCGCCACCACGACGCTCTACCTCTTGAACGGCACGTCCGTTCGCGGGGAAATCGTGGATCGCTCAGCGAAAAACATCGATCTAAAAACCGCATCCGGCATCGTCAAAATCAAGACCGCGCGCCTCATGCCGATCTCGCGCCAGCAACTCAAACTCCCCGACGAAATCGAAAAAGACGATGAAATCAAACCCGAGGTAGATGCTGTTCTAACTCAAATGGAAAAACTCCTCGCCGAGAATGCCGAGCTCAAAAAACAGGTCGAAACTTTGAAAAGTCAGCTCGAAAAATTGTCGCCGCTCGCCGTCGAGCCCAAAGCGCCCGCTGAAGGTCCGGGTCTGCGCCGCTAGTTTTTCTCAACTAGTTTGCCAAGCGCCTGAGCCGTGGCACTCTGGGGAGTTGAAAATGAAAATCGCGATTGTCGGTTCGGGTGCCGTGGGCAGTTACTATGGCGCGCGTTTGCTGCAATCGGGAAACGACGTGCGATTCCTCATGCGATCCGATCTGGAGACAGTTCGAAAGCACGGTTTACAAATCATCAGCCCCGATGGGGACGTCCTTTTACGCGACGTGCCGGCGTTTGGCTCGACCGAGGAAATTGGCGAAGTCGATCTCGTAGTCATCGCGTTGAAGACGACCGCGAATCACGTTTTGCCCACGCTGATTTCTCCCTTACTCGGATCAAAAACCGTTTTGCTCACGCTGCAAAATGGCCTCGGCAATGAGGAATTTCTCAGTCGCCACTTCGGCGTCGAACGCATCCTCAGCGGACTCTGTTTTGTTTGCCTGACACGCACCGCTCCCGGAAAAATCGAGCATTACGGCCATGGCGGCATCGCGCTGGGCGAAGCTTTTGAGCCGTCCACCCCGCGTGCAAAACTCGTCGCCGAGACGTTTCAGGCGGCGAAGATCGATTGCCGCCTCGCCGAGGACATGCCGTGGGAACGCTGGCGCAAACTCCTCTGGAACATCCCTTTCAACGGCCTCTCCATCGCCGCCGGAAACGCCACCGTCGCAGATTTGCTTGGAACTCCGCTCTTAGAAAAAGAAGTCGCGGCGCTCATGCGCGAAGTCATCGTCGCGGCCCAGGCGCTCGGCCATCGCATCGATGACGACGTGCCAGATAAAGAGATCGCGCGCAGTCAAAACATGGGTCCGTATCGACCATCGAGCCTCATCGATTTTGAACGCAGTCTGCCCGTCGAAGTCGAAGCGATCTGGGGCGAACCGTTGCGCCAGGCACAAGCCGCCGGCGCCCAATTGCCGCGTTTGGAAATGCTGCACGCGCTGCTCCAGCGCCTGGCGAGTTAGAGTGATATGGCCGCCAAAAAACCACACGCGCCGTTCGTTTTTCAGGATCCACGGGGAAACCGCTGGCCGCGTTTTCGTCGTCTCATCATTCTGCTTGGCATCTTATTTTTCGTTTCCGTCGTCGTCTTCGTGCAATCGCTGCTCCTCAAGCCCGATCTGGCGTTGCCGAAATCTGTTCGCCATCTTCGCGGCGAACTGACCGCTTACAAAAATCCGCCGCCGCCTGCGCCGACTCAGGCGTTCAAACACTTTCTGCAAACTCATTCGACTTCCAAACCAATCCCGCACATGCCGCTGCGGCCCGCACAGGAAATTCGCGCCGGTTTTTTCGAAAAATCCAATCCTTACAGCATCCTTTCGATAAAGAAACACGCCGACAAACTAACGCACATTTGCACCAGCTGGATGTCCGTCGCCGACGGCACCGGACGCCTGGTTTACGACCGGGATTCAGCGATTGTCGATCTCACCCAGCGTAAAAAACTCGCGCTTTTTCCCACCTTAAACAACCTGCTCGACGACGCCTGGCAGCCCGAAGCGATCGAGAATCTGGCGAACGGTCCACAGACGCGGCGCGACGCGTTTTTCCGTGAAGTATTACAGGAACTCGACGAGATCGGAGCCAGTGGACTCATCCTCGATTGGGAAGACCTCGATCCGTCGTATCAAGACGATGTCACTCAACTCATCACGCAATTGGCCGACGCCCTCCACGCGAAAAACCGCGAGCTTTGGCTGAGTGTTTCCGTCGGCGACGATGCGAAAGTTTTCGACCTCGATACCTTGTCCGGCGTGGTCGATCACTTCCTCGCTTCGCTCTCCGATGAAGATTCGGAGACGGACGCTCCGGGCCCGGTCGCCAGCCAGGATTGGGTGGAAAGTTGCATCGACGATCTCACTGTTTTCGGCGCGCCGGGCCAATGGATCGCCGCGCTTGGAAACTACGGATACGACTGGGCTTCCGGTGAAAAAACCGCGGAGACCATCACCTTCGCCGACGCCATGAGCCGCGCGAGTTTCTCGGGCATCGACCAGGTAAAAATCGAGCCGCCGCTCTACAATCCGACGTTCTCCTATTACGAAGGCGCCATCGCCCACACCGTCTGGTTTCTCGACGGCACGACGTTCCTGAATCATCTGCAACTCGTCCGAAAAAACCACTGGGGCGGATTCGCCATCAACGCCGTCGGCTCCGAAGATCCCGCGATATGGATGGAACTCGGATCAAAACCGCGTGAGTCCGATCTAACTGCGATGCAAACGCTCGAAGCCGACGACATCGTCACCAATGTTGGCCGTGGCGAAATCGTCTCCGTCGATCAATCCAAAGAACCCGGCAAACGCACCATTTCTGAAAACGCCGATGGACTTTACACGTCTCTTTACACGGATTTCCCCACTTTCCCGACGCTCTATCATCAAGGTGGCGCCGATCCAAAAATGGTTAGTCTCACCTTCGACGATGGACCCGACCCGCGCTGGACTCCGCGCGTTCTAGACATCCTGAAAGAGCGGGGACTCAAGGCCACATTTTTCCTCGTTGGCACCCAGGCCGAGAAATACCCCGGCCTCGTTCAGCGTATTGTTGACGAAGGACACAACCTCGGAAATCACACTTATACGCACGCAAATCTCGGACTTATATCACAACGGCAGATCGAGCTGGAACTGAACGCCACGCAACGCCTCATCGAAAGCATCACCGGTTATTCCACCACGCTTTTTCGGCCGCCTTACAACGCCGATTCACAGCCGTCGAGCACCGCGGAACTCATCCCGCTTTCCATTGCGCAGGATCTAAATTATCTGTTGGTCCTAGAAAATATTGATCCCGAAGATTGGGCGAAACCCGGCGTCGAGCAGATCGTAGATCGCGTTCGGCAAAATCGTCATTTGGGTAACATCGTTCTCTTGCACGATGCAGGCGGAGATCGCTCACAGACTGTCGAGGCGCTGCCAAAAATCATCGACTATCTCCAGCAGCGTGGAGACCAGATTGTCCCGTTGGAAAAATTGCTTTCGATGTCGCACAGCGACCTCATGCCAAAGGTCGCGGGCGACAAGCAAGGCTTCTCACGACTCGTGAGCGGCGTCGGCTTCGACGTATTGCGTTTCACCGCGGAATTTCTCTGGGCCTTCATGATTGTCGCGACCGTGTTAGTCGGGTTGCGCACGCTCGTTATTGCTTTCCTGGCCGCTCGTCATCGTCCGAGTCATCCGCCCGGCAGCGAAAATTTTCATCCGGGTGTGAGTGTTATCATCGCTGCTTACAACGAGGAGAAAGTCATTGCGGCGACATTGCGTTCCGTTCTCGAAACTAACTATCTCGGTGACCTGGAAATCATCGTTATCAATGACGGTTCCAAAGACAACACGAGCGAAATGGTTAGAAGCATAGACGATCCTCGCATTCGTCTGATCGAGCAAACGAATGCCGGAAAATCCATCGCGCTTCGGACTGGAATCGCGGCTGCAAACAGCGAGATCATTATCTTTCTCGATGCTGACACCCACTTCGAAACTAACACGATCGGGCAGCTAGTGATTCCGCTCGCAGACGAAGACGTCGGCGCCGTTTCCGGCCATGCCCGCGTGGGAAATCTCCGATCCTTTATCGCACGCTGCCAATCGCTGGAATATATTTGCGGCTTTAATTTGGATCGCCGTGCTTATTCGACTTTGAATTGTATCACCGTCGCGCCTGGAGCGATCAGCGCCTTTCGTAAATCCGTCATCGAGGAAGTCGGTGGAATCAGCACCGACACATTGGCCGAGGACACCGACCTAACATTAGCATTGCATCGCTCGGACTGGCGTGTGGATTACGCTCCATCCGCCATTGCGTGGACTGAAGCTCCCGAAACATTTCGCACTCTGGCGAAACAACGCTTTCGCTGGGCTTTCGGCACTCTGCAATGCCTCTGGAAACATCGCGATCTGGTCTTCAATCCGCGCTTCGGAGCGCTTGGACTTTTTGCTCTGCCAAGTGTTTGGTTCTTTCAGATATTGTTAGTAGCCATCACTCCGATCGTGGATTTCTATCTCATTGTTTCTATCTATCTAGGCAATGCCGGTGTTGTGCTTCCTTATATGTTAGTGTTTCTCCTAACTGATCTCATTCTCGCAGTCATTGCGTGCCGGATGGAACGCGAACCGCTGTGGAAAGCCTGGATCGTTATTCCTATGCGTTTCATCTACCGTCCGCTTTTTAGTTGGGTGATTTGGAAATCAATTTTTCAGGCGGTCCGCGGCGTCCTGATTGGCTGGGGAAAATTGGAACGCACGGCATCCGTCAGCGTTCGCCCGAAAGTCTCATGAAAAAGCTAACCATCGCGCTGCTTCTAGCTCTCACAGTGGGATGCGAACGTCATATGACTCTAACTCCGCTGAAAACCCAGAGCCCACAGACGCTGGCCGTTCCAAAATCGGGAGCTTACACCGGAGCTTACATTGATTTTGGCGACAACGAAGACGACGTCACACTCGACAAGATCGAGGCCGTCGAAAAGCTCGTCGGGAAACATCAAGCTATAGTCGCTTCGTCAAGTTATTGGGGAGAGCAAAGCTTTCCGACTGCTAACATTCAACTTATCGTGCGGCATCAAAGCATCCCGCTGATTTTCTGGTCGCCGTGGGACAAGCCTTACGACCAGGATATAATCGCAAAAACGGGTCCGGATCGATTCAACCTTAACGCCATCAACGAGGGAAAGTGGGATGCCTATATCGATGCCTGGGGCGACGCTGCAAAAAAGATCGGAGCACCGATGTTAGTATCGTTCGGCAACGAGATGAACGGCAGTTGGTTTCCATGGTCGGGGATGTTTTACGGCGGCGAGAAAGCATTGCCGAATGCGACGCCAGATAGACATCCAACTCCGATCCCCGGCTATGCGGATTCAGCGGTCGCCCCAGCGTTGCCACCGTCCGGGCCTGATACTTACAAGCGCGCTTTTCGTCACGTGGTAGATCGCGTGCGGGCAAGGGGAGCTAACAATGTGCTCTGGGTTTTTCACGTGAACAATTACTCGATGCCAAGCGATTTGTGGAATGTCGCCGCGCAATATTATCCTGGGTCTGATTACGTGGACTGGCTCGGACTCAGTGTCTATGGAGAGCAATTTCACGGGTCGGATTCTTTTGTGGATTTCGCCCCAATATTTGAATGGCCGGCAGACGAAATCCACGCGATCGATCCTAACAAACCTGTGATGCTAGCGGAGTGGGGTGTAGGTGAGTTTCCTAAGGAAGGAGATAAGTCTGATTGGATTCGGGACGGATTTGCGGCGATGCAAAAAAAGACCTTCGTGAAAGCCGCCATCTTCTGGCATGAGCGCTGGCAGAATGCAGATGATAGTTACAGCAATCTGCGGGTGAATTCGAGCCCGGAAGCGTTAGACGCCTATCGCAAAGGCGTGTCCGATTCCTATTGGCTGGATCGCCCAGTGTTGGTCCCACGTTAGTTCGTTTTCATTTTCAGTCGTAGTCGCTTGAGAAAAAGAGCGAGATTTTTGCGTTGCGCTAGCGACAAATGACGTTACGATACTAGTGAAAGGATTCCTTATGAAGTTGTCACTTTTACCTGAAGAAAAATTCCTCGCCCGGGATCGCAACGTAGTCGCTGCGGCCATCAGCATTGTTCCGGGAGCTGGCCAAATCTACAAGGGACACTACGTCTCCGGCCTGATCCTGCTCCTAGCCATGCCATTCGCGATCATCGCTGGAGTCTTGCTCAGTCCTGCCACAGCGGGTCTGGGGTTATTGCTGCCGGTGATTTTGTGGGCGTTCGCGGGCGTAGATGCCTATCACGAAGACGACCGGCGCAAGTATCGCTGGATGGGAATCTTCTAATTCAGCCACGTTAATAGAAGTAGTGTCGTTGGTAAAACAGCGGTGTCCGTGGTGTCCGTCGGAAGACGCGCTTTATGTGGTTTATCACGATGAGGAATGGGGCGTGCCAGTGCGCGATGGGCAGAAGCTTTTTGAGATGCTCAACCTTGAAGGCGCGCAAGCCGGACTGAGTTGGCGCACCGTGTTAGGCGCTGCAAAAAATGGATTTCACCTTTGTCGGCTCGACAATCTGCTACGCCTTCATGCAGGCCGTCGGCATGGTGAACGACCACGCGGAAACGTGTTTCCGCAGAGAACCCGTCAAGTCTTTGGCAGCAACGTGGCGCCTTTGATCATCCGGCAGAATTCTTTCTTGGTCGCTTTTTGAATCTTCCCGGTGCCTGAAGTGAGGCTCACCATCGATTTGTACTCGACGGAAAGTCGCTCCAAAAGAGTGATCCGCAGAAACGTTTCCCCTTGTTGCCAGACCTGGCCTTGCTGAAGTTTGAGCATCGCGGAATCATGCGCGGATTTTTCATCCGGGTGCGAGTGTAATCTGTGCGCCGTTTACAATCCGGCGGGGTGACGCGCCACGAATCCTCGAAGAGAACGCGCCGGTCCTCGCCAGCCTGGACCATCACCACTGCGGTTCCCTGTGGTATCGAGCCGCATTCCGGCGACCACCATAAACGCGTGCCCTTCGCGTGCATAAATCGTGATCCAACGTCCGCGACCACTTTCGCCGTATCGCATGAGCGACCGCGAATCCATCGGTGAAGAGAGCAATCCCGCACGACCCAGTGCATAGCTGACGGTGCCGGAGCAATCGTAGCCGGAATCCTCGAAGCTGCCGTGGCCGCCGCCCCATTTGTAAGGTTTGCCAGCGATACTGTTGCCCGCATGGACGGCGCTTTTTACAGGAGTGGGCGCTTCCGCCGGAGCGTGGGCTCGGCCAAAGGAGACATTGCCGCGCGGCCCGGAGGTCGAGCAGGCTTGTAGAATCAGGAAACTGGCGAGCCAGAGGTGGGATACGCACTTCATGCCGTCATTAAAAGCAGCAGGCGGGCCAGATTCGCAGAAATTAATTGCATCATTGATAGTCAGCCGCCCATTTCGGCAGAATCGATTGGAACTCGAATCTCTTTTCGGTCAGCGGATGAACGAATGAGATCCGCCACGAATGGAGGCAAAGCGGCGGATCATCGATTCGGAGCGTCTGAGTTTCGGAGTTCGAACCATCGGCTAGATACGTCGCGTCGCCGCAAATGGGAAAGCCGAGTTCGCGCAAATGCAGCCGGATTTGATTGGTCCGGCCCGTGATGGGTCGCGCTTCCAGCAAGCTCGTGCCGTCGGGGTAACGTCGCAGGACGGTGAATTCTGTCCGCGCTGCCTGACCGGCCATTTCGTCGATCACCCGCGATCCAGCCGGTTCGGGTTCCATGGAAATCGGCGCGTCGCAAAAGAAAACGTCCGTCGCAGGATGACCCGCGACCCGAGCGAGATACGTTTTTTTCACTCGACCTTGAGCGAACTGGGGCTGCAAAAGTTTTGCAAAATGGCGCGTCCGAGTGCAAACGACGAGGCCGGTCGTGTTCGCGTCGAGACGATGCGCAGCCTGGATTTTTTGCGGCGCGTAGGCGTGATGCAGGAAAAACTGAAGCGAGTTGCGGTTGAATCTGCCGCCGGGATGCATCGGGAGCGGCGCAGGTTTTTCCACGATTACGATAGCCTCGTCTTCGTGCAAAATGCGGACGTCGGGATTCACATCCGGCTCGACTGTGGCCAGGGTCAGCTGCGTGTAACGTTCCCCGGCGCGAACGATCTGATTGGCCGTCGCAACGTTTCGCCGCGGATCGAGAAAATGGCCCGCCATTACGATCTGACTCCACTCAGTTTCGCCGATGTGCGGGAAGATTCCGTGCAATGCTTTGAGCAAAGTCCGACCGTCGAATTCCGTCGGGATATTCAGCGGACGCTCATTCGTGTAAGACTGCGAACCGGGCAGCGGATGGGTGCATTCGTGAAACAATTGATGCCGTCGCGCGATGCTCGTCGCCATTTCCTGCTCGGTGTTTTGATAGCAAAACGGGCAGCTCACATTCACCACAAAACGTGCGTCTTGCTGATCCGCGACATCGAGCGGCGTCTGGCAAACGAAGCAAATAGCCGAGTCCGTTTCGCGCAGACCGGGATCGACTCCGACACGTTGATCGAAGACAAAACATTCGCCGTCGTAATGGTCGCCGCCGACTTCCTCGAAGTATTTTAGGATGCCGCCATCGAGCTGGAAAATCTGCTGAAATCCCTCGCGCTCCATGTAGGGGCCGGCCTTTTCGCAACGAATCCCGCCGGTGCAAAACATCACGATCGGAGTCGACTTTAACTCCGATGAAAGTTGATTTACCGCCGCAGGGAAATCGCGAAAATGGTCGATATTGAGAACCTTCGCACCGCGGAAAGTGCCGAGTTTCACTTCGTAATCGTTGCGCGTATCGAGCAGCGTGACGGGTCGGCCTTCGTCGAGCCAGCGCTTGAGTTCCCGCGCCGACAATTTCGGCGAAGTGCGCGTTCCGGGGTCGATTCCCTCGACTCCAAAGGCGATGATCTCCTTTTTGATCCGCACCAGCATTCGCGAAAATGGCTGGTCCTCACTCTCGCTGAATTTCGGCGACAGCGTTTCCAAGCCCTGAATCGCCTGCAACTCGACTAACAATTTTTCAATGGCCAATTTCTCACCGGCGACGAACAAATTGATCCCTTCCGGGCTGAGTAAAATCGTGCCCTTCAACCCCCAGCTCTGACAAAGCCCGAGCAGACGCTGACGCAACTCGCGCAAATTTTCCAGGCGCGCAAAGCGGTAGGCGGCAATATTTGTCATGCGAGTTGCAGCGATACGCGAATTCCCAAGTCCGGGCAAGTGCTGGCGGGCAATCGGTTTCTTCTGCCAGCAATGGCGACCACAAAATGGCTCCACAAAGTTTTTCGTCATGGTTTGCGACTGCAAAATGCCTGCAAAAACATTTTCCTCGAATTTTACAGTCCAGTATTCTCAGGAAAGCGACGATTCGCCTGCAACTCGCCTGAAATTCCTAAAACTGCGATTCCACGAACGGCATTTCAGCGCAAACCTGCCTCGAAAAACTCCGAAACGCCTCATCTTGACTGTCAATTGTGAGGAAAAAGTTTTTCTTCCCGTTTTGCGGTTTGTTTGCTCAAAAAGGCAGGCTCGCGGCACGCAAAACAGATTAGGCCGTGTCAAAACTTAAATTGTTTGCACTAGAAAATTCTGATTTTAATGAAAACGCAATTTCCTTTATTTTTTCGCCAATGACCACTGAAGCGGATAGTCGCATCATTATAGATCGCCTTCTGCGGGAGGCGGGGTGGGACATTGAGGATAAATCTCAAGTATCAACGGAGGAGGCTTCCGCAGACGGGCGAGCGGACTATCTGCTGAAGAGCCAATGTGCGCAGCCTTTGGTCATTTTGGAGTCGAAACGTTTTACGATTGATCCGTATTCCGCGAAGGGACAGGCAAAGGATTATGCGGTTAGCCTATTCGCTCCATTTATTATTCTCAGCAATGGACGTGAACACTATTTTTGGGAATACGATACAGGGGATGCGCGCCCGATCATTGGGTTTCCTTCCCCGGTTGATATCGAGCGCAGGGCCAACTTGCGACAACATCGGGGCGATTCTCTTCAAACCACGCTTAATGCCCTGCCTCTCCCGACCCGTTTCCGCTTCAAGGGCGAAGAGTTGGACGCCAGGCCGTATCAGTTGCGTTGTTTAAAGGCTGCCGACGCCGCGCTCATTGCGGGTCGGCGGAGAATGCTTTTTGAGATGGCGACGGGGACCGGGAAAACATTGACGATTGCGATGCTCTTTAAGCGTTGGTTCCAAGTCGCAGCCTGTTCGCGAGTACTTTTTCTGGCTGATCGAATCGAGCTTGCAAAACAGGCCAAAGAAACTTTTGACGACTATCTTAAAGAGTATCCTTCGACCTTGCTATTCAACGGCAGGCGCAGCCTTGAGGGCCAGATTGTCGTGGGAACTCTCGACACAATTGCCAGTCAGCTTGGACCGGAAGGCTTTGGGCATGCATATTTCGATCTTGTCGTTACAGACGAGTGTCATCGTTCCATCTACAATACACATCGCGCCACACTCGGTCATTTCGATGCGATTCACATTGGCCTGACGGCTACGCCCAATCCTGGTGAATTGCATTGGATCAGCCAACACGAGCGACAACTTGTGAAGAGCACCTACATGTTTTTCGATTGCTGGGATAGCGCACGGCAGCAGGGCCGTCCGACATTTGCCTATGCCATTCAAGATGGGATTAAAGAGGGCTACCTTTCGCCGTATCAAATTTACGTCGCAGAGAGTCGCCTCACATTTGAAGGAGCAACTTGGGAAGATGAGGAAATCGCGTTTAACGATTGGGGCAGAAATGCGGAGAGCGAGGATCGGCTCAAACTCATTATCGAAGAGTATTTTCGCGTAGAGGAAGAGCGCGATCAAAGTCACCCACGTAAGACGATTGTCTTTTCCGTCAGTGAAAGGCAGGCCGTATTATTGGAACGTATGTTTAACAAACTTCTCCCCGATGCCGCATGCTTGCGTATCGCAGAGCAGACAGGACGATTCCCGGCGGAGGTTCGCCAGGGATTTGCGCAAAAGATCACCTGCTACACGAATCACGGGAATCCAAAACCAATGATCGACCGCTTTAAGTTCGATCCATTACCTGTGATTGCCGTTTCGGTGGATATGCTGGATACCGGCTATGACCATAAGGAAGTCGAAAATCTAGTGATGCTGCGACCCACTACATCCGCCATCAAGTATGCACAGATGCGCGGTCGCGGAAGTCGTCTTTGCCCACGCATTGGCAAAAACGGATTCCTGATCTACGACTTCGTTAATAATACGGCCAACTTCGACGATCCGGGCCAAAAATATCATCAGCCCAAGCCTAAGGAACTGCTGATTTAATCGGGCGTTATTTTTGAATCAATGAATTTCCATTTGTTTCCGGATTAGTTAGAAGTGTGGGATGGAAAACCAGTTGA
>JAYVOE010000049.1:0-5428 GCA_043758065.1 Spartobacteria bacterium | reverse complement strand
GGCTAGGGCGTCTCGTTTCCGCTTTGCGTTGTTTAGTGCCTTGCGAAATGCGGTGCGTTCATCGGCATCGAAAATGCCCGTGGTGACTTCGGGCTGGTTTGCAAACTCGCTAAGTGTTACCGCAATCAAAATGACGCCACCGGGCTTTGCGCGAAGCTGTGATTGCAATTCATCCATGCGTTCATTCGAGGGGAATTTAACCGGCAAAAAGGATTGGGTTTTCATGCCATTCCCTCCGTTCCTAAAATGAGGAAATGTAGTAAATGAGGTTTTTCCCCCAAAGTCCCTATAAGGAAGTTACTAGGAAAAGTTTGGGGGAATTTCCTCATTTTGCACATAACCTCACAAAACGGTGACATTGCTCCAATTGGTGAAGGACGTTCCGACACGTGGCCCCCTATGCCATCCGCGTTCCTGTAAGCGTTTGCTGAGTCCGATTTTCGCGAGTGGATATTTGATCCCTTCGCCAGTGCTCCATCTTTGGTAAGCGGCGAATACGTCACTGTGCGGGGTGGTTGCGCCCTGCTCCTCACTGATGCATTGCTCGATAAACTCGCCCAGCGTGTCTTCCTCGGTGCGATAAGACTCCACGGCACTTGCTACGGCTGCGGGTGTCTTCATGCCGTGCTGTTGCCAGCTCATGCAGCCGCTTACTAGCCATTTAAGGATCCCGGGCAATTCCGCGATAAGTTTCGTTTCAAGTGAGGCATCCTTCCGGTCCCCGGTGAATTGCTGGTCAAAAGGTATGAGACGCACTCGTCGCCATGCACCCATCGAAGTATCAGGAATGCTCGGCTTATGATTTCCGGCGAACCAGATTTTGCAGACTGGCTTAAACGTGAAGGCGTTTTCATAAAGATTGGCCGCGTCCATCGAATCGCCGCCGGAAATATCTTTAATGACTCCGATGTTGAGCCTCTCCTTTTCCACCGTCTCCGATGCGAGCACCAGACGTTTACCAACGATCTTCGCGGCCTCCCGCAATGGATAGCCGCCACGTTCGTTTGCTGCCACCAGTGCCTTTCCTCCACGGGTCGCATAATCGCCGAAAACAGCTTCGATGATTTTTAGGAATGTGGATTTCCCATTGCATCCCAGGCCGTGAAGGAAAAAGAAACATTGTTCCCGCATATCGGCGGTGAGTGAATAACCAGCGGACTTTTTAAGATACTCCCGCACATCGGGATCTGGAAAGATTTCCACCATGAATTGCTCCCAGCGCGGACACGTCGCCAGCGGGTCAAAGTCTGTTCCTAGCGCTTGCGTGATATAGTCGGCCTGCGTGTAGGGCCGATGCTTTCCGGTGCGTAAGTCGATCACTCCATTTTTCGCTCCCACCAGGAACGGGTCGGCGTCTAACTTGGCAACGGGCACTTGCACCGATAGAACTGTCTCGGCTAATGCTAACATCGGGTCAATCGTGCGCTTGTCGCCCCACTCCATCCCGTTTGCGATAGCGGCCTTTCGCTCTTTTAGACTAGCATCGGAGTTGCAGGGCAGGGCGGCTGCTTTAGCTAGTAGTTCACCGGAAATGGCAATGGCGCGGCGGTGAAGTCCACCCGTCTTATTTTCCGCCCACCGTCCATTTTCCCAGCATAGCCAGATTCCCCGGTCAGGAACAAAAGCTATCTCGTGTTTCCAGCGTTCACAGAAATACTGTGCGCGCCCGGCGTCGTTATCAGTGAAGGATAAAGAGGCCGTTTTCTGCGGGGGCTCATTTTGATCCACCGTCATTTTTTCCTGATTCTCCGGTGTGTGGAGATAGGTTAGCAAACGGTCGCCGTCCCATCCTTCCGCCAGCGCATCGGCTAAGTCCCATCCCGTGCTAGTGTTAGCTGGTGGGGTGATAACTGTTCCCGCTCCTAATTGTGCGACGATGGCGGCGACGGCCTCGCGTCCCGGTCCATCGTTATCCGGCCAGAGATATACGGTGCGGCCTTGTAGGGGCTTCCAGTTAGCATAAGAAACGGCCTTGCATCCTCCCGGCCATGAAAGCGCAATCCATTCGTCCGCATGTCCTAGAAGAAGTGCATTGGCGGCATCGGCGGTTTTTTCACCTTCCACGATCAAAACCTTGGCTCCCGGGTATTCCGATAAGTGAGCTAGATTGAAGAGTGGCCTAGGTTTTGGAAAAGACAGCCAACGCCATTCGCGACGATCTCCACACTTAGCCCACACAAGCGGGATGATTTCCTTTTTTCCTTCCGACTTATCGAATCGGCACATGTAGCCGAGAGAATCTCCGTTCTCATTCCCATAGGTCCACTTCGCGCCCGGCTTGCCGTGTTTCCAGTGCGAAAACGTCGGGTGCGGTGTGCCGTTTGGAATAGGCATAATCGGTTCCCATTCGTCCCCCTTCGACGGCGTTGTGTAGGTAGCACTTCCTACAATCTGAGACAGTTCCCGCGCTGCGTCGATCTGACTGCAAGTGCGCTTGGCAGCTAGAAGACTAACCGGATCTGAACCGCCTTCGCCACTCGCGAAGTCTTTCCAGACTCCTTTCGTGAGATTAATGCAAAGGGACGTTCCTTTTTCTCCTGCAAGGCTTCCCACCTTAAATTCGTGGCCTTCCTTTTTTCCTGCTGGAAACCATTCATAGCAAAGCGATTCCAGGCGAAACAATGCCACCCGGTTAATTTCTGCAATGTCGAGGCGAACGGTTGACGCGTCGCCGATGTTAGAAGTATATTCCATCGTATTAGTTAGCTAGAACCAGCGGCAACCTTTGGCGGGTGGGCCGCTGTTTCGTTAGATGGAGACGGCTTTCGCAAAGCGGCCCTGTGCGCCTTGTTTTTCAGTGATAGCGAACTCGCCGGAAAGCACCCGGCTTTCAAACCGGGTAATCTCGTCGCGGGTGACGTAGAGTTTCCCGAATACGTTCAGCGTCGAGATGACGCCTTTTTTCCTCCACTTCCAACCAGTGGTGCGGGTTTTGTCGATTGATTCCAGCCAGTTATCGAAAGATACGAGTTGACTGATTCGGGTGTTTTGATTTGCGATGATTTCCATATAACTGAACTTGCAATTCAACAAAAAAGACTTATTTCCAGTTTGCCAATGACGACGGACGAAAATCACTTTGACTGGGAAAGGGACTTGCTCGAAAACGGCCCTGGCACTCATCCTCCGTTGAAGGTCACGGCGGACTGGCGGATTTCACTTCTTCGAGATTATCGCGGGTTAAGTCGCCCGGTTTCGGAAAGTGCCAGGATTCGATCAATCCTAGACATTTGCGGAATAGAAATTCCTGCTCTCGACGTTCACTCAAAGCCCACCGTTAAGTTTTTGGCGCAACTACTAGGAAAAGACGCGAAATCGATAAAGCTCTATTGCCAGCAAGGCTTGGTGCCGGGGGCTTTCAAAACAAAGGGGGGGCACTGGCGAATCGCTGAGGGCCGTTTCAATCTGGAAACATTGAAAAAACGGCTTGGCAAAGTGAAGCAACGGAACTGCAAAAATTGGCGCAATCTGCCAATGTGGGAAGAGGCGGCGGAAAAATTAAGAGTGGCCAGCCTTGTGAGGGAATTTCATTTTGTATTCGACACTATTGAACCTGAAAGAGTGGAGTCTTATACACCCATTAAATTTCCTGAGGAAATGCCGGAAGATTTGAAGATAATCGAGCTCATGATTGCATGGAAAAAACTGGACGTTTATTTCGGCACTGGTGCTAATGTCTCCGGCATTGCGCAGCGGCATTTAATCAATCCGCAGTCGCCGACAAACGATCAGTTGGCGGAAACGATGCAAATCACTCCCGAAGCGTTTCGGCTGAAATACTCAGATGATGAAATCGAGGAGGCAAAAAGATTAGCCGGCATCTACGACAAGAGCCTCTTGCCTAGAGCGGACAGAGGCGGGCGGAAAGATTTAGTGAGGGAGGCGGCGAGCGAAACGGACATTGCGAGCTTGATTGACAAACCGGAAGAAATTTACGCAGAGGAGCACGGCGTTTCCATTGCCGTCGCTCGCAAGCGGCTCGGAATCTAAAACTTCAACTTGTCCGCCGCATCGCGCTGATGTTTGTCGTTAATGTGCCCGTAAACCTTGCCGACTAGGATTCCACCATCCTGATGCCCCATCCATTTTGCGATGGTCATGAAATCAATTCCGGCCATAACGCACTGGCTCGCGAAGTAGTGGCGGAAATCGTGGAAGCCCACCCATTCCAGCTTTGCGCCCGTTCTGGCGATATGCAACGTCTCGCGGAATGTCTTGGCGTGGCGGTCATTCTTGCCCCGCTGCGGGGACGGAAATAGCCAAACCGTATCGTCTGGAAGGCTCGCCATGAGTTCGGTGAGCACATCCCGCAAGGCGGCGTTGAATTGCACGTCTCGGCTTTGGCTGTTTTTCGTGTCACCATCGGCCCCGATTATCACGACACCACGATCTAGGTTCACATCGGCCTTGCGAATTTTGAGTGCTTCCTGCTCCCGTGGTCCGGCTGAAATTAGGAAGCGGATATACAAACGAAACTGATCGGCGTTTTTTGAAGACTCGGCGTTTTTTAGCAAACTTTCGATCTGCGATTTTGTGAGCAACGGACGACGCACCGGATCGGCCTGCTTTAGTTGCCGGAGCTTCGGCGGCGTGACGATCAATCCCTGATCGGTCGCGTATTTCATCGCGTTGGTGAACGCCACTACGTCGAGATTGATGGTGCGATTGCTGACGCCCTCTTTCTTGCGCTTGTCGCGAAAGCTGGAGATTCCATCGGTCTTAATCCAATCGACGCGAGTCTCGCCCAGGTGCCGCACCCATCGGTTGAGTGCCTGCTCCTCACTGAGCCGGGTAGTCGGCTTTTTGGAAAGGAACTGTGCGGATTGGAGATATTGCGCGGACATGTCGCAGAACTTTGGCCGATGGCCGGGGAGGTGGAGCTCTCCTTTCGTTTTCTCGGTGCGGCGTTCCTCGGCCTCGACACGTGCGGCCTCCAGCGTGGTCGATTTCAGTGGGACGCGCACGGGCTTGGACTTGCCGCCTGCGAGTGCCACGCGCATCTGTGCATAATACTTGCCGTTGCGGGTCCAGAGTCCTCGGATTTTACGCTTGCGCGTATCAGTGGCAGGCATGAACCTTGCCGCGTGATTGCTGGAAACTTTCCTCTTTTTCGTGGTGCTTTGCGTGTCGATACGTTGCATTGCGTCAAAGTCGCACAAACTGTCGCACAGACACAAGCTAAATCACGCATCATCGACGTAAGTCGTTGACAATCAACGCCGCCGCTGTGGCGAAATGGCAGACGCACCGGACTTAAAATCCGTTGGGATTCACCTCCCGTGCCGGTTCGAGTCCGGCCAGCGGCAGTGAGTTTTCATCGGAGTTCCATCCGATTCCAAGCCACGGTGCTACTCGTTGCGGAAGACGATTTTTCCTTCCACGGCGTCGGCGACGATGGTTTGGCCTTCGAGAAAACGGCCATCCAGAA
>JAYVOE010000048.1:0-14930 GCA_043758065.1 Spartobacteria bacterium | reverse complement strand
GGAGCACTTCGGAGAAAGGCAATTCCGGCAACATCACCAGCGGCAACGTCGCGCTGGATTTCGTGATCGATAACGTATCACCCACTTCGAGGGAAAACGGATCGTCACCATCGACACTCAAGCTGAGCGCTTGATCCGGCCGCGTCGGCGTGACTTGGATGCAACTCCGATCACTGACGATTACGCTGCGATTGGTCAGCACATGCGGCGAGATCGGCGTGATGACAAATACCCCGCTCTGCGGCATGACAATCGGCCCGCCAGCCGCCAATGAATACGCGGTCGATCCGGTCGGCGTCGCGACAATCAGACCGTCGGCATTGTATTCGGTAAGGACTTCGTCATCGATGGACACCGAGACTTTCACGAGTTTCGAACTGCTACCACGGCTGACGACCACATCGTTGAGCGCTCTTTTTGAGAGGACTTCGATTCCATTCCGCTCGACCGCCACGGCGAGGAGCGAGCGCAGGCTAATGACATACGTTTCCTCGACCAGACTTTGAATCGCCCGATCATAGCCGCCGGCACTCACGCAGGTGAGGAAACCGAGCGAGCCGAAATTAATCCCGAGCAACGGCTTGAAAGTCGCGGCCTGAATTTTTCGCAAGGCGCGGAGAATCGAGCCGTCGCCGCCGAGCACCATCAGCATCTCACTCCGCTCACACAGTTCCGGGATCTCCAGGCCGTCTTTTGAGTCGAGTAAGAGCGCAGTCTCCTTCTCCAATAAAACCGACATCTGATGCCGGTCGCACTCCGCCAGCACCGCCTCGACGAGATGACGCGCCCCCGGTTTTCCCACGTAGGCCAGCAGGCCAATCACAGGGCCAGCCATGCCAGAAACTCTTTGTTGCCGGTCATGCCGGTGATGGGCGAATCGATCACGCCGCGCCATTGCAGCCGCCCGTCGCTCTCGACGAAATTTTTGATTCGGGTGACAGCGCGCTCGTGCAGACGCGGGTCGCGAACGATTCCGCCCGTGCCGATGTCCTCTTTTTGCAGCTCAAACTGCGGCTTGATCAGCGCGACAACCATGGCGGCAGGAGACAGCAGTTCGACGACGGCTGGCAAGATCAAAGTCAGCGAGATAAACGACACATCGATCACGGCGAGCTGCATTTTCTCAGGGAAATCCGTCGGCTCGGCTCTGCGGGCGTTGTATTTTTCGTGAACCACGACGCGCGGGTCGGAGCGGATTTTCCAATCGAGCTGATCGTGCCCGGAATCGACCGCATAGACGCGAGTCGCGCCGCGTTGCAGCAGGCAATCGGTGAATCCGCCCGTCGAAGCGCCCACATCGATACACACCCAGCCCTCGGGATTGATCTGGAAATGATCGAGCGCCCCTTCGAGCTTCAGGCCGCCGCGGCCGACGTATTTCTCGGCGGATTGGACCTGGATCGCAATGTCGTTCGGCACCGACTCGCCCGCCTTCGAGAGCACGCGATCCCCGGAACGCACCGCCCCGGCCATGATCGCGCGTTGCGCCTTTTCGCGAGAAGGAAACAGCCCGCGCTCCACCAGCAAAAGATCAAGCCGCAGCTTCGGGATTTTCATGCGAGTTCCAGTCGTATCAGGGCCGAAACGCCGGGACAATCTCCGTCTCAGGGCTTCATTGCCATGTAGCCGTTTGGCTGGATCGCTTCGACTGCCGCGAGGATCTTGTCAACCAGCGGCATCACCAGACGCCGTGCATTGAAGGGCAATTCGACAATCGCGATTTGCCGGTGCGAGAGATTTTCCCTCGTTCCCAAGTTGCACTTGGGAATGCTTTGTTTCGGCAGTTGCACTGCCTTTTGGTTGGAGCCGGTAAAAACGATCAGCAATCCTATGTCCAGGGACGCCGGCAGGAAGTGAAACTTCGAAGACAATGGGCGTTACCAAGTTCAACTTGGTAACGAGGGGACGCTGGGACAATCTCCGTCTCAGGGCTTGATTGCCACGTAGCCGTTCGGCTGGATCGCTTCGACTGACGCGAGGATCTTGTCAACCAGCGGCATCACCAGACGCCGTGCATTGAAGGGCAATTCGACAATCGCGATTTGCCGCTCCGAGAGATTTTGTTGATACCGTAGATTCTTATCGGAGGTAATGAAGACGTCGAACCGGCCATCGATCAACCGCATCAATTCGCCATTCTTGATTCCGCCCCATCCCTCCTTTTGCACCGTCGTGACCGAGTGAGCGGCTAAAGAACTCCGCAGCGCGTGCGGAATGTTCTCATCGAGAATGATTCTCGTCACGAGCCAGATGGAGGAACTCCAAAGCGTCCGCTTTCGCTACCGTCGGGAAATCTTCCAGAAACATTTCCAGCGGATCGCCGCCGTCGAGATAATCAAACAACGTCTGCGCCGGCACCCGCGTCCCGCGAAAAACCAACGTGCCACCGAGGATCTCCCGATCCGATTGCACCGGGCTATGGTCGAGTGTCAGCATGGATCAAAGGTTGTCACGAAAAACCCCTGCGGCAAGTCAAAGCCCGCGCTCCACCAGCAAAAGATCAAGCCGCAGCTTCGGGATTTTCATGCGAGTTCCAGTCGTATCAGGGAGGATGGGAACGGACAACGCCCGATCGGACTCAGGATTCTATCGCCAAGTGTCTCGGCTAATGGCTTCCTCGGAGGCAGCGCGGAAATTCCCCAAGGTGCCAATATTGGCTAAACCCAGTGACATACAGGGATGAATCTGAAAAAGTGACTTTCCGTAATGAACCCGTCCAATCTACTGGCAGAAGAATATTTGTGGCAGCTTTCGCGCTCACTTGCTGGAGGGTTGAGTAACCCTCGGTTGGTGCATGAAAACGTCGCCAAGTGGATTTCTCATGCTCCGAAGTTTCCAGAAGTGAGGTTTTGCAAAGGATGCGTGCTGCCCATCGTGGACATGGTGACGACTGAGTTCTTTAATTCGAAACTTGGGTTATCTGCCTCTGCCGCAAATGCCGCACTGCGCTGTGAAGGTGCCTCGACGCTTTCTGGAATCTACACGCCGGGCGAAAATCAAGTGGGCTATTCAGGGATTACGTGGGGAACTAATTATCAAGGAATCACCAAAGGAGGAAAGGCAGGCCGCTACCGTCCTTGTCCTGACTTCGGCGTGATTCATGCCGGGCCTCCCTCGTTGAATGTCCTGGGCGAGGTGAAGTTTGCCGCGAAAGCAGTAAAACGGGATCGTTTGCTTGCGGGTATCCGCAAGGACATGGATTACTACATGGGCCTGTCACGTGAGCCCGAATTGGGCTGGCACTATGAAGTCGGAATTGGTGTGGCTTACGGGGCCATGAATGGTGGCGAGGCACGCATCGAGGTGATCACCGATGATTGGGCGGAAAAAAATTATTTCGTCGTGCTTTTTTCCGACGGGAGTTAGGTCGAAATCTTTCCGTTTATGACTCTGCCAAGTGCCTCTCGAAAGTTCGCGGTCCTGTTCTTACTAACTCTCGCGTTGACGATTGTGGCCTGCAAAAGAGCCTCAACTCCCAGCACCGATAAAAAGGATTACGTCTATTTGTTCGAGGGGAAGAATGGCACCACGATTAACGGCGTCCCGGTTTCGAACTTCGGTGAATTTCTGGAAGGCTTCTATGAAGGAAAGATTTCTCTGCTGACTGCGCAGAAATATTTGTTCACTCCCATGACGATGGATCATGTGGTCCTCTCCCGGGTGATGAAGGACTGGCTGATTTATTCCGTTCATCAAAATCATTTACACGAAGTAATCGACTACGAGTTTGCAATGCGGCGGGATTTTCGAGAGGAAACCGAGACAATCAAGAGGCGCGGTTTTGATACGATTCAAGAAAACTACCAGACGGCTCGTTCCAAGAAACTAAACAACGCCTATAACCCCATTGAGGAGGGCATGGTGGCTGTCACGGGCGTCGAGACATTTACAACACAAGCGGGCTTGGTGAAGCAATTACCGGTGGTCAGTCGAATTAGAATCAAATGACGCCTATTCCGACTGGATTGCCTCGAGTCGAAAGCGCTCCAAGCCGTCCCATGTGGAACGGATAGGTTCTCGAAGACGAGGGTCCAACAAGCCAACTTCATCCAGAGTTAATTCTGAACGGCCCCCATTGCAGGGCAGGCAGGTGATAAGCATGTTGTCGGGTTGACTGGTGCCCCCGCGAGAGTGGGGTAGAAGATGGTCATAGGTAAGCCACATCACCTGAAAACCGGCGTGCTGATCCGCATTGCGATTGCCCCAGCGAAGTGCCTCGGGATAGGCGCTTCTAATCAGGGCGCGCGTCTCACTGCGGACGAGCGGGATGCCACAAAAACGGCAGTGAAAACCATCTCTCTCGATCAAAAATAGAAGCTGTTTCTTAGTGGGCATCCGAGGAATGGCACGAGCCTCCGAGGGAATGGATGGCAGCCTGTTTTCCACGGCCATAGGTTGGCTCCATGGACCGCCTTTTCCCCAGAGGGATTCGGTCCAATCGGTGATGTAAGGAATGTCTGCGAGACGAATGAGTTCCTCAGCAATGCTTTTATGGCCGGAGAGATGAGCGGAAACAGCGGCATCAAGATAGCGAGCCGCGTCAAAGATTTCAGGAATGGGTTCGCGAAGGCAGGTTCTACGAGCTGGGTTGTTGTTCATCATGAAAACGCTTGAGGCGGAAGGTTTATTTTAGTCCCAAATCACTACCTCAGTCGTCTCTTACCTTGATGGCGACGATGAGTTGGCCAGTGGGTTCGCAGCCCGCAGCATAGGGAAAATCACGAAGGAATGTTAAGGAAAATATTTATGGGACAAAATTTGGCAGAATTGGTTTCGCGACTTCTGTAAGTCGTTGATAGTGAGGAGGATTCGCCAAACAGAACAGGTTGGATCCGAGATTTCTTTCGGGATTGGGCAAACAGACTCCCGGATTTCGCGAACAGACGGGGATGGAGGGGTTTTGACCGGAGTTGGAGGCGATTCAGCGACGGTTGGAGGCGGTTTCCTGAGGGCTGGAGGCGCGCAGACCGGAGTTGGAGTGGAATCAGACTCGGCTGGAGGTGGTCGGGCTCTGGGGAAAGAAGGTTCAGCTTCGAGGATGCGTGCTCGTTGTTGGCGTCACGAATCGCATCGACAGCACCGAGCGTTGCGGGCCGGAACGATGAACGGACGACTCGTTGCGCCAAAACAAAAAAGGACGCCGGGCTGGGTGCCGGGCGTCCTTTTTGGGTGAATAGTTTTCGGTTAGCCGCCGCCGGTGGGTGGGGTTGCGGGGCCGCTGGAGTTCGAGAGCGAGCCGCGGAATTGGTGCAGGTCGTCCACGAGCGGGTCGTCTTTGCCGAATGCGCCCTCGATGGAGCTGATGGTCGAGCTGGCCATGTTGTAATTATTGTCGAGGTCGGTGCGGCGCATTTTGTTCGCCACGGTGAGGGTGGATTCGAGCCCGGAGATGACGCCTTCGTCGGCGGTGACGGAGGCGACGCCATTCACGAGCGACGTGGTGCGCAGGGTGGGGTCCCATTCTTTCGCGATGAGGCGGGCTTTGATGTCGGCATTTTGCAAGGTGCCGATGATTTTGTCGATGAACGCCTTTTTATCGGCGTCGGTGAGGTTGGACATATGGTTTTTTTGTTTGGGTGGTTGTCTGGCGGCATTCGATGGAATATCGAGCGCTGCGCCAAAGTCTTCTTAGAGAGTCGGCGGGTAAATGACGACTTCTTTTTACGAGAAAATAGCTTCGATGGAAAGGGTTTCGTCGTCGCGCACCATGATGACCCGCGATGGCTGAAACAGAACTTGGGTTGACCGGGTTCTCCCGGTTGTTACTATGATTCCATGCTGACGCTCGATCATACGCCCGTGCATTCGGACCCAGGCTTAATGGGTGGGACGCTGGTCTTTGCGGGCACGCGGGTTCCAGCGCAGACGTTGCTCGATTATCTGGACGATGGGTTTTCGCTGGAGCAGTTTCTAGAGATGTTCCCCTCGGTGGCTCACGAAGACGCGGTGGAGTTCCTCAAATTGGCTCGCGGCTAGCGCATGAGGATCGTCCTCGACGAAAATCTCCCGAAGCCTTTGAAGCAGGTTTTCGTGGGTCACGTGGTGTCCACGGTGCAGGAAGAAGGATTGGCGGGCACATTGAACGGTGAGCTGCTGGCGCAATTGGAAGGGCGCTTCGACGTTTTTGTCACTGCCGATAAGAATCTGCGCTACCAACAGAACTTGGCGGGTCGGGTGATTGCGATTTTGGAATTGCCTACAAATCGTCTTCCACTGCTCAGGCCTTTGTTTCCAAAAATTTCGGAAGCGGTGGAACGGCTGGTGTCAGGCGGCTATCTCGATATTGGTTTTTAACGAACGCTGAAGGACCTCAATCGTCGTCGCGGACCATGATGGCGATGATGAGCTGACCGGTGCCGTAAAGGGGGCCTCTAATAAAAAGCGGGCTGCGCGGGCCGAGTTTGGCGACGGTTTCGACGAGTTCTTTCTGGTCCTGATACAACTGCAACTCGACTCGAAAATTTCCGGCGTCAGCGGGATGGACGAGCGTGCGGACGGAGAAGGTTTTACCGGGGATGAGCCATTGTTCGGTATCGCCGTCGATCTTGTGGACGCTCTTGCCGAGGATCTCGAAGGAGTCGTAGCCGAAGACTTTTTCGAGCCGGCTTTGATACGGCTTTAACTCCGATGGAAGCGCCTGGGTGGGGACGTTTTTTTTGCCGAGGAGGAGCGCACCCCAGAGTTGGCTGTCGCCCGCATGCAGGGCGGTCGCGCAGAGGAGGATGAGGAAAACGAGGGCTTTAGTGCGCATCGGCTGGAGCGTTGTTTTCCGGGGTGACAGCGGGCAAATAATCGAGGCCGTCGAGCCAGACGACGGTCATGTCATCGTTCTGCGCGGGGTCGGTTTGGAAGGCGGTGGCGGAGATGTTCGGGTCGGCGCTGCGGGCGCTGATGACTTGGGCGATGTAGGCCGATTGGCTGTGGGTTTCGGATTTTTTCGGGATGATGGCGATGAATAGAACGAGCGCGGTGGCCATGGAGAGGCCGCCGAACCACGCAAGCTTGGGCAGGCTCCAGACGCGATGCGCGCGGGGTTCAGGGGCAGCGATGCGTTCCAGGATGCCGTGATTAAAAAAATCCGGGCTGTCGAGAAGCGGCGCGGTGTGATGGGTGCGGAAGTCGGTGGCGAATCGCGCAAAACTGAGTCGAGTCGCAGTGGATTCTCCGCGCTGGGTGAGCTCGCGTTCGAAGGCGGCGGTGTCCTCGGTGGGCAATTCCCCATCCATCCAGGCGGTGTAACGTTCTTCAAATGGCTTCATAGAGGTCCTTCAGTTGGCTCTGCATTTTTTTCCGGGCGTAAAAGAGGCGCGACATGACGGTGCCGATCTCGATGCCGATGGCGTCGGCGATTTCGTGGTATTGCAGGCCCTCGATTTCTTTCATGACGAGAACGGCACGATGTTCGGCGGAGAGTTTGCCCATCGCTTGCTCGATGCGGGTGCCGATTTCTTTCTGGCGCATGTTTTCGTCGGGCGACGAGGTGCCGCCGGGAACGGTCCGCGCGCGAACGTCGATGCCCTGCAAGCCAGCGAGGGAGTCGTCAAATTCGGTTTCGACCCGGCCCTGTTTCTTGCGGATGGAATCGATAGTGACGTTGCTGACGATGCGGTAGATCCAGGTGTAAAACGACGAGTCGCCACGAAACCGGTGGATGGATTTCCATGCGCGCACGAAGGTGTCCTGGGCGAGGTCCCAGGCGTCCTGTTCGTTGCGAGTCATGTGGTAGGCCATGGCGTAGATGCGTTGTCGGTAGCGGGTGACGAGTTCGTTAAACGCAGCGTGGTCGCCCGCTTGAGAGCGGCGGACGAGTTCGATGTCCTCGGTGCCGTTTTCGGCCAGGGTCGATGTTGCGTCTGCGTCGGCTGGAACAGTCAACGAGGGTTTGGACGACGGGTTGGCCGGTTTATTCACGGAGAGACGGGAGAAATCTGGGGGAAAAACCCATTCGACTACGAGTCGTATCGACGCCGCCATTCGCGTCGGATCTCGCCCATGCGAGTGACGATGCCATCGCGAACCTGGAAGACGCGGAGGGCAAGAATCTCGCCACGGTGATTGTCAATGAGCTGGTTTTTTTGCAGTTCCAAAAGTGAGTCGAGTGAGATCGTAATGGCGCGGAGGGCGCGCTTCAGGTAGGCGAGAGTCATGCCCATTTCGTCGAGATCGTCGTCGTTCAGGGCGGCGGCTAGTTTCGCCGAGCCGATGGCCGAATGCGTCGCCATACGGATCGCAGTCGGATGCGTTTGCAGCGCGGGATTTTCGTCGAGCGCGATCCCGAGTTCCCCGCTCAACGCGACGCAAGCCCGGTAAAGCGGGTCGTTTTCAAACGTGTCGAACGCGGCGGCGTCATCGACCTCCGATTCCGCTTCATCTCCGATCGTTTCGGCGTCGAGGAAAAGTTCCGCCTCCTCGGTCCAATCCTTGCCGTCCTCGTCGGTGAGATGGGTCCAGCCCATTTCCTTCGCGATGATCTGGTCGCGATTCGGGTCGTCGAGATATTTTTCGAGCAGCTCCATGTAGTGCTCGGTCTTGCGATCCTGATCCTGCATGAACCGCTCCCAATCGTATTCGTCCCAAATGCGGTCGTCGTCAGGCATGGCGAAAATTATTTCAGGCGGAATGGATTGGCAAGAGTGCGCTGGAACTCGAATCAGTTTGCAGCGACCAAATCGCGTTCGTGCCGCAGCCGGAGCTGGCCGCAGGCGGCGTCGATGTCGTGGCCTTTCTCGCGGCGGATCGTTGCCTGGATTTTGCGAGATTTTAGGACGTCGAGGAACGCATCCTGACGCGGCTCGGACGGACGCACCCACGGGAGTCCTTCGACGGTGTTATAGGGAATGAGATTCACCTTGGCGCTGAGGCGTTTCGCGTGGTCAGCAAGGGCGTGCGCCTGGGCAATGGTGTCGTTCAGCCGGTCGATGAGGATGTATTCGAAGGTGATGAATTGTTTCTTCCGCGACTGCCAGTAGGCGCAGGCGTCGAGGAGTTCTTCGAGCGGATATTTGCGGTTGACCGGCATGATCTGGGCGCGCACTTCGTCGGTCGCGCCGTGCAGGGAAATGGCGAGCCGGATTTGCAGCGGAAGCTCCGCAAGCAGCCGAATCTGCGGGACGAGTCCGCTCGTGGAAACAATGATGTGCCGCGCGCCGAGGCCGATGCCCCACGGGGAATTGATGATCTCGATGGCGCGAATGAGGTTGTCGAAGTTGGCCAACGGTTCGCCCATTCCCATGAAAACGATGTTTTGGATGCGTTCGCCGCAGAGTTTCTCCGCTTGGAGGATTTGATCAACGATCTCGCTGGCGTCGAGGTTGCGAGTGAAGCCGTCGAGTCCGCTGGCGCAAAATTTACAGCCGTAGGCGCAACCCACCTGGCTGGAAACGCAAAGGGTGCGTCGGGTGGAAGTCTCGCCGAACTCGGCCGGGTTCGCAGGAATCAGAACGGACTCGATGAAGCGTCCGTCGTGCAGTTTGTAGAGGATTTTCTGCGTCGTGTCGTGCGAGCCGGTTTTCCGCGCGATCGGCATGGAACTCAACTGAAAATTCGCCGCGAGCTGTTCGCGCAGACTCACCGACAAATTCAGCATTCCAGAAATTTCATCGATCCGCTTGGCGTAAACCCAATCGAGGATCTGCTTCGCGCGAAAAGCCGGCTGCCCAACGGACGCAAGCCAGTCCTGGAGCGTGTCGAGCGTTTGTGATTTGAGTTGAAGCGGTATCGCGGCCATGGAAAAAAGTGAGCGGAGTTAGAGCGAACTCTGAGGGAAAATTTATCGCTGAAAGACAAAAGGCGCACCGGTTTTCGCCGATGCGCCTTCTGAAAAGTTATCCGTGGGTTGGATTAGCGACGATCACGTCCGCCACCACCACCGCCGCTGCCGCCGCGATAGCCACCCGAACCGCCGCCGCTTCCGCCGCGTGATTCGTAGCCGCCACCACCGCCACCGCCGCGGTATCCGCCGCCACCACCACCGCCGCTACCGCCGCCGCCGAAGCTGCGACCGCCGCCACCACTACCGCCGCCGCCGCCGAAGCTGCGACCGCCACCGCCGCCACCACCCTCAGTGCGAGGACGTGCTTCGTTGACTGTGAGGGCGCGTCCGTCGAGGGAGTAGCCGTTAAATTTTTCAGTAGCCGCTTCAGCTTCTGCGTCGGTTTCCATCGTAACGAAGGCAAAACCGCGGGATTTACCCGTGAATTTGTCCTGCATGAGGATGGCTTCCTTGACTTGGCCGGCTCCGGCAAACAGATCTTGCAGATCGACTTCGGTGGTGTTGAAGGAAAGATTTCCAACAAAGAGTTTAGTACCCATATTCTTATTTTTCTATTTTGACTCAGGTGCAAACGCTCTGCTTCTTTCGTTCCCGACTATCGGGTTTCAAACCGTTCCTGGCCCCATGTGGGTAATCCAGCGGACGTATTTACCAACTGCACTATCGCTTGACTGACAGGCGCACCCTTCGTTCCTTCACTCGCGATTGCAAGCGGTTTTTTCCAGCGGAGTTGCATTTTGTTCGCAAAACGACTTGACCACCCCACTGACCTACCCGATTAATCCTGCCCTTCAATCTTTTACACCCACACGACTATGCCTAGAACTTGCAGCATCACCGGAGCCACCAGCGCACGCGGAAGTATCATTCACCGCCGCGGTATGGCCAAGAAAAAGGGCGGCGTTGGTCGTCACGTCACTAAAAACGTCGCTCGGACCTTCTTCCCAAATCTCCAAAACAAGCGCGTCTGGGTGCCTGAGCTCAACAAATTCGTCCCAGTGCGTGTTTCCGCTCGTGGCTTGAAGACGATTACCAAGAACGGCGCATTTGCCACCTTGAAAAAAGCTGGCCTGATTTAACTCTGACTCGACTCAAAATTTAACGGCGGCTCAAGGGCTGCCGAGGGCGGCAAAGGCGTGCGAGCGCAGTTGCCGCCTTTTTCTTTTCAGTTAACTTCCATCCCACTCATGTCCACGACGCCTGCCAAGATCATCCCCGTTTCCATCCTTACCGGCTTCCTCGGTGCGGGAAAAACCACTCTGCTCAACTACATCCTGAAGCAGCAACGCGATTACAAATTTGCCATCATCGTCAACGAAATCGGCAAGATCGGCATCGACGGTCAGCTCGTCGAAAACGCCAAGGACGAGATGCTCGAAATGAGCAACGGCTGCGTCTGTTGCACCGTCCGCAAAGACCTCGTAAAAGGCATCCAGAAGCTCCTGAAAAAGGGCGGCTTCGACTACATTCTCATCGAGACGACCGGCATCGCCGATCCCGGCCCGGTCGCGCAGACGTTTACGAACATCCCCGCGCTGCAGAAGTTCGTCCGGCTCGATTCGATCATCACGGTCGTGGACGCCGAGCAGATTTTCACCCAAATGAAAAACGAGGAAACGGCGCGCGAGCAAGTCGTCATGGCCGATTACCTTCTCCTGAACAAAGTCGATCTCGTCGATGAGGCCCAGCTCGCCAAAGTCGAGGCCGAGTTCGCCAGGCTCAACCCGGAGGCGCAAATCTTCCGCACGGATCACTCCCAGGTAAACCTCAAGGAACTCCTCGACATGCACGTTTTCGACCTGGATCAGAAGCTGCGCATCGATCCGAATTTCCAGAACGAAATCGGCACGCGGCATCATCACGACATCCAGTCGCACTCGTTTCTCTTCGATGCGCCATTCAACGTCGATCGGCTTCAGCAATGGATCGAGGACCTCTCCAAAACGGAGAAAGTCTATCGGTCGAAAGGCATCCTCAGCCTCTCGGGACATCCACGGCGCGCGATCTTTCACGGCGTGAACAATCGCTTCAGCATCTTCTGGGATCGACTCTGGGAAACGTCGGAAAAACGCGAAAGCCAGCTCGTTTTCATCGGCCGTGATTTGGATGCAACTCGCATCAAAACCGGCCTGGAGCGCTGCCTCGGCTAATCGCCCTCCGGCGTCCTTTCCTGAGCGGTCCACGGCTTCGTCTGGAAATGCACCGACGACCGCCAGCCGGGCATGTCCACAATCTTCTCGTGATCCGGGGTGCTTCGCAGCGCCCATTTGAGCGTTTCTTCGTGGATCTCCTCCACCCCGAGTTCGCTGCGCAAACGTCGGCGCGCTTCCACCAGCGGATCGCCCACACCTCGCGTCAACTCCACCGTGCCCCCGTCGAACTGCACTCGCGTAATCACCCGTAGATTCGGCGGTCCCTCACCGAACCGCGCCACCTCCTCCGCCGCCTCCGGCTCCTTCCGCCAATACTCCTCCTCCGGCACCATCCAGGCATCCAGCTCGCAGGGAAACACCAGCCCGTCGCGCTGGCCCATCCGCAGCGTAAAGTCATGCGCTACCCAGTTCGTCCCTTGTCTCCCCGGGCCCTCGGGTGCATTCAACGTCCCTACCATCACCCGCGGCGAATGGTAATACCCGTGCTGACTATATCCCTCCTGCGTCGCGTGCCAGGCAGCATCCGCCCGAATCGTCCAACCGGAGAGCTCGCGCCAGTCGGGTCGGGCAAATTGCAGCTGCTCCAGCCTGATAAAAAGCGCTTGGTCGGTGTCGTAATCCACTGGTTGCACCGCCGGATCGCGCACCAGATGCATCAAATCGAAATACCACTCCTGCCGCGCGCGCCCTGTATCCGGCGAGCCGAGGAACACTCGCAACGTCGCCTCGTCGTCGGTCGTCGGCCAGACGCCGCCGTGCCATTGCACCCAACTCACGGCTGCCAACTCCCCATGGCCCGGCTTCTAGCGTTGATACGTCCCATTGAAATGTAACTCCACATAGACCACGTCGCGCAAACTCTCCGAGGACTTCTCCCATTTGGAAAAATCCGTCACCACGCAATGTTCCGGCTCCCCCACCCCGATGCATTCACGCGCCCTGGCCAGCGCATACGCCTCCACATCGCGCGCATTATGCGGCACCTCCACCGTCACCGTCCCAAACGGAATCTCCTCCACCAGATAAAACTCCGAGTGCTTCTTCCAGAACTCCCCATCCGGCTCACGCCGCTCCGCTTCCGCCTCCGCTCCATCCGGCAGGACCAGCGTCTCCTCCGCCTCCGGCTCGCGCAAACCCCGATTCTCCATCGCCAGCCCCGCCATTTCCACCGTCAGCCATCCTCCATCGCGACGCGCCACCCGCCAATGGCAACTGCCAATCGACGTCCCTTCCCCTTCCTCCCCCGGTCGTTGATGGTAGTGATCCACATCCAGAAACCCGGCCCGCATCATCTCGAGTTCTTCCGACGCATTGCGATCCCCTTCCTCCCGGATCGGCTCCCAGAAATGAATCTTCTCCAACTCCTGCCAGCGCCGCACCTGGGGATCGAACCCCGAGACGATGATCTCCACCCTCGGCCGCTGATATTCCCGCACCCGCCGCCAGATCGCCCCCGTCTCGACAAAGTGCGCCTCCAACGTCCAATGCACCTGCTTTTCCCCCGCCTTTGCAGGCGAAATCCGTGCGCTGAAACGCGACACCCCCTGCACCATCAACCATTCTTTGCCTTGAAACGAAAGCATCGCCGGATTTTCAGTCGAGTTCCAATGCACTCAAGGCCGGGTTGCCTTTCCGAACGCTTATGGCCGCGTCACTTTGACCGTGTCGCTGCCGGCTTCGTGGCCGGTTTTTAGCACCACCACCACTCGGAAGAGCGCCAACGCCCCTGCCGTCGTGAGGCCTTGAGTCGATTGGAACTCCCGTGCACTTTCCGGCGACACCGTGCCCAGCGTGCTCTCCTCGTCCACGTGATATTCCGTGCCCGGACTCCAACGCACCTCGTAGCGATCCAGCTCCGCATCCGTGCTCTCCGTCCAGGTCAACTTCGCCGTCTGCAAAGCCGCGTCCCAGACGCCCGTCGCCACCACTGGAGTCGGCGTCCGCGTGCCCGTCGGCGAGAGCAGCGGCAGGGAATCCACCAAGGCGCTGTTCTCCGGGAAAAAAGTCGGCAGCAACACTCGATACTGCTTCAAAATTGGGTAAATCCGGTCCTGCAAATCGTTCCGCTCCTCGCGTTCCAGACCGAGATCGTCCTCCTGCCGCCCAAGTTCGCGATACCGCTCGCGGAGCGCCGCCACCGCCGCGGCAAACTGCGCCTCCGTATAATCTTCCCGCAAAATCAGCGTCAACCCGGACCCGAGCGCCTGGTCGGTATTGATCCGCGCCCACAAGTTCTGCGCCGTCTCCATCGGGGTGGTGAAGTTGGACCGGGAATCGCCGAAAGACGGAGCCAACGGCACCCGCCGGGCATACTTCGTCCCGGGCAAATTCCCGCGCACCTTGTCGTTGAATTGATTCAACTTATCGAGCAGCAACGTCTTCTGATCGAACAAATCCTCCCGGGCAAAATCCGTATCCGAGATCGAGCTTTGCACGACGTCGACCTGGGTAAAAAGGCTGTCGTAAAGCCCCTGCAACGTGGCCTGCAGCACCGGAGCATCGAAGCCGAGCGGTTTACCCGGCATGGTGAGCGGTTGCGCGGGCGGCAGAGCGGCATTGGCCTGGCCCCAATGGTGTAGAAATGCTTCCGTGGTGGGAATGTAAGAGGCAGGACCGGAGATAGGCATGGCAGTGGGATGGTTTTCTGATCCGATTGTAACTCGAATGAGTTTCCCGTCAAGTCGAACGTTCCATAAAGACTCTCCAGAGGCTTAAATAGTGGATCGAGAGGTCGGTAATGTTCCATTTCTTGCTGTTGGAGACGCCAGCGCGAACTAAAGAGTGCGAATGCGACGTTCCAGATCGCGGCGATTGATTAAATCCACCACTTCCACCCGCTCGGGATGCAGCCGAAAGAGGAGACGATGATCCGCCCCGATGCGTTGACGCAACGTCGCGGGGCATGCTTTTAGCCGGACGACCCCCACATACGCGGGCGGCTCCCCGGCAGCGAGGCGGCCCAGCATGGTCATCGCCCCACGCGCGACGGGTTTGGGCAGGCTCTC
>JAYVOE010000047.1:0-15050 GCA_043758065.1 Spartobacteria bacterium | reverse complement strand
GCCTAGTGAGTTTGCGCGAGGAAAGCGGTGACTATTACGATCGATTTCGGGACCGGCTGATGTTTCCGATACGGAACGATTATGGGGAGGTGATCGCGTTTTCGGGGCGGGTTCTGGATGCTTCGGATACGGCGAAATATGTGAATTCGCCGGAGACGATGCTGTTTACGAAGGGCAACGTTCTCTTCGGATTGCACGCCAGTAAACGCGATCTGATCAACGCGAAAACGGCGATCGTATGCGAAGGGCAAATTGATTTGATCAGCGCGTTCGAGGCTGGTATTCGCAACGTCGTCGCGCCGCAGGGGACAGCTTTTACAGAGCGGCAGGCGTCGATGCTGAAGAGGTTCGTCGAGGGAGTGGTGCTGTGTTTCGATGCGGATGCCGCCGGGGAAAAAGCCGCCGAACGTTCCCTGGCCGCGCTGCTGGATCAGGGACTGATGGTTCGGGTTGCGACGATGCCAGCAGGCGAGGATCCGGATTCGCTGATTCGCAAACAAGGCGCGGACGCGTTCCGAAAAATCATAGAAGACTCTCCCGGGTTTTTTGATTTCCAAATCGCGCGGCTCCCTGGCGACGCAGATGTGCGGGCGCGCCAGCAATTTGCCCGAAAAATGGCTGAGCTGATCGCGCTGTCTCGCGACCCGGTGATTCGTGAGGATGCGATCAGCAAGACCGTTTCCCGAATCGGAATCTTGCGCGACGATTTCGAAAAGCTCATCCCGCGCACGCGTCAATCGAATGCAACTCCGATGGAAATTTCCGGCACCGATACGTTGCCATTCGAGCCGCCGAACCACGCGATGCGCATGTTGTGTCTGTTTGCGCTACGCAGTTTTCCGTTGCGAGAGAAAATTCGCTCCCAGCCCTGGATAAAAATCATCGAGGGCCAGGTGGGCGCGGATTTTCTGGAAAAGATCATTTATTCGCCAGTGGACGCAGAAAAACCTGCATCGATTTCGTCATTTTTATCTTCGCTCGACCCGTCCGAAGAAGCCTACGCAGCGGGGCTGCTGAACGAACGTCTGCCCACCGATTTAGACGCTGCCGGACTTCAATTCTGGAAAGATTTCTGCGCGACTCAGATCACTCGCCAGTTGAAACGGGTGCAACAAGCCTTAATCCGATCTCTCGCAGAAGAACGGGAAATCACGGATTGGCAGAAACAGAAGAAAGAAATCCTTGACCTTAAAAACCTGCTCATCGATATTCCGCAGCCCTCGCAAACAACCGAGGATCCTTTTTAAATGAAAGGTATTTTGTTCACCATTCAGAGCTGGTTTATGCCGAAATCCAAATCGAAATCTCTTCCTCCCCCTAAACCCCAAAAAGCTCCGCCGAAGAGTTCTGGTAAAGATCTCGCAAAACCCGCCAAGAAAGAAACTCGCGATCGCGAAATCGCGCCAAAAGATGCTCCCCTGAATGAGCTAATCGCCAGTGGAAAAACCTCCAAGGCGAAGAAAAAACAAATTTCATTGGAGTCTGAGTTGACTGGCAAACACGTGGAGGCCAAGCCAAAGGCCAGTGCTCCCAAAAAAAGCGTCCCTGCCCCGGTAAAAACGATTGCCCCGAAGCGTGTTTCTGTTGCCGCAAAAACGGCGAAACGAGAAAAACCGGCGAAAGCCTCGAAACCGGCGAAAGTAGAAAAAGTAGCAAAGCCGAAGAAGGCAAAAAGTGAGTCGAGTTCCAAACCTATCGTGGCGGCTGCGAAAGGATCTTTTGTGGAGCACAACCCGGAGACGCACGAGAAAATCCGCGAACTGATCAAACTGGCGAAGGAGCAGGGTTACCTGACTTACGAGGACTTAAACGAAGCTTTGCCCGACGCCGTGACGGATCCGGACGAGATGGAAGTGATCCTTTCCCGGCTGCGATTGCTGGAAATCGATCTCATCGATGCCTCTGAGGTGGATCGTTATAAGGACGGGAAAAAAGACAGCGAGGACGATAAAGACGACAAAGACGACAAGGATGACGCCAGCGGAAACGAAGAAGAAAAAGCCGACAATCGGCTCGATATTCTCGACGATCCCGTTCGCATGTATTTGAAGCAGATGGGCCAGGTTCCCCTGCTCACTCGCGAGCAGGAAGTGGAGATCTCCAAGCGGATCGAAGATGCCGAGGTCATGGTGCAAAAACACATTCACCGTTTCGGATTTACCTCGCGAGCGCACTTGGACCTGGCTCAAAAATTACTCGAAGGCCGCGAGCGTTTCGACCGAGTGATTCTTGACAAAAAAATCGAAAGTCGGGAGCGCTACATGAAGTTGCTGCCGAAGTTGATCCATCAAGTGGAGACGTTGGCCGGTGAAGTTTCCGATCTTTATCGGAAAAACGGACGTTCGACTCGAACTGCGGTGAAAAACGGCTCCCAGGAGGACAAAACGGCCTTTGGGAGAGCACACGAATCGCTCCAGAAATTGTATCCGAAGTTCTACTTCAAACAGAAAGTCACTGAAGAATTTGTGCATCAGGCCGACGAAACTGCGCGCATGTTGCATCATCTCGTCGCCGAGGCGGCAAAGCAAACCGTCGCCGCAGAGCCTCGCACTGATTACAAATCGAAATTGCGCGAGATGGAACTTCGCCTCTGGCAGACGCCCGCGCAGTTTGATTCTGAATACGAGGAGTTGAAGAAGTGGCTCAAAAAAGCTCTGAAAGCGAAGACGGAAATGGTCGAAGCCAATCTGCGCCTGGTTATTTCCATCGCGAAGAAATACACGAATCGCGGTCTCTCATTTCTCGATCTGATCCAGGAAGGCAACATGGGTCTGATGAAAGCGGTGGAGAAGTTTGAGTATCGGCGCGGCTATAAATTTTCCACCTACGCAACGTGGTGGATTCGTCAGGCGATCACGCGTTCCATCGCCGATCAAGCCCGGACAATTCGCATTCCGGTCCACATGATCGAGACGATCAACAAGCTGATGCGCGTGCAAAAGCAGCTCGTCCAGGATTATGGCCGTGAGCCGAGTCCCGAGGAAGTAGCGGATGAAATTCAACTCCCGGTCGAACGGGTTCGCGCCGTCCTAAAAATGGCGCAACAGCCGATTTCGTTGCAATCCCCTGTTGGCGATGGCGACGATACGAGCTTCGGTGATTTCATCGAGGACAAAAGCGCAGAAAATCCGAGCGACATGACGGCAATCGTCCTGCTCAAGGAGAAAATCAAAGACGTGCTCGACACGTTGACCGAGCGCGAACGCCAGGTTTTGGAGCAGCGTTTCGGCCTCGTGGACGGCTACAGCCGGACGTTGGAGGAAGTGGGCCGTCAGTTCAAAGTGACTCGGGAACGCATTCGTCAGATTGAGGCGAAGGCATTGCGAAAAATGCGGCATCCAACCCGCATTCGTCAGCTGGAGGGTTTCCTCGAAGCGAACGAAGTCTAACTCGGATCAGTTTTTTGCTGGGTACCCCTCAGGAAAAAACTGAGCGGAGTTCCAGTCATTTCGGGAAAACGCTGCTCTCGCGGATTTTCGCGTAAACGCGCTGTCCGTTGACCAACTTTAAATCGTCGAGTAGCTGCCTCGTGAGAGCGGATTCGATTTTCTCACCAGTGTCGGCTCGTTGCAGATCGATCCGGGCAATTGGTCCAGCCGCGTGAATTTCGTGAATGACCATTTCGACCGAACCATTACTGTCCGGTTCCGTCGTGATCTCGACGTGATGCGGGCGAATGTAAGCCGTTCCATTTTCGACATTCATCTCGGAGACGGTCCCTAAAAACTGCGCCACAAACGGGCTCGTCGGGTGATCGTAAACGTCTTGCGGCGTGCCAATTTGCTCGATGTGAGCGTTGCGCATCACCACGACGCGATCAGCAATCTCGAGAGCTTCATCCTGGTCGTGTGTGACGAAGACCGTCGTGATGTGCAGTTGATTGTGCAGTTCCCTCACCCAGCGGCGAAGATCTTTGCGGACGCGGGCGTCGAGCGCGCCAAACGGCTCGTCGAGCAGGAGCAGTTTCGGATCAATCGCCAGGGCCCGAGCGAGGGCGACGCGTTGCCGTTGACCACCAGAAAGCTGCGACGGGAGACGTTTCCCGAAGTCCGCGAGCTGAACCAGTTCGAGCAGGCGGTTGACCTTTTCCTTGATTTCCGACTTTTTCGGGCGCTTCCAAAATGAGCGGACCTTCAGTCCGAACGCAATATTTTCAAAGACGTTCATGTGACGGAAAAGCGCGTAGTGCTGGAAAACGAATCCCGTCTGCCGTTTTCTGACCGGAGTTAGAGTCGAATCTGCGCCGTCGATAAACACGCTGCCCGTATCGTGAGTTTCGAGACCGGCAAGAATCCGCAGCAGCGTCGTTTTCCCAGAACCCGATGGGCCAAGCAACGCAATCAGTTCTCCCTTTCCCACGGAGAGATTAATGTTTTCCAAGGCAGCCGTCTTGCCGAAACGCTTGGTTAGATTTTTGACTTCGATGCTCATGTTTCCTGGATATGGCTTTCGGCAAGCTGCTTCAAAATGAGGGTGACGATGGCCAGAAAAGCGAGCACGGAAGCGACGGCAAAGGCCGCGACGAAATTGTATTCGTTGTAGAGAATTTCCACATGCAGCGGGATGGTATTAGTCCGACCGCGGATATGTCCAGAGACGACTGAAACTGCGCCGAACTCTCCCATGGCACGGGCGTTGCAAAGGATGACGCCGTAGAGCAGACCCCATTTCACGTTCGGCAGCGTCACGCGCCAAAAGGTCTGCAAGCCAGTTGCGCCGAGAGTGATTGCCGCTTCTTCCTGCTCGTTGCCGAGCGTTTCCATGAGGGGAATGAGTTCGCGTGCGACGAATGGGAAGGTCACAAAAATCGTCGCCAACACGATGCCGGGCACCGCGAAAATGATCCGGAAATCCTTGTCCACGAGCCATTGGTGAAACTGCGGAAACATCGGATTCGTCGCGTCGAGATACTGTCCATACCAGCCTTGCGCGCCGAAAATGAGAACGTAAATCAGGCCCGAGATGATCGGCGAAACGGCAAACGGCAGATCGATCAACGTTGTTAGGAGCGACTTCCCTTTGAACTCAAATTTCGCGATGCACCACGAGGCCACGAGGCCGAACGCGAGGTTCAGCGGCACCGCGATTCCGGCCGTGATCAAGGTCAGCCGGATCGCCGCGAGCGCTTCAGGATCTTTAATCGCAGTCAGATACGCCTCGGGACCTTTGCGAAAGGCTTCCACGAAGACGGCGATCAACGGCAGTGCCAGGATTACAAAAATAAATAGGAGTGAGATCGATATCAGCAGCCAGCGAACAAGCACCGACTCGCCGGTGGAGGCGCGGACTTCGGCTTGCGAGCGATAGGAAGGAATGACGGCGGACATTTAGGCGGTCATTTTTGCCCGCAAATTGAGGCGGGATTGGAGGAAATTAATCACCAGCAGCATGGCAAACGAGATCACCAGCATGACGACGGCCAGCGCGGTCGCGCCTTGGTAATCGTATTGTTCGAGCTTGGTGACGATCAGCAGCGGCGTGATTTCCGTGCGCATCGGCATGTTGCCGGAAATGAAAACGACGGAGCCGTATTCGCCGAGTGCGCGGGCAAACGACATCGCAGCGCCCGCGATCAGCGCAGGCCAAAGCTCGGGAAAAATCACCCGCGTCGTGGTTTGCCAACGATTCGCCCCGAGCGTGGCGGCCGCTTGCTCCAATCCCGGATCCATCTCCTGCAAGACGGGTTGCACGGTGCGAATGACGAACGGCAGCCCAACGAACACCAGCGCGATGGTGATTCCGACCGGCGTAAAGGCGAGTTTCAGTCCATTCTCCGCGAAATAAAGCGCGATCCCGCCGTCGGGTTTTTGCGCGAGGAAATGGTTTTGCACGGCATCGCTCCAAGGCAGAATGTATTTTCCCACCCACCCATTCGGCGCGTAAATGGCGGTCAAGGCAATACCCGCGACCGCTGTCGGCAAGGCGAAGGGTAGATCGATCAACGCATCGATGAATTTCCGACCGGGAAATTTATAGCGCACCAACACCCAGGCAATCAGGCCGCCGAAGACGAGATTGATCAACGTGGACGCGGCAGCCGTTCCGAAGCTAATCCGATACGACGCCAGCACTCTGGGACTCGATACCGCCCGCCAAAACTCGGGCCACGTCATCGTGAACGTCTTAAAAAATGCCGCCGACAGCGGGATCAGCACAATGATGAGCGTATAGAGCAGCGTCGCCGTGAGAGTCAGGCGAAACCCGGGCAGATAACGATTAGTGGCGGACATGATGGAAACAACTCAAGGCTTCAGGGGCGGTAATCCTGACAGACCGAATCATGTTTTCAACCGGATTCGACTCTAACTCGAATGAATTTTTTACGCTTCCAGTCCGAGCTTGGTCAGCTTGGGTCGGATCACCATCTGGCAATACGGATTCCGGTTCTTGTTCAGCCGGTAATAATCCTGATGATAATTTTCCGCCGGATAGAACGGGCTCGCAGCGGTGATTTCGGTGACGATGGGCCGTTCAAACTCCGCCTGAGCCGCTGATTTCGATCTAACTGCGATCTCTTTTTGGGCTTCGTCCTCGAAGTAAATCGCCGAGCGATATTGGGTGCCGACATCGCCACCCTGGCGATTTAACGTGGTCGGATCGTGTGCGTGCCAGAAGACTTCCAGAACCTTCTCGAGTGCGATCTGACTCGGATCAAAAACCACTCGCGTGACCTCGGCGTGTCCGGTATTTCCCTGGCAGACTTCCTCGTAAGTCGGATCAGCGCGTTCACCGCCCATGTAGCCGGAAGTCACCGAAATGACTCCGGGTTGTTGTTGAAAAACCGCTTCGACACACCAAAAACAGCCAGCTCCCAGCGTAATAGTTTCCATGGCGCACCCTAGCCGCCGCCCCACCCCGGCGCAAGGAAGTCTCAGCCGGCGCGTTGTCGGATTTTCGTGAGCGGAGCTTCAAGGAAATGCCAGGAGATGGCGGCGGCGAGAACGGTGAGCACGGTGAGAATGGAAAAGCGGAGATTCAGACTGAGCGCCACGCCATGCGACGCGGAAAATGAGTCGAACAAGACCGATATCAGCACGTGATAAACATAGATGCCGTAGGAGATTTTCCCGAGATAGACCAATGGCGGCGAAGCCAGAAACTTCCCGGGCAGCCCACGAAATCCGCCGACGGAACAGGCGACGATCCAGGCAATGCCGAGGGCTTCCAGCGTTTCCGATCCGATGCTCCAGAGGTTTTCCAAGGGCAGGCTGCGCAAAAAATGGCCGGTCCAGATGGCGCCAAGAGCCAATATTCCCGTCCAGAGTCGGATGGAACTCCGCTCTAAAAGCCACGGGTTCGCGACTGAGAGGCAGGCGAGGATGCCGCCAAGGGCGAAACTATCGAGGCTGCCAACGGGGTTGAACCAGCGGACGAATTCCGACGCTCCCGTGACGATGCAGCCGAGGCGAAAGGCCACCGTCAGCACGATCAAGCCGACGAACATCGGGCGCAGTCGCGCGGCGGGCACGAGCAGGATGAGCCAGGGCCAGACGAGGTAGATTTGTTCCTGCACCGCGAGATACCAGAAGTGGGAAATGACCGGCGGAAAGTCCCCGAGGTGCGCCATGTAGAAGTTCGTCAGGAAGGGCACCGTCCAAGCCAGCGTCTCGCGAACGGGCACGATGGCGAGCAGTGCGCCGATGGCCAGGAAAACGTAATACGGCGGCACGATGCGGATCATTCGTCGCTTTTCAAACTCAATAAACTCCCCGGTCGCGGTGGTTTTTCCCGAGGCGCAACGGGCCTTTGCCTTCAGAAATCCGCGTGTGACGAGGAACGCGCTCAGCACGAAGAAAAACCGCACGCCGAGCGGACCGAACTCGTAAAATTCATGGAACGGCCCGTGAAAATGGTGGACCAAGATCAGGAAAATCGCCACCGCACGGAGGCCGTCCATCTGCGGCTGATAGCTTGGCGGCGAAGGGGTCATTTGGAAACGAGGAGCGCAGCGAAACAGCCATCGGTGCCGTCGATTTGTGGAAGGCGGCGCTCGGTTTTGATCGGAGTCAGGTTGCTATGACGGCGCAGGAGTTCGTCGATAACGTCCTCGTTTTCGCTGCGGTCGATGCTGCACGTGCTGTAAACGAGGCGGCCGCCGGGTCGGAGATGCGGCAGGAGGTTTTCCAGGATGGTGAGCTGACGGTCTGCGCTCTCGGCGAAAACCTCCGGCTGCAAGCGCCAGCGAACGTCGATGCGGCGTCGCATCACCCCCGTGTTCGAGCACGGGACATCGACGAGGATGGCGTCATATTGGTCGGACTCGGATGAAAAGCGTTCCCAATCGCGTTCGACGATCGTGGTGTTGGAAACGCCGAGCCGCGTGAGGTTGGCGTCGAGCCTTTTCAGTCGAGTGGCATCGGAATCTGCGGCGATGATTTTGCCGGTGTTTTGCATCAGCGCGGCCATATAACTGGTCTTGCCACCGGGCGCAGCGCAGGCGTCCAAGATGGTTTCGCCGGGTTGCGGCGCGAGCAATTCGGGCGCGACGAGGGTGCTCGGGTCTTGCACGTAAAACTCGCCATTGGAGAGCGGCAGCGGCCCGGTCGATTTGAAAACGAGCGGGTGCGTTGTGGCTTCGAGATCGGCGGCAATGGTGGCCGGCACGAGGGTGTTGCGGCGGACGAAGACGTCGGCGGGGCAGTTGTTCCATTCCGCGATCGCACGCGCGGCGTCGGGGCCAAATTGGTCGGCCCATTTCCGCAGGAGAAACGCGGGGTGCGAGAGGCGTATGTCGTCGGGTTGTTTCGCGAGATGCGCTTCGAGGGCGTCGGTCTCGCGGGTGACGCGGCGAAGCACGCCGTTGACGAAGCCTCGTTGCGGTCGCGACACGAGATCGACGGTTTCCGAGAGGGCGGCATGGGCCGGCGTGCGCAGGTGGAGGAGTTGGTAAAGGCCGAGTTGCAGGGCGAGCCGGGGTTCGAGCGCGGGCGGTCGGCTGGTGAGCGTGTCGATGACGAAATCGAGCGCGGTGAGGTTGCGGAGGACGCCGTAGAAAAGCTCGCGTGCAAACCCGCGCTCCGACCCGGTGACGTTCCATTCCACTGCAACTCGACTGAAAATGTCCTCGGCAAACCCGTCGCCCTGGTTCCAGTCGAAAAGACAGCGATGAGCAAGTTGTCGGGCGTTCATATGTTTTGGATTGGATCGAGGTTCGTGCCGGTGCTTCGAATTCTTTGGGCGCACTCCGGACAAAACCGGGTGAACCGTAGATTAAGAAAAGCGATCAAAGCTATCGCGGGAATGACCATGAGAAAGGAACGCCTGCTATATCGATGGGCTTCATAAGAAAAAGGGCAGAGTAGCGGGCTCATACTTTTACTCCAGACGAAAACCCAACGGAGTTTCAGCCGACTCTGCGGCGGTTAGGACGACCGCGAGGCTTGAGTTTCCCTCCTCCTGAAATATCGTTTGAAAAGGAGAACGTTTCCCGTGGCGGGTAGCAGAAAAGTGATTTTAAGGGCTTCTGTGTGCCCATCATGCGTGCCTGCCTTTTTCCCGACCGCCTATTTCCAAGCTTTCAACTTTGTTTTCTGCAGCTTCAACACGTGCTAATCAACACGCAGAAATCTCTATCAGGCCTCTAGAAGTCACCATTCGGCATGCAGAAATCATTTTTGTATTTGCAAAAACGTTTTTTAGCTTTACCGTAATTGCTTAACACCCATTAAATTTATGTCGATTACTGGAAGCGCCTCCTATATACCTACTTGTCAGTCTTTTTTAAGTCATTGGACGGACGTTAATGCGGCTTTGCCTGCGGCCAGTCCGCTCACTTTGGCCGGATCGCTGCTCGGATCGAATACTCCGGTCACTCTGGCCACCTTTACGGGACTCTTCGACAGCCTGAAGACCCAGCGCAATACCGTGACCGAGAGTCTGGTGGAAGTGGAGTTTGCGCGGGGTGCCGTGCAGACGCTGAAGCTGGAGGCGGCCCTGCGGATCAGCCAGTTTATCGGGGTCATTCGCGGCAATCTGCCGGGCACGAAATACGAGCGTTCCCTCCCGGCGCAGCCCGATATTTACAGCACGCAGGACGATTTGCAGTCCGCCGCCATCCGCGTGCGCAAGCTCTGGGAAAAGCTCAATGCCGACGCCGCGACGGGCATGACGCTGCCCCTTTTGCTGGAAAACGATTTTCCGCTGGCCAGCTACACCACGACTCTGGTGGACCAGATTCCGGTGGTCTATTTCGCGTTGGAAACGGCCAATAGCACGCTGCGGCTGGAGCGCGAGGAGCGGAATGATTTGCAGGATAAAATTTACCCCATTTTAAAGGCCTACCGTCAGGTGCAGCCGACAAAATTCCCCGAGGGCAACGCGCTGACCGATTCCCTGCCCGATCTGTCTCCGAAGCCGGGCTCAACGCCGAAACCCGTCACGCTCACCGGCGTTTGGGATGCTGCGCAGGTCAAGGCCAAGCTCACCTGGACGGCGTCCACCGACAACGCTTTGGACAGCTACGAGTTGCGCGCCGTGCCGGGGCCGGATTACACGACGGACGACGAAGTGGTGGTGGCGACTTTTGCGCCGACGGACCCGAAGGAGTATTTCACCGGGCAATTTTTCGCCACGCCAGGAACCGTGGTCAGCTACAAACTCTACGTGGTGCTGACCACCGGCAACGAAGCGGGCAGCGATCCCGTGTCGGTGGCCCGGCCAGTGTGAGGAGCGGCAAAAACAGAGCGGAGTCGGAGTGAAATGTTAAATTCGTTTCGATCATGCGCAAGATGACGAGGACTGAGAGGAGCGAGATTCCTCGTTCCCAAACTGTGTTTGGGAACGCACTTGGGTGCCCAACTGCGTTGGGCGGGTCGTCAGCAAGGACCACGTGGGCCTAAGGCAACGCAGTTGCCGGGATAAGCCCGTTCCCAAGTGCAACTTGGGAACGAGGGGGCGAGGGGAACTTGGGAACGAGGGGGGGAGCTTGAGTGTGGCACTGGGTAGGGACATGCGGCTCGCATGTCCGGAAGCTCAACATGGACGTCCGCCGGACGAGCGGGCCGCTCGTCCCTACCAGCGGAGGCACAAAAAAGGCGCGGGTTTTGAGCCTCGCGCTTTTTTGATTCGAGTTGCAGTCGTATCTAGCGGCCGACGCTGATGTAGTCGAAGCCTAGTTCGCGCATGGTTTCGGGTTTGTAGAGGTTGCGGCCGTCGAAGATGAGCGGGGTGTGCATTTTCTCTTTTACCGCATCGAAGTCGACGTTGAGGAATTCTTTCCATTCGGTGGCGAGGATGACGGCTTCGGCGTCTTCCACGGCTTCGAGCGGGCTGCTGACGACGCGGACTTTATCGGGGTCGATGAGGCCCCATTCGACGGCTTTCTCGGCGCCTTTCGGGTCGCAGCAACTGACTTTGGCGCCTTCGGCGGTGAGGCGGTTGATGAGGTCGATGGCGACGGAGTTGCGGACGTCGTCGGTGTCGGGTTTGAAGGCCATGCCCCAGACGGCGATTTTCTTGTCCTTGAGGACCCAGAGTTTGGCGCGGACTTTGTCGAGGAAGCGGTTGAGCATCGATTCGTTGATGCGTTCGACTTCTTCGAGAAGTTTGAAGGGGGTGCCGAGCTGGCGGGAGATGGCGATGAAGGCTTTGACGTCTTTCGGGAAGCAGCTGCCGCCGTAGCCGAGGCCGGCGTTGAGGAAGTTGCGGCCGATGCGTTTGTCCATGCCGATGCCGTCGGCGACCATTTCGATGTCGGCTCCGCTGGCTTCGCAGATGGCGGCGACGGCGTTGATGTAGCTGATTTTGAGGGAGAGGAAGCTGTTCGCGGCGTGTTTGATGAGCTCGGCGCTGGCGATGTCGGTGACGAGGATGGGGGCTTTGAAGGGCTCGTAGACCTGTTTCATGAGGTCGGTGGCCTTCTGGCTAGAGCTGCCGATGACGACGCGATCGGGGTTCATCAAATCGGGGACGGCGCAGCCTTCTCGGAGAAATTCGGGGTTGGAGACGACGTCGAAGTCGGCGTTTTTGTTGTAGCGTTTGATGGTTTCGGTGACTTTCTCGCCGGTCTTGACGGGGACGGTGGACTTATCGACGACGACGCGGTATTGGCCGGGCTTAAGGACGCCAGCGATTTCGCGGGCGACGCGTTCGATGTAGGTCAAATCGACGCTGCCGTCGGTCTGCGGCGGGGTGGGCACGGCGATGAAGACGACTTGGGAATGATCGACGCCGTCTTCGATGGAGTTTGTGAAGCGGAGTCGTTTGGAGGCGACGTTGCGATGGACGAGGTCTTCAAGACCGGGCTCGTAGATGGGGATGAGGCCGGCTTGCAGTTTATCGACTTTTTTCTGGTCGTTATCGACGCAGACGACGTGGTGGCCGATTTCTGCAAAACATGCGCCGGAGACGAGTCCGACATAACCTGAGCCAATGATACAAAGTTCCATACGAGTTAAATGAGAATATTTAGGGTGAAGGGTGAGTTTATTGCTGACCGGAGGAGCCAGGGTCAATGTTGAAGTTGAGGTTCAAGTTGGGAAGATCTTTGAGGGTGAAGGTGAGGTAAACGCCGATGTCTTCTTTGCCGCGATTGTCGCGCAGGACGGCGGAGACGGAGGCGATCCAGCTGGTGAGGTCGCGATAGACGGTGTAGCGCTGGCTTTCGAGGACGGCGTCTTCGAGTTCGTATTGTTCGTTGAGGCTGACGGCCCAGTTTGGGTCGATCTGGTAGTAGGCGGTGAGGGTGGCGAGGCTGCTGTTCGGGAAGAAGACGTTATTTTGCAAATAACGGTGGCCGACCGAGAAGGTGAGGTCGGAGGTGGGCATGAAGGTGAGGCTGGTGTTGATTTCCGAGAAGCCGCTGGAGAAGACGGGGAGTTGGGAATCAATCGTGAGGCCGACCCACGGCAAGGGGGTAAAGTTGAGTCGATTAAAGAGGTTGGAGAAGTCGTTGGTGTCGTAGGGGTTGTCGTAGTTGACGTTAAAAAATGAGTCGAGTTCCAGCCAAGTGAAGCTGCGATCGTCGCGTTTGGTGAGGAGGCGGTTGCGCACGCCGAGGCGTAAAATGGTGGCTTGGTCGATGGAGTCGAGGGCGACGGATTGCGGGAAATCGAACGGCGCAAGCTGGGTGGAGGGCAGATAGGTATCGATGGGCAGGATGTGGTCGGGCCGCACCGATGGACCGGCGACGTAGGAGAAATTCAGGTAGGGCTGAATGATATGTTTGATGCCGTCGAGGCCAGCCCAGCGCACCTGGATATTGTCGAAGGTGCGGGAGATTTTGAAGGAGGACTCAACGCCGAAATTGAAGACGGTGCGGAGGTCGGAGCCTGCCTCGTGGTAGACGTCGATCTGGCGGCCGCCTTGCACGGTGGCGATACTGTGGGCGAGGGTGAGGTTCGAGGTCGCGTAGCTGGCGTTGTTGGCTTCGAGTTGGGAGATTTTTTCCTGGAGAAGCACGGCTTCGGACGGTGATGCGCTGGCGAGTTGGCCCGTGAGAATGGCGATCTCGTCGCGGTTGGCGTTGATCGAGTTGGTGCGGTCGGCAATGAGGGTTTGCAACTGCGCAATCCGATCCAACCCCGATGGAGTTAGGCTCCGACTCGTGGTGCCAGTAGTCTGATAATAAGTGGCGCGAAAACCGGCGCGCGGCACGACGGACAACCAGCCGAAGTAGGTGTTCGGATAGCTGATCTGATGGAAGGTGTCGGCGCGGAAGGTGTTGATGTCCGCCGTCTCAGCATCATTCGGGAACGCCTTGTTCAAGAACGTCGCGCTGGTTTCGCCTTCGTAATAAATCGGGGAGTTAAAGAGTCGACTGCGAGTGAAATCAAGCGCGAGTTCCGGCAGACGTTCGGTGGTTTGCTGGAATTCGTTCCACTGGCCGCGAGCGAGTGCGGTGAAGGTCCAGTGTTCCGACGAGCGCGTGAGTGCGGCGACGGTATCGGGCTGCGGGTCGAGCCGGTTTTCACCCGGATAAAAGTCTTCGAGAAACTTGCTGTCGCTGAGTTTGTTGACGTCGATCGTCGCAGTCCAGTCGTCGGACATGTAAAGCTTCGCCTGCCAGCTCAGGCGGTAACGTTCCGGGTCAATTGGAGGACGTGCGAGGGTGGTTTGGTTTTTCCCGGTCTGACTGTCGGAAAGGATGTAGCCGCGAATATTGCTGTAGCTCTGCGGATCGCCATTGGTCGGCTTTGGCCCGCGATATTCGGAATCCAATCCGAAGGCCGGACCGCGTTCGCTCCGGTAATCCAGATGCACGCGGCCGAGGGTGTTTTCGGTGACGGGAAACGTTGCGCTGCCGAGCAAATACGCGCCCCATTTTCCGCTGTAACCGGGCGTGACGAGGAAGGCGTTGGCTGCGTCGAGCGACTGGTAAAGATACGGCCACCAGAAGATCGGCGTCTGGCCGATGAACATCGTGACGTTGCTGAAAATGATCCGGTTGTCGGGATAAATTCGCACCGAGCGCGCCCGTAACCGATAGTCCGGTTCCGACGAATCGTGCGTGGTAAAGTAGCCGTTCTTGATCTGGTAGGCGCCGTTTTCAGTCGAGTACAAGTTGTCTCCGTGGAAATGGTAAGGCAGCGAATTCCCGAGAAAATCCGACGAGCGGATCGCCTTCGAATCCAGATTATAGAACGCGCTCTCGCCGCCGAAAATCGTCTTGCCCTGATAGATTTTGACGTGGCCTTTCAGCAAAACGTCGTGCGTTTCCGGATTGTATTGCGCGTAATCGGCATACATCCGCGCGCCATTGGAATAGATGACGACATTTTCCTCAGCAATAGCCAGGCCGCCCTCGAAACGCGTGCCGCCGTCAGAATAAATTTCCACCGGCGCCTTCGTCGGCGTCTCCAACTGCGCGAAGGCAGGCAGAACCGGCAAAACCAATAGAATTAAAAGCCATTTAGGGACGCTCACGAGTGGAACGACATGGGACAAATTTCCCGCACACTTGGCAAGGCAAATGGCGAATTTATTTCGCGGCACCCTCAAATTTTCGTAGTTGCCGGGGCGCAAATGCGCACGATGACCTGGCTCAGAACGAGCGGCGCGTCGAGCTGAGTGGTCACGCATTGCTGGTTTGCCTCGAGGCAGGCGGTGAGCGC
>JAYVOE010000046.1:0-35416 GCA_043758065.1 Spartobacteria bacterium | reverse complement strand
TCAAACGGGCAGCAAGACTGCCACAGGTGGCAGGGGGCTGCAAGCGAGTTTTTTGGGAATGTAGATCACAGCCTGCATTCGGCGGGGGTCGAACCCACAACCTCCGCCTTCGGAGGGCGGCGCTCTATCCAGTTGAGCTACGAATGCGCGTTTGCTACCAACGTATCTAGCAGCGTTCGGAAAACTGGCAACGACGAAGATTCCCTGCTGCCTTTCCTTACAAGTCGAAGAAAGTTTTCAGTCGAGTTAGAAACGATTCTCTCAGGCTCCGGGCGATCTTGCTGCGCTGGCCGCGAGCCATGTTTGCAGCGATCTCGCCTTCATTGGCCAGCTTGCGTTTGGTGAGGAGTTCGCCCAATTTTTCCACGACACGGGCATCTTCCTTGAGCAACTCGCTGAGGCTGTCCTTGCAGAGTTCAATGATCAGGCAATCCTCCGTCGCTGCGACGGTGGCGCTACGCGTTTCCCCGGTGAGAAGCGACATCTCGCCGAAGCACGCGCCAGGGGTCAAGACCGCGACTTCGTTGCGTTCGCCGTCGCATTCGAGCACGACTCGCGCGCTGCCGGATAGCAGGACGAACATCGATTCGCCGGCGTCGCCTTGATGAATGATGCGCTCGTTTTTCCCAAACGAAATCGCTCGGTAGCCCTGCACCAATTTCCTCAATTGGCGCACATTGAGGAAACCGAAGGACTCCTGTTTTTTGAGAACCTCAATCACTCGTGCCGAGAAATCTTCCGTCACCGTCGGCTTCGTGCGCGTGAGATGCAGAACACGTTGCGGGAACGGCACATTGAGCTTTTCCCGTTTGAGTTCATACCAGATGTTCGTCCGGATCGCGTCGGTGATGACCGGGTATTTGGAGTGATCCCGGATAAAAACTTTGACCTCGTAGTTGATGGCCGAGTCGCCATATTGCTTCAGGTAAATGACGGGCGGCGGCACGGGCAAAACGCCCTCCGCATTCAACGCCGCGCGGTAGAGACACTCTTTCGCGCGATTCGGCGGCGTGCCGTATTCGAGCCCGACATGGACGCGGATCGCATGCACGCGATCGGGATAATACAGGTTCATCACCGTCTGCTTCACGATGCTCGCGTTCGGCACGTCGAGATACGTTTCGTCGTTCGTTCGGCAACGGGTTGAGCGCCAGTTGATCTCCATCACTTCGACGTGGGTGTTATCGAGAATCAGCCAATCACCGAGCTTGAACGGTTGTCCGAAATGAATTGTGAAGCCCGCGATGATGTTCCCCAGCAAATCCTGCAACGCCAGACCGATGGTTAATGCCAGCACGCCGCCAGTGGTCAGAACCGTGCTGACGAGGCCGGATTTTTCGTAGTTGATCGCCACGATTAAGACCACCGCCGCGACGACGATGATCAGCGAAAACACCTGGCTGAAAAACTTCGGCGCCGGCGGTTTCCCGCTTTTTGTAAAATAAATCTCCCAGAAATAGCGGTTGATGATCGCCGTAATCACAAACGCGCCGGTGAGTTGCGCGAGCGATTTGAGTGCGATGGAAGTCGGATGCGTTGGCCCGAAAATATGGAAGCCGACAATGGTCGCGACGGTGAGCGCGAAGATTTCAAAAGTAAGTCCGAGCCGCACGCCGGTGCGGTTCTTCAGCAGTCGGCCAAAGAAATGGACGACCAGAAACGTCAGCGCACCGAGAAAAACCGCCACTGCCGCATGGCCTTCCGGAATCCAACGCTCGACGAAGATTAGCATGGAACTCCCATCGCTTTTCGCAGATCGGCGATGGCGGCGGCGCGATCTGGATTTCCAAAAACGGAGCTGCCCGCGACGAAGACATTGGCACCCGCGTCGCGGCAGAGTGCGATGGAACTCGACTGAATTCCGCCGTCCACTTCGATGTGAAAATCGAGGCCCAACTCCGTGCGCCACGCAGCGAGCTGCCGCACTTTTTCGAGCATTTCCGGGATGAACGGCTGCCCGCCGTAACCGGGGTGCACAGTCATCACGAGTAACAAATCGATTTGAGTGAGATACGATTCTACCGCTGCGATATCCGTCGGCGGACTGAGCGCCAGACCCGCCGTGCAACCAGCGGCACGAATCGCGGCGAGCGTTTTTGCAACCTCGTGCTCGGCCTCGACATGGACGGTGATGTTTTTTGCAATCCCGATAAATCGTGGCAGAAAATGGTCGGGGCGCGAGATCATCAGATGCACATCGATCGGCACGGTCGCCGCCGCGTGCGCCGCCTGCACAAAGGCCGGTCCGAACGAAATGTTGTCCACGAAATGGCCGTCCATCACATCGAGATGCAGCCAATCCGCTCCGGCCGCCTCGGCGCTGCTCACTTCCGCTGCGAGATTTCCGAAGTCGCTGGCCAGGATGCTCGGGGCGATGACGACGTTGTTCATGCGAGTTCCATTCAAATGCACGCGGGTTGGAGTCGCAATCTGAAAAATCCCGTTCTATTTTCCGCAAATGGACGACCCGCTCATCGATCTCGCCAGCGACCAATATTTTATGGGCGAAGCGTTGCGCCAGGCCGCGCGTGCCTATGAAGCCGACGAAGTGCCGGTCGGCGCGGTCGTCGTTCGCGAAGGACGCATCATCGCCCGCGCCTCGAATCAGGTGGAGACGTTAAAGGACGCCACGGCTCACGCGGAAATGCTCGCGATCACTCAGGCCGAGAATGCGCTCGACGATTGGCGACTGGCGGACTGCGATCTGTATGTGACGAAAGAGCCGTGCCCGATGTGCGCCGGGGCGCTGGTGCACGCGCGGTTGCGCCGGGTGATTTTCGGCTGTGGCGATGCAAAAGGCGGCGCGGCCGGCGGGCTGATCAACATTCTACAAATGCCTCAGCTCAACCATCGGTGCGAGATCACCAGCGGCGTTCGGCAAGACGAATGCCGCACGTTGTTACAGGACTTCTTCCTGCAGAAACGCACCGCCCGCGCCAGCGCCAGAATCGATTCTAACTCGAATCAAAATGCCTGAACTCGCCGAGGTCGAATGGTTCCGGAAACGTTGGTCGCCGGGTTTCGGCGAGGAAATCGTGCGCGTCCATATCCACGGCGCGAAGCGGATTTTTCGCGGCAGCACTGAGTCGGAAATCGTGCAGACGCTGACCGGTGCGACGCTGCAAAATTCAGATCGGAGTGCGAAGCAAATGTTGTTTCGCTTCGACAACGCGACGCTCGGGATCCATCTCGGAATGACGGGCGAACTTTTTTCAGCGGAGTCCGATTTCACTCCGCAAAAGCACGATCACCTCGTGCTCTACCAGAAAGAGCGCGCGCTGGTTTTCCGTGATTTCCGGCTCTTCGGACGCGTCCGTTTTTCCGCCGGGCCGGACGATCCCGATTGGTGGAACGAGATGCCGCAAGAGCTTTCTCATCGGAGTTTCAGCGTTATCAGGCTCGGAGAAATTCTCGAGCGTCGGGGGAAAGCGCCGCTCAAGGCCGTGCTCCTGATGCAGGAATTTTTCCCCGGGATCGGCAACTGGATGGCTGACGAAATTCTCTGGCGCGCCGGTTTGCCACCGGATCGACGTGCCGGTGGAATCGACTCAAACTCAATTGAGAAATTGCACCGCGAGATCCGAAAAGTGATCCAGGTTTCCCTGAAAACGATCGGTAACGCCGACGGCGACGAGCACGGCGACCCGCCGAAGGACTGGCTTTTTCACGAACGCTGGAGCGGGAAAGGCATCTGCCCAAAACACGGCACGCCCCTCTCGACCGCGACCGTCGGCGGCCGCACCACGCGCTGGTGCCCGCGCTGTCAGCCGCCGATGAAGTGATTTTTGGCGCCCGGTCGGGCGAATCAATCGCCGTGCGGCTGCGCAGAATGGCGTGATCAGGGGCCCGAATGGAAGCGACCGCCCGGAGAATGGCGGTCGCTGATGGAATGGCCGCGCTGTCCGGGGGAAGGACGCTTCAACGAGGCGAAACGATGCCTCTAGATGCACGCCCAACGTGCCGATGAGGTCCTGTCAGCATTGTCTTTTCGACTGTTTGTTGTATTATTTTGACAGTTTTGCGCAGTAGGCTGCGTTTGGTAGCGTCAATTCTTTGTAATGTCGCGTTTATTCTGCGCGTATTGAGGTTCATTCTGTGTGGCAGCAGGATTATTCCAGCTTTACGAGCGGTTTCTGAGCGGAGTTAGAGGGGACTCTAGCAGGCCACAGGGCGTCGCTGGACTGTCGAGCCGGAGGTGTCGCCTCACTCCGGGATCGAAAGCGCTGACGAGATGTTGACGTTTACAGATCGGCGTCGGATGCCGGGTGGAGCGGAGACTTTGCAGTGTTAGCGTTAGCTTTTGCGGAGCTGGCGACTGGCTGCGGGCAGGCGCGCAGGAGGAATTCGCCGAGCCATTGGGCTTCCGGGCGGGTGAGGTCGTCGGGCAGGAGCAGTTCCACCGATTGGGACGGGCGCAAGGTGAGGGAATGACGCGTCCAGCCGGCGGGTTCGGAGTTTGTCGGCGTCTCGACCGCGATTTCCCAGCCAAGGGTGGCGGCCAGTGGGAAGAGATCGCCGGAGCCGAGGGTCATGGTGGGGTTTTGCAGGAAGGATTCGAGGAGGTGCGGGTTGAGGGTCCATTCGAAACGGGCGCGAGCGCGCTGGCTGGGCTGGAGGATGCGACCGAAGCCGCTGACTTGCAGCGGGCGGAAGAGGACGAGGATTTCCTGGTAGGAAACCCTTTCGCCCTGCTGGGCCAGGTTCTCCAGGCACCAGGCCAGAGAGGTGAGCCGGGTCTGCCGGGAGCGCGAACAGAGGTGGACGAGGCGCTCCAGGAGCGGGTTGTTTTTCCATTCGGCGCGGAGTTGGGCGAGGTCGATTTTCATTGGAGTGCGAGTGCATTCTTAGGTCTCGGACCGGAAAGGGCAAGTCTAGGCGCCGCTGGTAAATTCGTCGTGGAGATGGCGGTATTCGCCGTTGAGGGCGAGGAGTTCTTCGTGGGTGCCGCGTTCGACGATGCGGCCCTGGCTGAGGACGAGGATGGTGTCGGCTTTGCGCACGGTGGAGAGGCGGTGCGCGATGACGAAGCTGGTGCGTTTCTCGAATAAACGTTCGATGGCGTTTTGGACGATGCGCTCGGTTTCCGGGTCCACGGCGCTGGTGGCTTCGTCGAGGATGAGGATGCGCGGCGCGGCGACCATGGCGCGGGTGAAGCAGATGAGTTGACGTTCGCCAGCGGAGAAATTTGCCCCGCGCTCGGAGACTCGAGTGGCATAGGAATCGGGCAGGCCGAGGAGGAGCGCCTCGGTGCCGAGGACGCGTGCGGCGGCATGGACTTCGTCGTCGCTGGCTTCGGGACGTCCAAATTTCAAGTTCTCCAGGACGGTGCCGGTGAAGAGGAAATTTTCCTGGGTGACGATGCCGATTTGTTCGTGGAGCGAGCGGATGGTGCTGTCGCGGAGATCGATGCCATCGACGGTGATGCGACCGTTTTGCGGTTCGTAAAAGCGGGCGAGCAGGCTGATGATGGAGCTTTTTCCCGAGCCGGTGGCTCCGACGAGGGCGATGGTTTTTCCGGGTTCGACCACGAAGCTGATGTCATCGAGGATCCAACGATCCGGCGGCGTGGAGGCGTAGCGGAAGGAGACGTTCTCAAAGGCGACGCGGCCCTCGATCGGAGGAATGATGCGAGCTGCAGTGCTATCTACGATCTCGGGTGCGGTGTCGAGCAACTGGAAGACGCGTTCGGCGCTGGCGGCGGCGGAGAGGGTCTGATTGAGGAGTTCGCCCATGACTTGCACGGGGCCGAAGAACATTCCCAGATACATGATGAAGGCGGCGAGTTCGCCAGGGGCGATCTCGTTTCGCAAAGCGAGCCAGCCGCCGTAGCTGAGGATGATCGTGGTGCCGAGAGCGGCGAGCAGGCCGAGGCCGGGCATGTAGGTGTGAAAGACGCGGGCGGATCTGTAGGCGTAGTCGGCGAACTGGCGGTTGAGCACTTCAAAGGAGTCGAAGTTTTTTTCCTGCCGCGCGAATCCCTGGACGACCCGGATGCCGTTGACGTTTTCCGCGACGGCGGCGGTGATGCGCGATTGGGCGATGCGCTGGAGGCGGTAGGCCCGGAGGATCATGACGCGGAACCACCAGGTGAGCGCGATGAGAAGCGGGAGAATGGCGCAGACCGCGAGGGAAAGGCGCACGTCGTAACCGAGCATGAGAACGACCACGCCGCCGAGCGTGAGCAGGCTGGTGACGAGCTGGTTGGCACCGTTGGTCAGGACGTCCTGCATGGCGTTCATATCGGAGTCGGCCCGCGAAATGATGCGGCCCTGGTGAGTGCGGTCGAAGTAGCTGAGCGACAACGATTGGATGTGGCGAAAGACGGCCTCGCGCAGGTCGTTGATCGCGCCCTGGCCAGCGGAAAACGATTGTCGCACATACGTCACCGTGAGCAGCCAGCTGAGCGCGAGGCTGGCGAGGTAAAGTCCGCTAATGCCGAGCAATCCGCGCAGAGCGGTCGCAGGATTTTCCATGCGAGTGAGATACTTATCGATGCCCATTTGGATGAATCGCGGCCCGAGTAATTGGCAGACGACCATGCCCACGGACGCGAAAAGGCTGCCGACGACCGCTCCTCGATACGGGCGCAAATAGACCGCGAGCCGACTGAGCAACGCGCCATTCATTGGGCGTTGCTCGAGTTCCTCCTCGATCAGCGGGTCAACCGACACGAGCTGCGGCCTCCATTCCGGTCTGGGCGGAAAACAGTTTCGTGTAGGCGCCCTGGCGCTGGACGAGTTCGGCGTGCGTGCCTTGCTCGACGATGCGGCCGTGATCGAGCACCACGATCTGGTGCGCGTGTTGCACGGTCGATGAACGGTGGGCGATGATGAAGGTGGTGCGCCCAGCCGTGAGTCGGCGCATGGCTTCGCGAATCAGCCGTTCGGTTTCCGGATCGACAGCAGCAGTGGCGTCGTCGAGCACGAGGATGCGCGGGTCCATCAGAAACGCGCGGGCTATGGCGACGCGTTGTTTCTGGCCGCCGCTGAGCGAGGTGCCGCGTTCGCCGACGAGAGTGTCGTAGCCGTTCTCGAGACGCTCGATAAATTCGTGAGCCTGCGCCGCACGGGCCGCGTCGATGATTTCACTCAAACTCGCATCAGGTCGGCCAAAAGCGATATTGTCGGCCACGGTGCCGCTGAAGAGAAACGTCTCCTGGAAAATGACGGCCACCGACCGGCGCAACGCCACCAGACTCAGCTCGCGCACATCGACGCCATCGACCAAGACTCGACCGAAAGTCGGATCGTAAAACCGCGGGATGAGGTTGATCAGCGTGGTTTTTCCCGCGCCGGTCGGCCCGACAAAAGCCACGGTTTGTCCGGCAGGAACGCTCAGCGAAAAGTCACTCAAGGACGCGTGCCCAGCCTGATAGGCGAACGACACTTTTTCAAATTCCACCGCGCCACCGCCCGGCGGCATCGGTCGATGGCCGCTAACTATGGCCGGCGTCTGACGCGTGATGGCCAAAATGCGCTCCGCGCTGGCGCTGGCGTTTTGCAGGATGTTCGTGAAATTTCCGATCGTGTTCACGCGGTTACTGATCGCGAGCAGATAAAAAATAATCGTGGCCAGCGAGCCGATCGGGAGCGTGCCAGCGATGACTTGCCGCCCGCCAATCCAGAGGACGAGCGGGAAGCTGAGGCCATAGATAAACTGGGCAAACGGCACGCGCGACGCCCAGTAATTGACCGTCTGCACCATGGCGTCGTAGAAGGCGACTTTGCGCACGCGGAATTTCGCTACTTCGCGATCCTCGGCGGCAAACGCCTTGACCACGCGCACGCCCGCGATGTTTTCCTGAATGACGGTATTCATTTCCGAATGCCGGTCGTGCACCGCGAGCCAGCGCGGGTGCAAAACGCGGGCGTAAAACGCGATCAACCCGACGACCGGGAGCAAGACTCCGATCAAAGTCGCCCCTAAAATCGGGCTCATCAGAAAAGTCAGCGTGACGGAAACGACGATGGTCAGAAAGATGTCGATCGTTAGAAAAAGGCAGGCGAAGAGAAATTCCTGGAGTCGGAAAATGTCGCTCGTAGAGCGGGAAATGAGGTCACCGGTGTTGCTCGAATCGTGGAAGCTAAACGGGAGCCATTGGAGCGCGTTGTAAACATCGGCGCGAATGTCGGCGAGGGCGTTTTGGATGGCCTGGTTGCGAATCGGTCCGAGGAAAAACCGCAGCGTTTCCCGAAAAAAAGCGATGCCGAGATAGAGGCCCGCGAAATGAAACGGCTCGAACGGAGCGCCGGTCGCGAGATGCCCGCGCAAGGCGCTGATCGCTCGTCCGAGGATTTGCGGGAGGACGAGTTCAGCCGCGATGGTGCATAGGAGCAGGCCGAGCGCGAGCGCGACGAGTCGCGGATAGGCCTTCAGATAAACCAGAATCCCGCGCAGATTGCGCAAGGTGCCGGGGGACGAATTAGGGCTGGGCGCACTCATTTTTTCAACGAGCGAAAATGAGCGGAGTGCATTCGCGGCTGGATACGAAATCCATGCGAGTTGCAGTCGTATCAGCGTTTGCCGTGGCGTCCGAAGGACATGCCTTTGCCGGTGCGCACGCCCTTGACGGCGGTGCGGCTGCTGTTGCGCGCTTCGTCGAAAAGCGCGGTGTAAAGATACGGGAAACCTTCGAGTTTGAGGCGGGCGACTTTTTTGCCAATGAAGCGCTCGATGTCCTGCATGGCACTGACTTCTTCGGCGCAAACCAGCGTAAAAGCATCGCCGACACGTTCGGCTCGACCGGTGCGTCCGATGCGATGGACGTAGTCTTCCGGATGCTGTGGAATGTCGTAGTTTACGACGTGGCTAACTCCGGCGATGTCGATGCCGCGAGCAGCGATGTCGGTCGCGACCATGACTTCGTATTTGCCCGATTTGAAGCCTTCGAGCGCCTCGATGCGTTCGTTTTGAGTGCGGTTCGCATGGAGCACGGCGACGGAATGTTTCTCAGCTTTCAGTCGACCTGCAATGCTATCGGCGCCGTGTTTGGTGCGCGAAAAGATGAGGACGCTGTCGTAGTTGGTCCTGGCCAGGAGCGCGGAGAGGAGATCGTATTTTTGATCCAGCGCCACGGGATAAAACGCGTGGGAAATCGTGTCGGCAACCGACTGGCGGACGCCGATTTCGATGATCTCGGGATCCTTCAGAACCCAAGTCGTCAGGCGCTCGATTTCCGGCGGCAGCGTGGCGGAGAAGAACAAGGTCTGACGCTGTTTCGGGCAGTGCTCGATGATTTTCCGCACGTCGGGCAGGAAGCCCATATCGAGCATCCGATCCACTTCGTCGAGGACGAGGATTTCGATGGAACTCAAATCAATACTGCCCTGCTGAATGTGATCGAGCAGACGTCCGGGCGTGGCGACGAGGGTATCGACGCCGTCCTTCAAATCGTCGCGCTGTTTACCGTAGCCAACGCCGCCGTAAATCGAGGTCACACGCAATTCAGAGAAGCGTGAGTAATCGCGAAATGCGGTCTCAACTTGCAGCGCTAGTTCGCGCGTTGGCTCGAGCACAAGACAGCGTGGCGCGCGTTGGTGTGAGGCGAGTTTGGTTAATATCGGGAGGGCAAACGCAGCGGTTTTTCCCGTTCCAGTTTGAGCGGAACCGATGAGATCGCGCCCATTGAGCACGACTGGGATGGCGCGCAATTGGATGGGTGTCGGATCGACATACCCCATGGATTGGACGCCATGGACGACGGGCTCGGAGAGGCCCAAATCTTGAAAACTCATAATGTGGAGACGGTTCTTGAAGACAAGAGGCGGTCTCCGGTTTTTGGGGCCTCAACGGGTCCCCGGTGGCAGCTAATCTTCAACAACTTGGAAGACCTGAGCCGTGCCTGCGTCCCTCTTGATGGCTTCGATGCCACTGACGCAGCTATCCTTGGCTTTGTAACCTTCCCCGGAAAGCGCGATGACCTGACCATTGCCGGAAACGAGTTTCCAGCGGTATTCGCCTTTTTTATCTTCGGTGATGAGAAATTTAGCCATACTTTTGAGGATTGGATCGGTGCAGAATAGCGGAAAAAATCTATTTGACCACTCCGATTTCAGTCCGGCGGTTCTGACCCCAGGCGTCTTCGCCGGAGCCGGAATTGGCGGGCATCTCTTCGCCGAAGCTGACCGTTTGAATTTTTCCACCGCTGGCGCCTGCGGAGATGAGGTAGTTTCGCACGGCCTGGGCACGGCGTTCGCCGAGGGCGCGATTGTATTCCTCGGTGCCGCGTTCGTCGGTAAATCCCGCGAGTATGATGGTACTCGACTCACTTTTTAGGAAACTCGCCACGCGATCCAGTTTGCCCGTTTCACCGGAAGAAACCTCCGCGCTGTCGAAGCCGAAATAGACGGGCTGAAACTGCGTTTTATCCACATTCGCGCTGGTGAAGGAAACGCCATCGCCGGGACGATCCGGGAGCGGAGTGCCGTTGACGTAGTCGCCATCGACGCCGGCATATTGGTCGCCGGATTTGTTGCCTTTTTTGCAGCTGGTGAAGGAAAACGCCACCACGGGGATGAGCAGCCAGGAGAGGAAATTTTTTGAGCGGAGTAACATAGGAATCGAGAGTTAGCGGGATGCGGAAGGTTCAGAGATTTTACCCAAACCGGAGATAACTTTAACTTGTTTTCCGGTCTGCACGTCAAGGAGATAAACGGCGCGATCCTGCGCAAAAAAGAGGTGCCGCGAGTCGCGCGCCCAGGTCGGATCCTCGGCATCGTCACCGCTCGTTACGACGCGGGTGTTGCCCGAGCCGAGGTTGTAAATAGCGACCGCGAAATTGCCGTTCTGGCGCATGTTAAAGGCGATCTTTTTTCCATCCGGCGACCAGCTCGGCTCGGTGCAATAGCCGTAGCCGGCGTCGAGTTTCGAGCCGGCGCCGCCGCTCGCGGAAATGCGATAAAGCTGCGGCTGGCCGCTGACGTCGGAAGAATAAACGATCTCGTCGCCATCCGGCGAAAATGACGGCGACGATTCGGAGTTTTTCGTATTCGTCAGTCGCTTCCCACCACCGCCACCCAAGCCGACCACGTAAAGCTCGGGGTTTCCATCCTTGCTCAGCGTTGCCGCGAACGATCCGCCGCTCGGCGAAAACGACGCGCCTGAGTTGGTTCCGGGAGATTTGACAACTCGATTACGCGCGCCGCTGCCGAGATCGATTCGGTAAATATCGGCGTAGCCGCTTTGGTAACCGGTATAAAGAAGCTGCCGACCATTTGGCGAGAGCGACGGGCTGACACTGATGCCGCCATCGCGCGTGAGTTGGCGCACGTTCGCGCCGTCATAATCCGACGTGTAAATTTCTTTTTTTCCAGTCGAGTTGGATACAAATGCGAGCTTCGTCGTCGCAAATCCCGGGTTGCCCGTGACGGTTTCCACGATGTCATCCGCAAACTGATGCACCGCCGAACGCACATCGCCGTTGTAAGATTTCTCCAAAACCACGCCGCCGGAACGATCCACCACGCGACCCTGAAGTTGGCCGCCCGATTCGCTGCCGCTGATCACAAAATTTGCAGCGGACTCCGATCCGATTGTAAACGCGCTGGAAAGCGTCAGGTCATTCGACAAAACACTCGTCGCCTTCGCGCCGTCGCCGCCGCTAATACCACTAATATGCGCGTTCAGCTGCGCGCCTTTTTGCACCGTGATCGTGGCTGGTTCCTCAGCTCCAATGGCGGCAAATGAAAGGGCGAGACTCAGGAGAACGACGTGACGAAGCATAACAAAACACTAGCTAATGGATGGCCGCGACGACGTCAAACTCGAACCAAAAATTCATGCGAGTTGCAGTCGATTCTACAGAAAGATCGTCGCCAGACCGAGGAACAATCCCATGCTCACCACGTCGGTCGCCGTTGTTAGAAAAATGCTCGACGCCGTCGCCGGGTCAGCCCCGATTTTCCGCAACGTCACCGGGACTAACACTCCAGAAAGTCCGCTCACCAGACAGCTTCCGATCATCGCCGCAAAGACGATAATCCCCAGTTTCAACGCCTGCGCCTGATGTTGCAGCGTCGCGTAGACATACATCCCGATGCCCGCCGTCAACCCAACGAGCGCGCCGTTGCAAAAACCGAGCAGCGCCTCCTTCCGCAGCGCGCGTTTTTCGTCGCTCGTCTTCAGTTCGCCGAGGGTCATCCCGCGCAACGCCACCGCCAGCGCCTGGCAGCCGGTGTTGCCCGATTGACCCGCCATCACCGGCAGAAACACCGCCAGCAATACGATACGTTCCAAAGTCCCCTCAAAAAAACCCACCACCGCCGCCGCAATAAACGCCGTTAGCAAATTCAATTGCAGCCACGGATGCCGAAACTTCAGGCTCTGCTGCCAGCTCGTCGCGAGCCGCTCTTCCTTGACCACACCGACCATCGAACCGGCCTGCGCGGACAGCTCCACCGCCTGTGCCTCGAACAACGTCGAGCCGCGCACGAGTCCAATCAGACTCCCATCACTTCCGCACACCGGATACACCGGATAATGGCGATGCAGAACGAGCTTCATCGCGTCCGTAACTTCCAGGTCGGCCGTCAGGAAAAATGGGTTCGCCAAAGTGATTTCGGCGAGAGTCTGCTCTGGCCGGGCGAGGAGCAATTCGCGCATCACGATCACACCGAGGAGCCGGCCTTTTTCATCGGAAGTAAAGGCGTATGTGATGAACGCTTTTTTCGTCAGCACGCGCAATTGCTCCGTCGCCTGTGCCACCGTCGCGGCTGGGCTGAACACCGCCACCGGCATTTCCATCAGACGGCCAATCGTATCTTCGGGATACTCCCGCCAAGCCCGCCAATGGGCCGCGATTTCGGGCTGAGCCGCCGAGATAATGCTATCGAGATGACCCGGCGGCAGCAGTTGGAAAATTTCATTCCGGCGCAAAATGTGGGCGCGAGCGAGCAATTCCGCTGCGTCGGCCGGGACGAGCGTTTCCAGCTGGCGCACCGCATCCTGGGGAGTTCCCTGGGCGATCTCATCGACAATGGGCGGCGTGAAGGAACTCATGCGCAAGAATTAAGGAACCTCATCGAGAATGTCACGACCTAGATTAAGGCGTTGTAGCCGGGCTCGGCGAGGCAGTTGGAGTCGGGCTCGGCGAGGCGGTTGGCGTCGGCGATTCCAGGGAACGCGGCGTCGGGATTGCAGCAGCTGGAGTCGGCGTCGGCATCGGCGGCAGAATGTTCTCCCAATGCTCGACGTTCACCCCGGTCGCCCCGAGGTCAGCGAGCAATTCCACACAGCGCGTCCGCCATTTTTCATAATCCGGCGGACCGGGCGTCGCATCGGCCGTCTGCGGAAAAATCAGGTAGCTAACATCCAGATTATTCGTTGGGCGAATATTTGCATTCGACTTCAAGTTCAATGTGGTCGCCAGTCGCAGCGAACCTTCGCCGACCTTCACCGATGGACCGACATCGCCGAAGATCGCCGGATAAATCTTTCCGCCAAAGATCACCGCTGCGTAGTCCCCAATTCGCGGACAAAACGGGAGCAATTTGTCGCGCAAAATGAATCCCGGCAGGACGATGAACGGGTCCGCTTTGGCGATCAGAAAGCTGAACGTCTCCAAGTCAGCGATCTCCAATTTGGAATTTCCAATCGAGTTACGGAGCACTCTGGCGCGCTCATCCGACGTGCCCGCCGCGCTGAGTTCGCTCTGACTCGATTGAATTTTTGCCTGCAACCCAGAAAGAAACTGGCTCGGCGTCGCAGTCAATTTCGGCCAGCGATAACTCGTAAATGGCTGGTAATGCATGCTCGATCCGTCCACTTCCAGAAAGCGATCGGAGTCCGATCCGTCGGCGACGACGTCCATGTCGGCCTGCATGAGGAGTGCTTTGCGTTTCGTCGTGGGATTCGTCATTTCGAGAATCGTCCCGCAATCGTAGAAATTATGGCGCGAAAGGATTTGATCGAGGCTGCGCAGATCTTGCTGGAGCGATTTCACCTTCATTGCGTAAAGCCCGTGGTAATAAGGCGAGACTCGGCTGTGCGCTAGCAAGTCGCCAAGCATTGGGAGCGCCTCGGTCATTTTCGGGTTCGCGATGAGGAAATCCTTCAGCGTCGCCATGGCGGCGGGGACTTTGACTTTCAGCGAAATGTCCACGGAGAAACTCTCGTCCTGCACGCGTTCGAGAGGGGCGATTCCGCCTGGGACGCTTTGCAGGTGACTGTAAACTTTCAGGCCGTTGAAGAGCTTCGAGGTGTCGTAGGAATTGCGCGGGATGAACGTTTCCGGCAGCGCCGTCGGCATTGGCGCGGGTGTGGCGACGGGCTTCGGCGTCGGTGATTTCCTTGGAACTGGAATGGAAATTTCCGGCGTTGGCGCAGGTATTGGCGTGGGCGAACCAGGTGCCGGCGGCCTCATCCGCGGACACGCGGTCAGCGCGAGTGCGATGCAACTCCAGCCTAAAACGCGCCACCCGTTTTTCATGCGAGTTAGAGCGCACTCAGCGCCGAAACCGTGATGCCGATGCTCATGATTCCCAAAAAGAAAATCAGACCCGCGGGCATGAATTTCTTTGTCTTGAAGAACGCCGGTGCAAATCGGACGAGCAATAGAATCGTGACGATCAGCCCGACGAACAATCCGAGTCGAGGATTCTCCGGCTTCATCAGGAGCAGAATTCCCGCCAGATCGAGGAGAAATCCCGAGACGAGCCCGGCGATGAGCGACGCTTTGCTTTTGGCTTTGACGAAGCCAATAACGCCGCCGAGTTGGACGAGCGTGGCGAAGATGAAATAGAAGACGAGAGCGGCGTGGGTCATGATTGTTTTTTACGTTGTTTGAGTGCGCTGAGATTTAGAAATGGCCGCAGAAAAAAGATCGGCAGGATCGCCAGCACGATTGCTCCAATGAACATCGCCAATCCCGGCACCGCTCGGGCGCGATCTTTCGCCACCGCTCGCAAGCCGCAGCGCGCGACCGACGCCGTATCGACGGAAATGAAATCCGGCGTGCTCATGTCAAATTTATCGTCCTCGCCGGGGCGCGTCGCCTGTTGACCAAACTCCGTCGGCACCGGACCCGGACAAAGCGCCGTCACACTGATATTCGTCCCGCGCAATTCGGCTCGCAGTCCCTCGGAAAAACTCGTCACGTAAGCCTTCGTCGCAGCGTAAACATTCAAATACGGCACCGGCAACAAGCTCGCGACGGAGCTCACATTCAGAATCGCGCCCTCGCCCGCGCGAATCATTTCCGGCAGCAATGCGTGGGTCAATCGCGTGAGCGCCGAGATGTTCACCGCGAGCATCGGCTCGATACGACTCCAACTCGCATCAGAAAACGGCCCGTGATCGCCGACGCCGGCGTTGTTGATGAGAAGATCAATCCGCGGATGATTTGTCGCCAGCCAGCGGAGAAATCCCTCCAATTCCGACGGCTGTGAAAGGTCAATCCCGTAAGTGAAAACGTTCACATCGGGATGCGCGGCCACGATTTCCGACTTCAATTCCTCCAGCCGCTCGATCCGCCGTGCGGCGATGACGATGTTCGATGCGGACGATGCAAGTTGACGCGCAAATTCGCGGCCGATGCCCGAGGACGCTCCGGTGATGAGGACCGTGCTGTCGTTGAAAAATTCCATGTGCGCTACGATGCGCCGGGAATGGCATTTTTGGAATGAAAAATTCGCCACGCGCGGCGGCTCGGCTATGTTCCGCAGACGATGCGCTGGATGAAATGTTGGCTAATGGGCTGCTGCCTGGCGGCCTCTTTGCGTGCGGAACTGCCCGAGCCGCGCCAGGAAGTGTCGCTGGAAGGTGCGTCGATTCGGGAATTCGTCGCGGGAAATGTCCGCCGAGTCGAAGTGCGATTCGCCAGTCGAGCCGTGATCACTCAGGAGCGCACCGACGATATGGATGCAACTCCGATGGAAATTTTATTCGGCCAGTCGAAAGCCGATGCGCCGCTGTTTCTTAACGGGAAAAAAGTGGCCGCCGTTTTTCAGCAGCCACTCACCGAACCGGCCTGGCTGATCGACGGCGTTGGCGACGGCTTTTATCTGCCCGGCCAGCCAGGTTTAAAAGTTTCCAATGCGCCAGATCCGGCTGCATTTCGTTTGGAGAATGAGACGAATCGCTCGCTGCAATTCGAATTTGGCAAAGTCTCCGTAGGCGACCTCAACCGCATCGCCGGGCTAATGGAAAATCCCGTGGCCGCCCCATTGCAGATCACGGAAAACGATGACGCCGCGCTGATTGTCTATGATCTGGCGACGAAAACGACGGCTTACGTGATCGTTCGTTCCAGTGAGCGAATGAATTCGGCCGGCTATCTCAGCGGCAGCTCGCAGCCGTGTTCGGTCTTGATTCGATCGACCGCGAATGGACTGGAACTCGCCTCAGGAAATTTTCAGCCGGGTGCGATTCGACTCAAACTCTTTGGCGACTGGACGCCGTCTGCCGATGAAGGGAATGTCCTGCGCTGCGAGCAAAAAGCAGGGCGGACTTGGATTGAATTCTCCGCCGGTTCGACGGCAATTCACCTCGTGAAACTGCCCGAGAAAAGTTATCTGCAACGCTTCCTGCAAATCTTCAAAAAGTGAACAGATGCAGCATTTTGTATTGGCAATGCGGCATTCTGTGGCAAACTAAGGCATGAGAATCAGCGTCGAAATGAGCGATAAAATGGTCGAAGAGATCATGGAAATGACCGGTGAACGGAAAATGAGCGCGGCTATTGCCAAGGCGGCGGAGCTGTTTACCAAACGGCAGAAAGCCGTCGCGATGATCCGGTCGCTGCGGGAAGATCCGCTGGATTACGGACAGACGAATGACGAATTGGAGCAAACGGCCGACCCGCTTCCCGTTCGCACATCCGCAAAGAAAAAGGCTTGATTCATTCCGATGGTTCTCGTGGATTCGTCGGTTTGGATTGAGCTCTTTCGGCGCGACGGCAATGTCGCCGTAAGCCTGGCAGTGGAAAATCTAGTTTCGGAATTTGCTGCGGTGCTGTGCGGTCCGGTGAAGATGGAAGTCCTCGGCGGCGCTCGGCCAAACGAGGAAACCCGGATTCTGGGACTGTTCGACCTCGTTCCCTACGTGTCGGAATCCGAGAAATTGTGGGATCAAACAGCGCTGTTTTATCAACGTCTGCGCAACGCCGGGATCACGGTTCCGTGGGTCGATGCCATGATCGCGGGCATCGCGGTGCGACGCGGGTATCGGGTTTATGCCCAGGACAAACATTTCCAGACCATGGCCGATATGGGTTTTCTCGAGCTCTATGTGCCGGGACCGGGCGGGCGGTTTGTGAATGACGAATGAATTCGTCGCGTCGCTATCGCGGTCGACTGGCTCCTTCGCCGACGGGAATTTTGCATTTGGGTCATGCGCAAACATTTCTCGCCGCACAGAAACGCGCTCGTAAAAACGGCGGAGGGTTGTTCCTTCGAGTGGAAGATTTGGATCGAACTCGCTGCAAACCGGAATACATCGACGCAATGCTCGAAGACCTGCGCTGGGCCGGGCTAGATTGGGATGGAACTCCGGTCTTCCAAAGTCAGCGCGACTACTCCGCCGCGCTCGATCAACTCCGCGCGGACGGGACGATTTACTCATGCACCTGTTCGCGAAAAGACGTGCTCGCATCCGCCAACGCGCCGCATGAGGAAGAGCCGATGTATCCCGGAACGTGTCGCGAGAAAATTTTCAGCGGAGTTCCATGCAACTGGCGTTTTCGAGTTCCCGATGGCGAGGAATTGCGTTTTCACGACAACCGTCTCGGCGCGCAATCGGCCGTTGCCGGACGCGACTTCGGCGATTTCCTAGTCTGGCGAAAAGATGGCGTGCCCGCTTACGAACTCGCCGTCGTGGTCGATGATGCCGCGATGGAAATCACCGAAGTCGTGCGCGGCGAAGACCTCGTGCGCTCGACGTTTCGCCAATTGCTGATCTACCGCGCGCTCGGTTTTACGCCGCCAGAGTTCTATCACACTCCGCTCATTTTTGACGAGACCGGTCGCCGCCTCGCGAAGCGCGACGGGGCGCTTACTCTTCGGGCGATGCGGGCGGCGGGTCTGCCTCCTCCGCAACTGGCTGATAGCTAGGAAGCGGCACGATCAGATGATGATTCAGCGGCCGCACTTTTTCGTGAATGTGCGGCGTTAGCAGCGGCAGCGTGCGGTAACCCTGCGCGAAAATTTCCAGCTTGGCGTCGAGGTTATCGATCATGTTCAGCGCGATCGCTTCCGGTGTTTTCGGAATCACTGGCGAGCCAAATTCGTGCGACCCGTGATGCGACGCGACGAGGTGCAAAAGGTGCAAACGGACCTGCTCAGTTTGTGGTTCGAGTTCCAGCCAACTCTCAAAATGCGGCTGCATTTTTCGCCAGAGTCCATTGACCACTTCCGCGCCAATCGTGATGTGGCCGAGCAGCTCGCCGCGCTCATCCAGACTGATGCCGAAACTATTCTCGGGCACATGATTTTCCCAGAGTTTGCCGATGTCGTGAAGCAACGTTCCGGCCAGCAAAAGATCGCGATTCAGATACGGATAAATTTGCTGGATCGCGTCCGCTGAACGCATCATTTGCGCCGTGTGTTCGACGAGTCCGCCGCGCCGCGCATGATGCACAAATCGCGCACCGGCGCTTCTAGCAAAGCGCGCGCCGAAGTCTTCAATAAACACGCGGCAAATGGTTAGCAGCCGCGGGTCGGAAATCGTCTCGATCAAGCGCAAGATTTCCGCGTAATCGGCGAGCTGCTTTTCGTGCAATTCCGCTGGCCCAGCTAACAACGTCTCCCGCTCCTCATCGTTCAGCAATCGCAGGTGATATTTCCTAACATCGACACCGAAACTACCATTGCGAAAAAACTCTCCAACCAGCTCGTGAAATTCTCCCGCTGAAAACCCGGAATAATTTCCATAATCCGGATGATCGCTCCAAACTCGGATCGTGATCTGCGATGTCGCATCGAGCATTTGCAGCTCCAGAAACGGCTTCCCGTCGCGCGTTAGCTTGTTGGAAACTGAGTCGAGTTGGACATGAATGCAGCCGGCGATTGGCTGCGTATCAGCTAGAGATTTGACGACAGCCAGAGTTTGAAGTTCCACGCTCCGGATTGAATCGACTCGCTGACTTTGGGGCAAACATTTTTGAGCGGACTTGCAGTGCTATCTGCCCGTATGCTTGCGGCGTGAACGCCTTTTACAACGCTTTCGACACGGAAACTTATTCCGGTCCAGTGCCGAAAGATTCCTATCGAAGTCCGTTCGAAGTCGAGCGCGACCGCGTCATTTACACGGCGGCATTTCGGCGGTTGCAGGCGAAAACGCAGGTCTTTCTTTCAGGCGAGTACGATTTCTATCGCACCCGATTGACGCACTCGATCGAGGTCGCGCAAATCGGCCGTTCCATCTGCCAATTTCTCAAACGAAAAGGTGATCCCCTCTGCGAAAATTTTTTCATCGACCCCGATTTGGTCGAAGCCGGATGTCTCGCCCACGATCTCGGACATCCGCCTTTCGGTCACGCCGGTGAAAGGACTTTGCATCGATTGATGGCGGCAGGTTTTGGCGGTTTCGAGGGCAACGCGCAAAGTCTCAGGATGATCGCTCGCACGATTTACAGCGGCGATTCTGGAAGACGCGGGTTAAATCCGACTCGCGCTTTTGTGGATGGAATTCTGAAATACAAAACGCTCTTTTCCGACGTGGCTTTGGCGAAGAATCATTACCTCTACGATGACGACGCAGATCTGCTCGATTGGGTTCTCGGCGGAACTCCATGGCCGACCGATCTAACACCAGGCGAGGCGCGTAACAATTTACGCAGCATCGAGTGCCAGGTGATGGATTGGGCCGACGACACCGCGTATTCGCTAAATGACTTGGTGGACTGCATCAACGGCGGATTTTTGCGACTCGAAACCGTCGAAGCCTGGGCCGGCGATAGGACCCTAACTCCACTGGAAAAAAGCGCGCTGGAAACGCTGCTCGAAGTGATCCGCTCTCGTCGTCCCGAGTCGGTTTTCGGTAAAAAAGTCGGCGGGTACATTCACGCCGTTCATCTCGTGGAATCGCAGTCGTTTCTAGCTTCGCAAACGAAGCGTCACGCCTTCAATCTCGTCGTTGATCCCGACATTCGTGAAGAGGCAGAATTTTACAAACGAGTTGCACGGGAATTGGTTTTCTGGAGTCCGCAATTGCGCCAGCTCGAACACAAAGGCGACCGCATTTTGGAGCGCGTTTTCGAGTCGTTTCTAGCGTTTGCAATCGACCCTAACTCGACTGGGTTTTCGCTCTTTCCCGCAAATGTCGAACGCTCCATTCGCAACGAACCCGAGCCAGCGCGGCGTGTGCGTTTGATGTGCGATTATCTCGCCGGAATGACGGACGGTTTCGCAATCCGCACCTATAAACGGCTTTTCGATCCAGACTTCGGATCGCTGATGGAAATCTAATTTCCGAAAGTCAAATTCAGGCTATCGCCGAAATCAGATTTCGTCACCGCACGTTGCGCACGTGCCTTTTCGCTAAACGGATGTTCAACCGCCGGAACCGTGAAACTGAGATGCTTCCCATCGCGCACCACCTCAACCGAGACGTTTTCTCCAGCCGTTAGATAGAACGAGCCATTTAGGACATCCTCGGGTTTCGTGACGGGGACTTCCCCGATTTTCACGAGCGTATCGCCCTTTTGAATCCCGGATTCCGATGCTGGCGTATGCTCACCCAAAGTGTCGATCACCGCCATCGAGTCAGGCTGTTTTTCGGCACTTTCTGAAACCGTAATTCCGATCCATCCGTGACGGACTTCGCCATATCGAACGTAGTCGGATCGGATTTTTTCAGCGGCCTCGATGGGCAATGCAAAACACGCCGAGCCGCCGTCCAGCCCACTGATGAGAATGCCGACCACTTCGCCTTTCGTATTGATTAAAGGCGCACCACTTTCCCCCCGCTGCACGGCGACATTGGCGCGGATGTGCGTCGTTGTGAAATACCGGTCGAGATATTTCAAATCAAAGCCGCCGATGAATCCGAGTGTCGGCGTTTCAGGCAGATCCATGGGAAAACCGACCGTCACCACCGGCGACGCGATGGTCAATTCCGGCGATTTGCCGATGGGCAGAAACGGCGTGCTGGCATCGACCTTCAATAAGGCAATCCCGCTTCTCGAATCCGCGACGAGTCGAGTTGCAGGCAACTCACGCCCGTTCAGTTCCACGAGAATGCTATCGGACTCGCCCGCAACAGCGTAGGTCGTGTAAAGCGTCCCGTTCGGATCAATGAAAAAACCACTGCCTACGCAGCGGCCGTGCTTGTCACTGGAGCGGATTTTTACGACCGCGCCTTTGGTGTTCGCGAAGACAGATTGCACCACCTCCGTGACGGATGACAGGACGTTTTCCTCTGCAAAAACTGAACCCTGCCAACTGACAACACTCGCAAAAGTCAACGCTGAGAGGAATCTAACTCGCATGAAAAAAAACGACCGCCTAGAAACTAAAAGAGGCGTCGTAGCTCGCCGGGCGGGCATCCAAAATATAGCGCGGCTGCACGTCGGAATGCGCCGCATTTCCGCCAGCTCCGAGCTGCGATTGGATTTCGAGATCGGACAAATCAAGTGGCGTATTTAGCGCCAAAGCCGGACGTGGAACGGAAACAATTGTGGGACGAACCGGAGCTAAAGCAGCTACGGAGTTTTCTATATTCGACGTTGGCAGACCATTGATTCCGAATGCGATCGCGCCGAAAACTGCAAGTGCCGTCGCATAAGCGTAACGCGGCACCGTCACACTTTCGATCCACTCGTTCACCCGCTCCCATAGCGCTGCAACTCCGGTCACTTTCGACTCTTCCCAACGCTGGCGACGGTGAAATTCCTTCAGAAATCGCTCGCTGTAAATCTCGAAACCCTGCGGCGGCTGCTCGTATTTTTTTAAGCGAAGCAGTGTTTGTAAGTCTTTGAATTCGTCGTCCATGGTGGTGCTAGTTTTTTCTAAATTCTTCGAGGTAGTTCTGCAGTTGTCGGTGCGCGTAGAACAACCGGGAACGCACGGTGCCTTCTGAGACGTTCAGGATTTTACTGATCTCAGCGTGTGGCATTCCCTGAATGTCAAACATGGTCACCACAGCTCTGTGTTCGTTCGACAGCTTCTGCATCGCCATGTTCAATCTTTGCTGGAGCTCCATCAGGTCGTTGTCCCGCACCGGATTGGAGCTCGCGGTCAACTCGATGAATTCCTTGTCATTCTGAATGCCGCCTTCGAGATCGTCCAGACTCATGTGAAAACGGCGGCCGCGCTTCTTCAGGAAGTTAATCGTCATGTTTACCCCGATGGAATGCACCCACGTGTAGAAGCTGGATTTTCCCTGAAAACCGCCGATCGCCCGATACGCTTTCGCAAAAATATCCTGCAACAGGTCGTTCGTGTCCTCGTGATTCGAGGTCATGTTATAGACGAGGCCGTAGAGGCGCTGCGTGTATTTGCGGATCAATTCATCAAACGCCTTCGAATCGCCAGCTTGAGTGCGGGCGACGAGCAAACTGTCCTCGGTGGGCGGTGCGGCGACGGGTTCCATACGTTCCGCCTTTTTCGGAGCGGAGATGGAGATTGGAAGAGCCCGTGGAAATTTTCCAGTCAATACAGACGCGGTCATTGATTCGGGCGCACCCAACGTCAGACAGCGATCGAACTCCGATGTTCAAATACTGAGCCGAGTTACAGCCGACTCAGAGCAAATTGCGCCCGAGCTTGTTCTGCAATTGATCCATCACAAACGCGGCGTTGGCCTTCACATCGCCTTGGAAACCGGGCATCACGGAGAGCCATTCGTAAACCGCGGCTGCTTTTTCCCGCGCCAGAATCGGCGGCAGGGCGATGACGCGTTCCAATGCCGGGATGACTTTTTTGGCGATTACCCGCGTCATCGCCGCACTGGCCGCCGTGCCCGCTTTGCTGCGCAAGAGTTCACTCGCACTCGCCTCATTTTCGGCAAAAGCCTCCTTGTAGATCGACATCGCATCGAGCGTGATCACTTCCGTTCTGGGAAAAAAACTCGTCATCAGATTCCACGGATCGTTGCCCTGATCGCCACCTTTTCGGAAATCCGTCCGCAACAGAACCGACGGAATATCCGCGAACTTTGCAAAGAGAAATTCCACCACCGTGCCCGAGTCGAGTTCCGGTCCGTCGTAATGAAAAAGCCCCACGTCGCAACTCAGGCAAGTGCGAATGTCCTGATCGCGAATCGCGTGCGCCGTCGTTTCGCGCTGCTCGAGATTTTGCGGCACCACGGAAATGAATCGCCCCTCGGATTGCGCGTAGATTTCCTCAGCCAGCAGGACGTTTCCATAGAGATGTTTCGCGCTGAAAAGTTCGCCCGCAAAATAAATCGAGTAGCTGGACATGATGCGAGTTAAAGCGAAATGAGCGACTGCGCCAATGGATAAATAAAGGCGTTGCGCATGGCAAAAAAAACGAGTCAACTTGCATCCCTATGGGTCGCCAATGGCTGCAAGCAAAGCGTGAAGTCGTCAATCAGAAGAAAGGTCAGGTTGTCGGGAAACTGGTCAAGGAAATCATGGTCGCGGCCAAGCTCGGCGGCGGCGATCCCGATGGAAATGCGCGTTTGTTTACGGCAATTGAAAAAGCCAGACGGGCGTCGGTGACTCGCGATGTCATCGAACGTGCCGTCAACAAAGGCGCGGGAGTCGGCGGCGAAAAACTCACGCTCGATCAGATCGCCTTCGAAGGTTACACGCCGCATAAAGTGCCCGTGATCGTCGAAGTGATGACCGATAACAGCAACCGCACAGCGCCGGAGATTCGGCTTTTATTCAAGAAAGGGCAGCTTGGAGCACCGGCCAGTAATAAATTTCTGTTTGATCATGTCGGACTCGTTGAGGCCTACACGACGGAGACCGCGAAGGACCCCGAAGAAGCCGCAATCGAAGCGGGTGCGAATGAAGTGGAAGCTCTGACCCATGAGCAAAACGACGATATCCCGGCCGAAGCTTTAGGAGCCCGCTTCATCACCGAACGGACTGAGACGGCGGCGGCAACGAAATGGCTGAATGCGAACGGTTGGACTGTGGTGACGAGCGAAATTGGCTACGTAGCAAAACAGTTTCCGACGCTCACGGACGAGCAACAAGCCGAGGTCGGCGAGTTTCTCCACGCGCTCGACGAGCACGACGACGTTCACCGCGTCTGGGCTGCGATTCGCTAGTTAGCGGAAGCGGGCGACAGCGATCCCGATCAGCAAAACGCCGAAAGCGATTCCGGCAAAACTGGCGAGCTTGAGGCGGCCGGTTTTTTCAGTCATCCAGCCGATGACGTCGCGGAGTAAATAGGGTTTTCCGACGCAAAAAAGTGCCTCGACGATCCAAAAATAAGCAAGCGCAACCAACGGCAGACGCGCTGGGTCAGCACTGAGATAAGCGGCATCCAAAACGACGCACGAGACGAGCAGCAAGACCATCCCGAGGGCGCGGATCGCAAGAAATTCCTCCACAAAAAACAGCGTCAGCACGTAGGCGATGGGCACAAGCGCGATCAAGATCGGCCGTTTGCTGGTAAATTCGCCGAGATCCATCGTCATCATCAGCCAGAGCGACCAGGCAGCAGCAATCGTCAGAAGCGTCACACCCCAGCCTCGTGAGCGCGGAAATTTTTTGAGCGGAGTTACAAGGGATTCACCGGCAGAAAGCGCCCAGAGATGCGCCAGCAAAAGGGCGATACCGACGACAAGTTGAGTGAGAAAAAGACTGGGATGATAGAGCATGAGGTTAGCTGGAAAGAATGGCCGGATCGCCGTAAAGCGTAAAGCCGGTTGAGCGGGTGATGTCCACCTCGAAAAGCTGTCCGACGTGACGCGGCGCACCTTCGATGATGACGATTTTATTTCCGCGCGTGCGGCCGGAAAGCCGGTCGGGATTGTTTTTGCTCGGGCCTTCGCACAAAATTTCCACGCGAGTTCCAACCAACTCATCGGTTTTCCGACGCGCGGTGGCGTTGACCGATTCGAGCAAATCCTGGTTGCGCCATTCTTTGACGTCCTCGCTGAGCTGGTTTTCCATCTGACTTGCAGGCGTATCTTTGCGCTGCGAATAGCGGAAAACGAAGGCGTTATCGAACTGCACGCGATTCACCAAATCCCGCGTCGCCGCATAGTCCTCGTCCGTTTCGCCAGGGAAACCAACAATCACGTCGGTGGTGATCGCCATGGTCGGCTTGGCGGCGCGAATCTTTTCCGTCAGCTCGAAAAACTTCTCCGCCGTGTAAGTCCGATGCATCGCTTTCAAAATCCGATCCGAGCCCGATTGCAATGGCAGATGGACGTGTTCGACGAGCTTCGGCAGGTAGGTGAAGGCGTTGATGAGATCGTCGCGATAGCCGATCGGATGCGGCGAGGTGAACCGAATCCGCTCCAAACCCTCCACCGCATGCACCGCCTCGAGCAGTTGCACAAACGGACTTTTCCCATCCACCTTCGGAAACTCGTGACGCCCAAACAGATTCACGATCTGTCCCAGCAAAGTCACCTCCTTCACGCCGCGACTCACCAGTGAGCGGACTTCCAGCACAATGTCCGAAATCCGACGGCTCCGTTCCGGCCCACGCGTCGCTGGCACAATGCAAAACGTGCAGTGCATATTGCAGCCCTGCATGATCGAGACAAACGCCGTCGCCTGGCTGTCTTTCACAAGGTGATCGCGAATCGTCGATTGCGAATCCGCTTCCGGTTCCACTTCCAAAATCGTGAAACGCGGATCATCCATCAGACGCGTCTCATTTGACTGCAACTCGGATCGTTTTTTCTCCAAAAGCGCCTCGACGTGATCCGCCACCGTGTGAAATTTCTGCGTTCCGACGACCAGATCGAGATGCGGCAAATCGCGGAACAACGAATCTGCCCGGCTCTGCGCCATGCACCCGAGCAGCCCATAAACCACCGGCCTTTCCATTCCCAACCCACGCAACATCAACATCTTCCCGATCGCTTTTTGCTCCGCCATATCGCGCACACTGCACGTATTGAGCAGCACCACATCCGCCTCCGCCTCCGCCTTCGTCAGGGCATGACCACGCGTCACCAGCATCTGAGCGACCTGCTCCGAATCGCGCTCATTCATCTGGCAGCCGTAGGTCTTAAGGTAGATTTTCGCCATTGCGATGTAACTCCGCTGAGAAACGCGGACGCGCAAACTACCCGAGACTCCCGCACCCGGCAAGCAGTTGGTAAGTGATTACGAACTTTAACCCAGCTTGCGCCGGATTCGCCGTGCACTCGCGATAACCCCAAGACTGGCCAAGGCGAGCGCCCGAGTCGCGGGCTCCGGGACCGCGGTGCCGACGGCGAACTCGCTGTTGTGATCGATCACCGCCCAGACGACGTGATTCACCGGGTCGACTCCGTAGTTTCCGAGCTGATACTGCTCCGGATCCAGGTAGGCACCCACGTAATGCTGCTGCGTCGCGCCTCCATCGGAGTTGCCGTTGACGGAATTTTCGAAAAGTCCGGTCGCCGGATTGCGCCAAAGCAGGACGGCGTTTAGTTCGTTGCCAAAGAGGCTGACGGCAAGCGCCGGGTCGTAACTCAGTTTCAGGACAAATTTAGCGATACCCGTGCCGGAAAAATTGACCACGTCGCTGGCCAGGGCGCTATTTAATGGAGCCGGCGCGAAGGCGGCGTTGAGCGCTTGGGTGCTGGCGCTGGCGTTTCCGCCATTCAACGTAAGGGTTGTCCCGAGCGAACCCGTGGTGCTGTTGGTCAGCGTGAATCCACTGTAACTCCCACCAGAAACAACCGTGCTCCCTTTGGCAGATCCCGTGTGGCTCGTCATCGTGTAAGCGGCGGATGCGTTGGTGGCATCTTTCACCGAGATGCCTGCCCCGGAGAGTTTGAAACTGAAATCCACAATGCCAGCGGGGTTTCCGCCGGTGGGCAATGCAGCCACTCCGAGTTGGCTGGCCATCGAGAATGCGCTGCCGAAGGTGAAGGTTTTGACAACGTCGAAGGTGCTGATCGGCTGCGGAAACCCTGAGCCGTTATTGAGTTCATAAGCGATGCTGGTGCCATCCACGGTGATCGAGAGCCGTGCGCCACTCTGGCTGGAGCCCATGTTTTCCACTCTCATGTTTCCCACAACGCCACCCCGGTAGCTAAAGGTGGCGGTGCCGGTCGTGCCATTGAGCGACCCGCCATCAATTGTGTAATCATCCGTCCAACCCGATGACGTCTGAAAACTGCCGCCGGCCGTGAAGCTTGACGAAGCATAGGCATGAAGCGTCGATGAACCATAGTAAACCGAGCCATTCCCAGACGCATAGACGCCGCCGATAGCGTTGCTGAGCGACGAGCTCGTGCTATCCCCCGTGACTTTTATCTGCTGAAAACCATCGGACCCACTTCGGTATACAGTAAGATCCAGACTATTTGCCGCGGCGGAAATAACCAAGGCGCTGAGGATGGCGAACGTGCGAAGACAGGTGTGAGCGGTGGAGAAATACATTTTCATAAATAGGAGTTTGAGGGAAATAACCGCCTCGGTGAAACAGGTCTGCACTCACAAATCGCGTGAACGTCAGCGAATAAACAACACGTGATGGTGCGGCGAAGCTGAATGATGTGTCAAGCTTCCAAGGCTTCAACAACGGCAACCGTTCAATCGACGTGTGATGAATTAAAGGGACTCAAACCCCAGTGCGCGGGCGCGGGCGGGAGTTTCATCGCTTGCGGCGGCTCGGGGGAAAGTGATTCGAGTTTCATCGCACTCTGGGCGGTGGCGCGTCGGGCTTTGCGTTCGAGGATTTCGACCAACGTGCGGCGGGCGAGAAAACGATTGATTCCCTGGCTGCGCTCGCGGTTGCAACGGACTCGCAATTCAGTGGCTTCGTGGAAAATCATCACGCCGATCAAGCCGGCTTTGCCGCCGCTTTTTACGGTCTTGAAATACGTCTCGACCAGATCTTCCTCGCGTAGGCCGTGCGTTTCCATGCGGTGTTGCAGGTCGGCGATTTTCGCGTCGGTGACGGGAAATTTCGGAAACGAACTCATGCCGAGGGTGCGGAAGTGAGCGGAGTTGGAGTCGAATGACGCCGGATCCACCATTCGGCAAAAATGAGATTCGGCAAAAACCCCAGCCACGCGACCGTCCGGTAGAGATCCATCGGACTCGGATGAAAACTGATCGCCAGCACGACTTTCCATGCCCGCAACGTCAGCGCGGAAAGAGTCAGCGCATAGGAGCGAATCATCCACTGCCGATGCGTTTTCCAGCGTCCTTGCAACGCGCGGCGCAGACCGAGAAATGTCGTCGTCCACCAGAGCACGCCGAGCGTTCCGAACGCAATCCGCGACGGCCAGCCGCCATTCGCATAGCGCGCCATGACGAGACTAGCCGGACCGGTGATGAGCAGGACGTTGTAAACATAGGCGCGTCCCATCCAGCGATGGAGCGCGGGCCATTTCCGCAAGACGCCGGGTGCGAATTGGGTGAATCCCGCCAGCAAAACGAACATGCTCGTAAACACGTGCACCCAAAACGCCAGCAACCACGGACGGATGCCGAGGTATTGCTGTTTGATCGCTAGAAAGCCAGCGTCGGTTTGCATCGACCGGTATTCCCAAGTAATCCGCAGCATCAGCCAGCCAAACCAGGCAAGCGCGAGCCACGCCAGCCAACGCGGCCAGGAGCGGCGGAATTTCTGGCTCGTCTCGGACATGGTTCGTCGAATAATCTTCGCGAAACGCTAGTCCGCTCCCCTTATGAAAACAACGTCCGTTCTTTCGCTGCTGCTCGTCATTTCCTTCCACTCCGCACTCGCGCAAGAGTCGGCTGAAACTCCGCTGAAAACGGAGGTGAATGTCGCCGACGCTGACGCGACAAAAATGCAGGGGAGTTACGTGGGAATGTTCGGCGAAAACAAAATCACGGTGCGCCTGGAAAAAGTCGTGGGCGCCACGGTGATCGGCTACAGCGTAGTCGCCGGAAATGAGCGGGCGTTCAGCGGATCGTTTCGGAAAGACGGCGCAAATGTGCTAATCGACGCGAAGGAGCCGGGCGATCACCCGGAGGATGGCGCGTTCACATTCGCATGGAACTCGACTGAAAAAACGCTCTCGGGAAGTTGGACGCCGAACGATCCGAAGCTGGCGGCGAAGACGTTTTCGCTCGCGCGGCGTGAGTTTAAATACGATCCGACGGTGGGTTCATTTCCGGAAAGTTCGACTCGGAAACTGACAGAAAGCGAAGTGGAGGACAAACATTCCGAGGAGTTGCGCCTGATGCGGAATGAAATTTACGCGCGCCATGGTTATTCGTTTCGCCTGAAGGAAATGCGCGAGGTTTTCGATACGCAAAATTGGTATATGCCGGTGTCGGCGGACGTGCAAAACACGCTGACGAAGACCGAATGGGAAAACGATATCCTGATCAAGCGCTACGAGAAATACGCCAAGACGCACTACGATCTTTACGGTCGTTGATCAGAAAAGCGTGCTCACGCGGAGACCCAGGACGACGGCGTTCGACGCTGCGACATGTCCGCCGGGCTGAATGACGTATTGCAAATCGGGCTGGACGGTGATGCACGGAGCGACCTCGATCTGATACGTCAGCTCTAAAACGGATTCGACTTCCACCGCACTCTGCCCAGCGCGTTGCTGAGCAGCGCTGAAGTCGCGGCTGTAGTTTTTCACGGAAAAACCGATGCCCAGGATGTCTTGATCGCGTCCCGGAATGGCTCCTACATAATCGAAACCCGCGTCTCCCGCCCACTCGAGTCGGGCTCGATTCTGCGGAGCCATGCTGCCGCGAGCAAAGAAGTAGAGGCCTTGTGCATCGGCGGGTTTTTCGTTCCAAAGCTTTTGACCCGCAATGGCATACGCGGCCCAGATGCCGGAGACGGCGGAACCATCGCGCCACCGGGTGAAGTCGTCGGTGTGATAAAATGCGCCGAGTTTGTAGCTGCCGGGCCAGCGTTTCGTGGTGAATCCGGCTTCACCAATTACGAATGCGCCCTCGGAGGAGGCGAGGTGGATGTCGAGGCCGTGATCATTGTAGTGGCGTCCGGGTTGGAAGCCGGGACTTGGGTCGCCGAGCAGATCGGGCGCCGGATTTCCATCGTAAACGCCCATTTGAATGTAACTCGAATCCGTCGGCGCCACTTTGATGCGAAGGCCCGGCGCAGCGATTGCGTAGATGGCGCACGGCGCGTTGAAGGAAACGATGGGCAGGGCGCCGAAATCGCTGTTAAAGAACAATCCGCCGCCGGGAACGTCTCCGATTTCCGATCCGAAAAATTCGGAATCGACGGCGAGTTCTCCCACTCGAAATGAGAGGCGTCCGTCGAGTAACGTCTGGTCGAGGTAACATTCGTAGAGGCGAACGCTGTTGCGGTAATTGATGTTGCTGACGTTACAGTCGCTGCCGATGGATTCGCTGGATAGGCTGGAGCCGATGATGCCGAAACCGGCCGCGCGAAAGGTGGCCCCGCGCCAGCCAACGAGTTTTTCCAAATCGAGTTTCAGGTCGATGGAGGCCAGTGCGTCGTAATCGGCGTGCCTGCGGATGCCTCCGGCAACGACTCCGAGAATCTCCTGGGTGTAGCCGAGTTTGAGGGTAACGCCGCTGTCCGGGCTGCGAAATCCACCCCATTCGCCCGAGAGAGCGGTGCTGTCGAAGAGGGATTTTTCGGCGGCCGAACTGCTGCTCAGCAGCGCGAAAAGAATCAGGCAGGCCCACCGTTTTCTCATGCCAGAGTCGGATGCAACTCGACTGAAAAAATTACTGCTTTTCCTCTTCCAGCTTGGCTTTTACGAGCACTTCGATCTCGTCGTAGAGCGCCTGGTCGTTCTTCAGGATTTCTTTTGCAGCGTCGCGGCCCTGAGCGAGTTGGTTGCCTTTATAGCTCATCCAACTACCGCGTTTTTCGACGATGCCTTTCTCCAACGCGAGATCGAGCAGAGCGCCGGTCGAGGAAATGCCTTCGTTATACATGATGTCGAACTCGGCTTCGGTGAACGGCGGCGCGACTTTGTTTTTCACGATTTTTACCTTGGTGCGGTTGCCCGTCACGGTGCCGTCGCTGCTTTTGATCGCGCCGATGCGGCGGATGTCCACACGGACGCTGGCGTAAAACTTGAGCGCTTTGCCGCCGGGCGTCGTCTCTGGGTTGCCAAACATGACGCCGATTTTTTCACGGATCTGATTGGTGAAAATGACGACGGTGTTGGCCTTGGAAATGAGAGCGGTGAGTTTGCGAAGCGCAGCAGACATCAGGCGCGCCTGTGCACCCACGGTCGTGTCGCCAATCTCGCCTTCCAGTTCTTGCTTGGTAACGAGCGCGGCGACGGAGTCGAGCACGATGACGTCCAGTGCGTTCGAGCGGACCAGCGTCTCGCAGATGCGGAGCGCTTCTTCACCAGAACTGGGCTGGGAAACGAGCAATTCGTCCAAGTTGACGCCGAGGCGTCGGGCATATTGGGCGTCGAGCGCGTGCTCGACGTCGATAAAGCCAGCGAGACCACCACGTTTCTGGGCTTGCGCGATCACCGTCAAAGTCAGCGTCGTTTTTCCGGAGGATTCCGGGCCGAAGACTTCCACGATGCGGCCCTTCGGAAAACCGCCCGTCCCAAGTGCGCGATCGATCAAAATGTTGCCCGTTGGGATGACTTCGATGTCCTTGATCGTTTTGTCGCCGAGACGAATGATCGCTCCTTCGCCGTAATCTTTGGCGATCTGCTGGATAGCGAGATCGAGGTTTTTGTTGCGAGCAACGGTTGCTTTATCAGTGGGAGATTCGTCGGATTTAGCCATGGGAAAATTGATTTTTGAGTGGAGTTGGAACCGTATCAGCCGACTCTGGTTTCGCGAAAGATTATTTGCGAAAAAGTAGTCAACACGTGAAAATCCGCCATGGAACGCACCCGCATTTTTCTCGTTCGACACGGTGCAACAGTCCTCACCGCCGAAGATCGCTTTGCCGGAGCGACAGACGTTCCCTTGTCCGACGAAGGCCGTGAACAGGCCCGCTGCCTGGCCCGGCGCCTGGCGCAGATCGAGATCGCGGCCGCTTATTCTTCCACGCTCGGACGAACCGTGGAAACAGCGTCCATCGCCATCGAGCCGCACGGTTTACCGGTGCATCCGAAAGAGGCTTTGAAGGAGATTTCCCACGGGCGCTGGGAGCAGCTCACCCGGCAGGAAGTCGCCGCGCGGTTCCCCGAAGAACTGGAAAACTGGGATCGCGATCCTTATACGTTTGCGCCAGTCGGAGGCGAAAGTGGCCTTCAAGTAACGGCTCGCGCTCTGCCGGAATTGATCGACATCGTGCGTTCTCATCCGGGTCAGAACGTGCTCGTCGTTTCCCACAAGGCCACGATTCGACTCTTACTCAGCTCACTTTTGGGTTTCGACCCGCGCCGGTATCGCGACAATTTGGATCAAAGCCCGGCTGCGTTGAACATCATCGACTTCAAAGATCCCACCCGTGCGCGCTTGATGCTTTTCAACGACACCTCGCACTACGAAGGCACGAATCTGGCCGCCGTAACCAGTTTCGGCCCTCGCCTTTCCGGCTGGTGGAACGGCTGAGTCCCCTACTCCGGTGCGGGTTGCGAGCTACCGGTGATGTCGTTGAGCGCCTTCACGCTCCCGTTGGTTAGGATAATCAAATTGCCGTTGCCATGGACTGATCCGCGCTCGGCAAACCACGGATGCGTCGGCCATAGAAACGGCGCGATCGCCTTGGCCCCAAACGGAGTAGGAATGTAATCCAGCCGGAAAGGATGATTCTCATTCCCGATCTGCGCCTGGATGGTTGGGCAGAACCAATTCACTTTATCGATCTGATACGGTTTTAACTTATCCAACCAGCTATTGGCAAATGCCTCCGATGCCGGATCCATTCCGACGACTTGCGGCCACTGATGGTTATCCTGGATATACCCGTTCGCGGCGACGAAGAGACTTTTCAAGTTGGCCGCGCATTTGGCCGCGCGCGCTTTTTCGCGAATTCTGGCGAAACTCGGCATCAACAACGCCGCGAGAATGAAGATAATGACGATGACCGTCGTTAACTCAAGCAGCGTGAATGCCCGCTTAGACTGCGTGAAGACCATTCCCGCTGACAAACGGGATCAAGCTCCCGTAGTCGAAGCGACCGTCGAAGTTTGTTTGTAACCCGACACACTGTAATCGATCACGCGATCAATGATGAAGTTTCCGCTGGAATCCACGTTTCCGTTGGAAACGTTCATGGTCGCCGTGCCTGTCATTAATACGTTCGAAGTAGCTCCGTTCCGAACCGTGTCCAACGTTGTATTCAAAGTTCCGTTGGTGCTCGCCGTTACCGGAATTGTCACGATCGTTGCCACGCCCGTAGTTGGATCAATCACCGTTCTGGAAATTGAATAATCGAACGAGGCCTCGATAATTGCCTTGAAAGTCGCTGAAGAACCGGTCGCATCGCCGATGCCGGTCATGGTTCCTGGATAAACGCGGCCGGAATTGAACACCACTAATTTACCAGCCGATGTCCCAGTGGCGGCAATATCCACGGAATAAACGGCCACGGAGCCGCCATTGGTGCCATCTACCGGATCCGTGTTTTCGACGAGCACTCCACCATACGTTCCGACGATATCCGTGATCCCTGCGCCGCCAGAGCTGTTGCCGTTATAATTTGGCCCGCCGGAAAGTGCGAAGACCTGGGCTTGCAGGAATAATACGGAGAGAAGGACGCTGAGGAGAGCTTTCATAGTGTCGGAAGTAAACTGGAAACGGCGGGTGGTGTCAAACGCTCAATTCTGGTTGCCAGCAATTTCAGCGCTTTTCATTCGAGTTAGAAGCCAATCTGCGAAATGAACGGCCTGAATCGTCTGTAACTCGGCTCAATTTTGGGGTGGGACCGGGTTCGGCGGAGTTGGCGCGTGGGTGGCCGCGCGATCCACGATCACTCGCGCTCCGAAGTAGGCGGCATAGAAATCGGGACTCGACGTCTTGAAGCGCGTCATCATTCGGTCCAGCTCGTTGCGATAAATGCTCCGGACAAAAGCGAGCGCCTCCGGAAGCGATAACGTGGCCACCCGGCGATTGACAATGGCATCGCGCGGGGCCGTTTTCAATCCATCGAAACGCTCCCGGTGGGTGGTCAGCTTAGTCAGGTCATCCGCCGTAATCAGATAATCGCTGGCGAGGATCGCGCTGTGATCCGCTGCGGCTTTCTCCACCGCTCGGGCAGCCAATACGAGATCGCTGTCTGGCAGACGATCCAGGGTCGATTTGGAAAAATCCACGCTCGCTCCGAGCATGGCGTCTTCAGTTTTGGCGGCAAACGCACTCAGTTGATCGCCAATGTGCAGCACCGTCTCCTCCAGGTCCAATTTCGCGATGGCCTTGGCGGCGGCGTCACCCGTGGGCACTTGTTCTCCGGACTTCTCGCGAATGGCTGTCGTTCCAGAAACAACGCGGTTTACCGCATCGGCAAACGCCGGAATCTGAGCCCAGAGCGGGCTGAAAGTGTTGAGGGTTCCGTTAGTGGTCTCAAACATGGTGGCGATGTTGTCCTGTTTCTGATTCATGCGAGGGAGATTGTCCATGCCAGCAGGAAAGAACAAGAAGAAACTTCAGCGAATTGCGTCCGCGCCATGGGTTCTGCATGAGGGTCCGACGACTTCCGGGGTGGATTGAGGATGCCTCCACTGCCATAACAGCATTCGTCCGAACAAATTCAGCGGGCTTCCGGGCGGAGTCAGCGTTCGCCGCGATCCCATCGATCGCCGTCCCGGGCAAGGTCAGAGCGCGTTGTAACCGCCGACAGATCGTTCCCGATGGAAGTCAGAGGGAGTCCGGATCAGCTCCCATGCAAGCCCGGACGAAGTCAGCGGTCATTGCGAACGCATCCAGCGTCTTCCCGGCGATAGCGCTGGAACTCCGCTGAAAAGTCCGTGCGCCCCCGGCGAGAGCGAGGGCGCATAGTGACGGTGGTGGGCATCCATCCGGTCGAGGTGAGACTCTTCCCGGCCAAGGTCAGCGCGACTTGCATCGCGCTCCACGTCCTTAGCCGCCGGGAAGACGGCGACTCGCCGGACTAGAACCCTATTTTGTTATAGTGCCGGATCGATACGGTAGCACTGGAGCCAGAAACGGAGTAACCCGTGCGTCGTAGCGGGGTTAAAATGGCTTTCACGACACTGCCGGAGTTTCTAAGCGGACTGATAATGATGCTCACGGTGGATTGACCCGCAGGGAATGTCACTCCATTCCTGAGTCTGGAATAGTCCACGCCGTTTTTGGCGGAGCCTGTCAGCTTATATTTCACAAAGAGCGGAGCTTTCGTCGAGCCGGACCGGGTTAGGACGATGGTTCCTGTGTTCCCGCCGCGATCAGACGCATTATCATCCGTAGCAACTGCGCTGACGGTGGTTGGCGTATCGTTGTCGGCGATGGTGCCCGTTGCCTCAG
>JAYVOE010000045.1:0-15442 GCA_043758065.1 Spartobacteria bacterium | reverse complement strand
CTCGCTTCCGGGGTATCCACTTTCTGACGCATTCGTGCGGTGAGGGTTGCCGGTAGGGTGTCCACTGGGATGGCGAGCGATTTGCGCCGCCCGTTTCTAGCGATGCATTTGTTTCTCAGGGGACAGGCGGCGCAGTCTCTGGCTTTGCTGCGGTAATGATGTTAGGCCTCTGAGCACCCGCCCCGGAAAATTTACTGAGCGGAGTCAGATAGGATTGCTCTGCGCTTCCGCGCATCCCCTCTGGGCTGCCTTCAGCAGGCTTTCTCGCTCCGCTCGATTCTGCGGGCGACGTCTTCGGCGTTGGCGCGGCTGTTGAAGGCGCTGATGCGGAAGTAGCCTTCGCCGTTGGAGCCGAAGCCGGCGCCCGGGGTGATGACGACGTTCAGGTGGTTCAGGAAGTGATCGAAGATTTCCCAGGACGACTCTCCGCGGGGCGTGCGCACCCAGATATAGGGGGCGTTGACGCCGCCGAAGACGGTCATTCCGGCGTTGCGCGCGGCGGTTGTTAGAATGGCCGCGTTGCCCATGTAATGCGCGATGAGGTCGGCGACTTGCTTCTGACCCGACTGAGAATAAATCGCCTCGGCGCCGCGCTGCACGGGGTAGGAAACGCCGTTGAACTTGGTGCTGGAGCGGCGCGACCAGAGTGGGTGGAGCGGGAGTTTTTCGCCGGTGGACGTGCTGGCGAGGAGCGTTTTCGGGACGACGGTGAAGGCGCAGCGCGTGCCGGTGAAGCCGCCGTTTTTGGAGAATGACCGGAACTCGATGGCGCAGTCGCGCGCACCGGGAATTTCGTAGATGGAATGCGGGATCGCCGGGTCGGAGATGTAGGCTTCGTAGGCGGCGTCGAAGAGGAGGAGCGCGTGGTGTTTCAGGGCGTAAGCGACCCAGGATGTCAGTTGCGCCCGGCTCGCGACGGCGCCGGTGGGGTTGTTTGGGAAACAGAGGTAGATGACATCGACGGCTTCTGCTGGAGGCTCGGGGACGAACCCGTTTTCGGCGGTGCATTTCAGGTAAACCAGCCCGGCGTAAGCGCCAGAATCGTCTGCAACTCCGGTGTGTCCGGCCATGACGTTGGTGTCCACGTAAACGGGGTAAACCGGGTCGGTGATGGCGATTTTGTTTTGAGTTCCAAGGATATCCAGGATGTTGCCGCAGTCGCATTTCGAGCCGTCGCTGATGAAGATTTCGTCGTCGGCGATGTCGAGTCCCTTGGCGCGGAAATCGTTTTCCGCGATGGCATGACGGAGAAATTCGTAACCCTGCTCGGGGCCGTAGCCGTGGAAGGTTTCGCGCGCGCCCATTTCGTCGATGGCGGCGTGCATGGCCTGGCGCACGGCCAGCGGCAAGGGCTCGGTGACGTCGCCGATGCCACAACGGATGAGACGTTTCGCGGCGTCGGGATTTTGAGCGGAGTAAGAGGCGACTCGACGGGAGATTTCGGGGAAGAGGTAGCCGGCGCGGAGTTTGAGGTAGTTGTCGTTGAGGAAAGCCATGAGTGGGAGCCGACTCAAATGAAAGAAGGGGCAGCCGTCAAATCCGAACTTGCCAGTGGCATGGAACTCGACTCACTTTTTGCACTTTCGCTTGCACTCGAAACTGACCTATTCTCTCGGCCTCATGCGTTCCACTTTCCTCCTTCTGATTGCCGTTCTCTTTTTTGGTTCCTTGCCCGATCTCCACGCTCAACAAGCGCTGCCCGAAGGCGAATACGTCGTCATTACCGGCGGCGTTTCCCTGATGATGTGGGAGAAATACAAGCGTGAGCCGCACGATAATTGGTGGCTGAATTTTATTCGTGCGAGTCGCATTCGGATCGAGGAATTGCGCACGCAGCACCCGAATATGCCGATCACCTGGATGGTGTATTCGCCGGCTTATAAACGGCGCGAGGCTTCCATGCACGAGGGCGATTTGTTTGGGATCATCCGGTCGATTCCGGAGGCGTTTCACGTGAAGCTCGTGCTCTTCGACCGTCAGTCGGATGTAATTAGTTATCTGAACAATCGTTCGTCGCAAAAGCTCGCCGGGCTGGAGTATTTCGGGCACTCGAACAAGGCGTGTTTTCTCTTCGATTACAGTAACGAAATCGATAGCGCCTCGAAGGTCTGGTTGCACGAAAGCGATTTCAGCAAACTGCGCCGCGGGATCTTCGCGAACGGTGCGTATGTGCGGAGCTGGGGCTGTCACACCGGCGAAAGCATGTCGCAAAAATTCAAGGCGGCTACCGGTGTTAAAATGATCGGCGCCAATGGCAAAACGCAATACATGACTGAGACGCTGCCGATTATTTCCACGCCCGGCGGCAACTGGGTGGGCCTCTAACATTTCTCTCTAACTCCGATGAAACTTTCTGATCTCGAACGCCTCTATCACCAGCCGTTTTTCAAACTGATCTCGCAAAGCCGAGATGTTTATCTGGAGCATTGGACGGGAAACGAAGTGCAGCTTTGCACGCTGCTCTCGATCAAGACCGGCGGGTGCTCGGAGGACTGCGGATATTGCGCCCAGAGCGCGCGTTATTCCACGGGAGTTGCAGCGGAACGTTTGATGACGACCGAGCAGATTTTGCCGATTGCGCGTGAGGCCAGGGAGAATGGCTCAACGCGTTTTTGCATGGGCGCCGCCTGGAAAGGTGTCCGAGACGGCGATGCGCGTTTCGAGCAAGTGCTCGACTCGATTCGGGAAGTGAGCAAGCTCGGCATGGAAGTCTGCGTGACCCTCGGCAACCTGAGCGACCGCGAAGCCGAGCGGCTGAAAGAAGCGGGCGTGACCGCTTACAATCACAACATCGACACGTCGGAGGATTTTTACCCGGAGATCGTCACGACGCATACGTTTCAAGACCGGCTCAACACCATTGGCAGCGTGCAGAAAACCGGGATGGCCGTCTGCTGTGGCGGCATCATCGGCCTCGGCGAAACCATCACCGATCGGCTGAAAATGTTGGAAACCCTTTGCAGCTTCAACCCGCCGCCCGAGAGCGTGCCGATCAATTGCCTCATGTCCATGCCCGGCACCCCGCTCGCAGCGCAGCCGCCGGTGGACATCTTCGAACTGGTGCGCCTCATCGCCGTCACCCGCATCGCTGTGCCCAAGGCGAAAGTCCGTCTCAGCGCCGGCCGCACTCGAATCACGCCCGAAGGCCAGGCGCTCTGCTTTTTCGCGGGAGCCAACAGCATTTTCTACGGCAACAAACTCCTCACCGCTGACAATCCGGGGAAAGATGCCGATCTCGATTTATTAGCAAAACTAGATCTCGTTCCGCAGCAGCCGTTTGCGGAAGTCAGTGCGATCTAACTCCGCTCAAAATTCAAAGACCAAGCCTGCCTTGCTTAGAAGACAAGCGCCGTATAAATTACACGTATGAACTATTTGGAACGCATTACGTTCGATCCCGAACAGTGTTCCGGACGCCCGTGTATCCGGGGCATGCGTATTCGGGTCAAAGACATTCTCGACATGCTCGCCGGTGGTGCGACTGAAAGTCAGATTCTCGCGGACTTTCCTGACCTCGAGGTGGGTGACATCCGGGCCAGCCTGCAATACGCCTCCGACCAAATTAATCACACTGTATTGCAAGCGGCGTGAAGCTCATCGTCGACGCTCAATTGCCGCCAACACTGGCATCGGCTTTGAGGGAGATTGGAATGGACGCCATTGCCGTGCGTGACCTTGGTTTGCGCGAGGCAAAAGACAACGCCATCTGGCGCTTCGCAGTGAAAAATCATGCAGCCATTATCACGAAAGATGAAGACTTTGCCCAACGTTGTCAGGTGAGCCGCGAAGCTCCGGTCATCATCTGGCTGCGCATAGGCAACGCTACCAACCCGGGACTTCTCGCGTGGCTTTTACCCCGTTGGCCATTGGTGGAAGCCTGCCTCCAAAAGGGCGAAAAACTCATCGAGTTGCGATGAGTTAGCAGAAGTAGCTTTTAGATTTCTACACTGACTTGCTCGGTGTAGGGCAGGATGAATTTGCGGACTTTTACGGTGGCGGAGGCGACGTTCGGGAAAGTTAGGATTTGCGTCCTAACATCGGCGGCGAGCGATTCGATCAAGCGCCATTTTCCGTTGGCGGCGAAGGTGCGGATCATCTCGCAGACAGCAGCGTAATCGACGGTGTTTCTAACATCGTCGTTCATGTCGGAAAAAATTGATTTGGGTTGGATCGATATGTCGAGGAGGAGGCGTTGGGGATTCGCCATTTCTTCGTCGGGCACGCCGACCCGCGCGTCGATTTGCAAGCCGTCGATACGGATGCAACCCCGCTCTGTTTCCGTGGATTCCATGAGCGTTTGCAGGTCTCCGAGGTCGCGCACGATGACGTCCGGCCCGGCAGCGGCGAGCTTGGCGTGATCGTCGAATCCGCTCAGCAAAGCAACGGCAAGAACACCGGCGTGATGCGCGGTAGCGACGTCGTGGACCATGTCGCCGGCGAACAACGTTTCGTGCGCTTGCAGCCGGTGATCGCGCAGGATTTCCCCGATCTTGTGACGCTTGTCGATGATTCCGGTGTAACTCCGCTCAAAAAAATCGGTGAAGCCGAATTTGCCCGCTTGATGCTCGAAATGCCTCGGGCTGATCGTGCTGAGAACGAAGAGGCGGCGTCCGGTTTTGCGGCAAAACTCGAGGAACGCGCGGGAGTTGGGCAGCGGTTCGACGGCTTCGGCAAATGGCACAAAATGGCGGTGATACGCCTCGTTGATGACGTCCATGGTGTGCGCGGACATGCGGCGTTCGTAAAACGGCTCCATCGGCAGGCAAAACTCCGCGCGAAATTCCTCCAGCGTGATTGCGGGCAACTCGAACTCCGCAAAAACGGCGTTGGTGGCCTGCACGACGGGGCGCAGATCGTCCACGACCGTGCCGGACCAATCGAGGATGACGTTTTTAATCATTTGCGGAGTGTAGAAGATCGTCGGCTGCGCGGAAACGCGAATGTTGCGCGTTAGTTACGCGAGGATTGAATATTTCCGCGCTCCCAGCCGTCCGTTGGAAATATGAACCAATGGATTCTCGCAGTTGCAATCCCAGCCATGGGTATTTTTACTAATTCCGCACTCGCCCACGATGGATGTGAGCGCGACCGCGTCACTGAAGTGGATAATTATGGGGATGAAAGTGTCGTTCACTACGACCATCACCATTCTTACTACGATGAAGATGGCAACGTCGTGACGGTGCATCACGATCATCATGCCGTGGTGGATAACGACAATAATTATCGCTCACGTCGCCGTCATCACAGCGGATTTGCCCGGCTCATTTTCGGGAACTGATCCGAATCTTCCCCGACGCGGTTTTTTGATCGGAGTTGGAGTTGATTCAGCCCGCGCGAAAGCGGACGTCCTTGATTTTCTTAGGGCCGTATTTGGCTTTTAGCTTCCGCAAAACGTCCGGTTTCCAGACGCGGTCGAGTTCATAGAGCAGCGTCGGTTGAATGACGCGCACGTAAAGAACGCCATCCTTCAGCCGATCCGGTTTGGAGTGTTCGCCGAGAAAACCTCCGACGAGTTCACTCCAAGTCCGCCCTATTTCTGCCTCATCGAGCCGGTCGCCCAGCCCGAGCTTTTTCATCAGCGGGCCGAGCACATCGTGGACCGACACGCAGCGGTCGGGACGTTTTTTCGGTTCCCAATAGCCGCGAAATTCCGCAAGGATCTCGCGGCGCAATTTCGGGTTCATGCAGTTAGTTTCCCCAATTCGCAGGCAAAAGAAAACCCCCGATTCCCGCAGGAACGAGGGTTTTTCATTCGAGTTGCAGTGAACTCTAGCTTTAGACGCCGTCGTTGCCGATGGCCTCGACCGGGCAGCCTTCCATGGCCTCCTTCGAGAGCGCTTCTTCCTCGGGAGTTTCAGGCTGTTTGTGAACGTAGGAATGGCCGCCGTCGTCGTTGCGAGTGAAGTTAGCGGGCGCCGTCTCGCGGCAGAGATCGCAGTCGATGCATTGATCGTCCACGTAGAATTTGCCGGTCACGTTGTCTTCGTATTTGTTTGCGAGGTCAGCCATAGGAGTTGTCGTAAAATTGGAGCGTGAAAATAAGGGGCTGCGCCCAGTTTGCAATTGTTTTTTGAAGAGCCAACGGCGGGATGTTTCTCGTTTACATTCGAGTTCCAATCGATTCACCCTTTCGCAATGTCACAACCTCTTTCCCTGATCGTTCTCGCCGCTGGCCTCGGCAGCCGCTTCGGCGGTTTCAAGCAAATCGCCCCGGTCGGCCCGAACGGCGAAGTCATTCTCGATTACTCGATCTACGATGCGCTGCGGGCGGGTTTTGATCGGATCGTGATGGTGATCCGGCCCGAGTTGGAGGCGCCTCTGCGCGAGCATTTTGGGAAATTCCAGCGGCCGGACTTGAAGGTCGATTTTGTTTTTCAGGAAATGACCGATCTGCCCGAAGGCTTCTCGCTCCCGCCGGAACGGTCGAAACCGTGGGGCACCAATCACGCCGTGCTGGCCGCGCGCCATGTGATCGATGGGCCATTTGGCGTGATTAATGCCGACGATTTCTATGGTGCGGCTTCGTATCGCGTGCTTGCCGAAAACCTCCGCGACTTGCCAACCAATACCCAGTGCCTCGTCGGGTTTAACCTCATGAAAACGCTCTCGCCCAACGGCACCGTCTCCCGCGGCCTCTGCCAGGTCAACGCCGAGGGCAATCTCACCGGCGTCGTCGAGCTCACCAAGATCGAACCCGACGGTGCCGGTGGAGCCCGCGCACTCGACAGCGGCACGCCAGTTCCCTTGAACTCAAATGATGTCGTCTCCATGAACATGTGGGGTTTCGGCCCCGAAGCGATGGACGATTTCTGGCGGCTGTTCAGCGATTTCCTGCGTGAAAACATCGAAAAACCGAAAGCGGAATTTTACATCCCGACCGCAGTCGATTCGCTGATCAAATCGGGCAAAGCCACCTGCCGTGTTCGCCCATCGCCGTCACCGTGGTTCGGCATCACTTACCCCGAAGACAAAGCCGAAACCGTGGCAAATATCCAGTCGCTCGTCACCGCTGGCGAATACCCAACCCACCTCCGCTAACATGACACCTGACGCACGCACATTTCTTTACGACCTCCTCGACACGCCGAGCCCGACCGGCTTTGAAATGCCCGGCCAGCGCAAGTGGGCCGCTTACGTTTCTCCATTTGCCGACGCTGTGGAAAATGACGTTTACGGCACCACCTGGGCGACGCTGAATCCACTGCAACCCGGATCAAAAACCATCATGCTCGAGGCGCACGCCGACGAGATCGGGTTCATCGTCAAGCAGATCACCAAGGACGGCTACCTCCGCATCGACCGCGTTGGCGGCTCCGACACCGCGACGGCGCGTGGTCGTCGCGTGCAATTGCTCGGCGACAAAGGCCCGGTTCTCGGGATCATCGGCAACACCGCCATCCACCTGCGAAAGGACTCACTCTCCGATGAAAAAGCGCCGAAAATCCACGAGCTTTACGTGGACATCGGCGCGACTTCGCTCGACGAAGTCAAGGAACTCGGCATTCGCGTCGGACACCCCGCTGTTTACTCCGACTCCGCCATTTCCTTCAGCAAAAACCGCATCGTCGGACGCGCCCTCGACAACCGCATCGGCGGCTTCATTCTTACCCAAGTCTTAGAACGTCTCGCTGCAGATCGCGCGTCTGTTTCTGCCACCATTCACGCCGTCAACGCCGTGCAGGAAGAAATCGGCGGCCACGGCGCACGCATGATCGCGCATCGGCTCGCGCCGGACGTTTGCATCGTGCTCGACGTCACCCACGCCACCGACACGCCGGGCATCGACGCGGCCATGCACGGCGAATGCACTCTCGGCGGCGGACCGTCGATCACCCACGGAACGTGCAACCACCCGCTCGTCATCGCGCGCCTGCTCGAATGCGCCGAAGCCGCGGGCATCCCGATCCAGCACGAAAGCAGTTCGCGTTACAGCGGCACCGATACGGACGTCATTTTTAACAGCCGCGACGGCATTCCCAGCGCGTTGGTCAGCCTGCCGCTCCGCTACATGCACAGCATCGTGGAAATGGCCGATCTCGCCGACGTTGAACGCGTCATTGACCTTCTCGTTTCCTTCGTAAAATCGGTGAAAGCCGACGATCATTTCGCCCACCGACTTTAGTTTTTCAGTCGAGTTGCAGTCTAATGGAGAAACTTCAGCGCGCCGAAGCCGAGCACGAGTAAAATCAGCATCCCGAACAACACGAGATCGAGATATTTCTCCAGAAACGGACGGATTTTCACACCGAAGAATCGGATCAATCCCGCGACCAAAAAGAAGCGACCGGCGCGGCAAAGAATCGAGGCGAGAATGAGTTGCTCCAGCGGAAATTTGAAGGCGCCCGCCGCGATGGTGACGAGTTTGTAAGGGATCGGGGTGAACCCTTTGGCGACGATCAGCCAGAAGCCGTGCTGCTGGAGCCAGGCGCCCATTTTGTTAAAGGCTTCCTCGTGGAATCCGGGGATGTGACTGAAGAAAAAGCCCTTTACCAAGTCCCAAAGATAGAACCCGATGGCCCAGCCGAGGATGCCGCCAAGAACGGATGCGACGGTGCACCAAAGAGCGTATTTCCACCATTTTTTCGGGGTCGAAAAACACATCGCCATGAGTAGGACGTCGGGCGGGATGGGGAAAAACGACGACTCCGCAAACGAGATCACGAAGAGGGCGGGCAAAGCCATCGGAGTTTCAGACCAATGCATCGTCCAGTCGTAGCAACGGCGAACGAAACTTTTCTTCGGCAAAGGCTGGTCGATGCTAGCGGGCTGGTTGGTCATGCGCGTGCAGTGGAGCAGTTTTTCACCGGGCGCGCAACTTTCGCCGTCTTTGAACGCGGATCCGGGCGGATTGTCTAACAGGAATGCCTTCTGCGACGACAGATCTTGAAGTGGATGGAATGCCATTTTGCTTGGCGTCGGAAGGGGTCGATGCGACCGTCCCGTTCATTTCCGCCATGTATCGATCGATTGCCGCAGCCACGACTTTTTCCCCGCGCTTCCACGCCGTCCTCGGCGAGGCCGGGCGCACGGCGAAATATTTTGGAGGCGAGTTGCAGTTGATTCACGTCGGTGAGGAGACCCCGGAAAAAAAGACCCGCATCGCCGATGGCCTCGCTCAGTTTCAACTCGCGGCCGACACCGTCATTCACTGGGCGCCCGGCGATCCGGCGACGATGATCAATCAGCTCGCTTCGCAATACGGCTGCGATCTGGTCGTAGCCGGCGCGGTGCAAGGCGAACCCGATGGCGGGACGGGTTACCGGCCTTTTGCGAATGATATTGCGCGAAAACTGATCGCCGAGGGGCCGTTTGATTTGTTCCTTTTTCTCGAGCCGCGCGAGGCGGATAACGCGGTGCGCTGCCCGGCGGTGCTGATCGATTTTTCCGAAACGTCCGCGGAAGCTCTGCGCCAGACCGTGCAGGTCGCGAAACGGCGCGGAGCGGAAAAAGTGCACGCGCTGCACGTGCTGACGACCTTCGACGAACACCGTCTCCGCGCCGCGGGATTCGACGGAAATCCTGACGAGCGACTCGATCAATTTGTCCTCGATTCCACGCCGCTCGACGTCCCAATCGAGACGCAGTGCATTCGCGGAAATACCGGTTTCGCTGCCTGCGAACATTTGCAAGGCATCGGGGCCGATCTCCTCGTGGTGCCGACCGGAATGCCGGGAAAGACGACGCCGGTTCTCAGCCCGAGTCTCGACTGGCTCTACCAGGTCATTCCCTGCAATCTGTGGGTGATGCGGGAAAAGGAATAGACGATCGCCCGACCGGGGGTTTTTCATCGGAGTTCCATCCGACTCTGCCACGCCGGATGCGCTGCAATCAAAGCGAGCGCCTGTTTCAGCAACGTTCGGCCCGGCTCCATCCGGTGCCACGGCGAAGCTCCAGACGGATGCGGCAGCGGAATCACATTCACCATTCCACTTGGCAATTGGGTGTGAAACGATTTCCCGATGACTTCGGACAGCGGCGCCTCGGGAAGAAATTGCCGGATGGCCAGTTTGCCGATTGGGAGGATCAATTTCGGCTGCAAAATGGCAAACTCCCCTTCCATCCAGCGACGGCAGGTCGCGATTTCCAGCGGGTCGGGAACACGATCACCGCCCTGCTTCGTCTTGCCCGGAAAACACCGGCAAACCGCCGCCATGTAAACGGTCTGGCGAAACGTTTCTTCATCCACGCCAGTCTCTTCGAGGAACCATTTGAAAAGGGTTTTGCCGGCGGTCCAGGCGAACGGTTTGCCGGCCAGCGGCTCCTTGGTTCCCGGCGCTTGTCCGACGGAAATCACTTTGGAATAAACCGCTCCACCCGAAACTCCGGGCCGCATCATTTTCGGACAAAGCGTGCAACTTCGGATCGCTTCGACGAGCGCTGGCAGATCGTTCACGATAGGAGTTCCAGTGAAGTCTGCGCGTCCGCCCGGAGGACTTCCGGCGCGATGATTTCACTGCAACTCAACTGAAGAAAAGTCACCGAACAGAGCCCAGGAATGATCATGGGCGGAACTTTAGCGGCGGGCGCGATGGACGCAACGCAGTTCGCCCGCCACGACGGCGCCGCACCTCGTCGAAGATCTCGTCGCAGCCGTCAACTTTGAGCTGATGCACCACTTTCAAAAGCTCGCCGAGACGTCCTTTGGGAAAGCCTTTTTTGGCGAACCACTCCAGATATTCCACGGGTAAATCGTAGAGCGGCACACCCATCGGCGGAAACGTTTTCGGCCCAAATCTCCCAAAAGGCATCCGACTTCCAATGATCTCTGAAAGATCGGCCCGCATCCAATCGTGGAGATTTTCTTCGAGCGACATGGGCGAAGCGTAACGACAAACCCCGGCTTTACGAAACGTCGAAATTTTTTAGACTGACGCGATGTTTCCCCGTTTTGCGCGAAGGTTTTTCTGGATCGTCATCTCGCTGGTCGGACTGGCTGCTGTCGCCATTCTCGCGCTGAATCGCGGCGAAACGGTGAACGCGCTCTGGCTCGTGGTGGCCGGCGTGTGCACGATGATGATCGCCTATCGTTTTCACAGTCGTTGGCTTGCCGTGAAGGTTCTCGAAATCGACGTCAACCGCGCGACGCCGGCACTCCGATTGCGCGATGGAAAAGACTTTGTGCCGACGCATCGCTGGATGGTTTTCGGCCACCATTTCGCGGCCATTGCCGGTCCCGGTCCGCTCGTCGGCCCGATCCTCGCGGCGCAATTTGGCTATTTGCCAGGAACGCTCTGGATTCTGATCGGCGCGACTCTCGGCGGCGCGGTGCACGACATGATCACGCTTTTTGCCTCGGTGCGGCGCGACGGGAAAAGTCTTGGAACGATGATTCGGATGGAAGTCGGATCAAAAATTGGAATGGTGAGTTCGGTCAGCATTCTGGCGATCATGGTCGTGCTGCTCGCGGTCCTCGGGCTCGTGGTCGTGAAGGCACTCGCAGAAAGTCCGTGGGGGCTTTTCACGATCGCGGCGACGATCCCGCTCGCGTTTTTAATGGGAATCGCCCAGCGTTTTACGAAGCTTTCCGTTGGAGTTACGACCGGATTGGGAGTGGCCGGACTTCTCGCTGCGGTCTGGGCCGGAAGCTTTCTAACGCACTATCCGGCTCTGGAAAAATTCTTCACGTTGCACGAAACCGGCCTCGCCTGGTCGATCATTCTTTACGGTTTTGCGGCGAGTTCCATCCCAGTCTGGCTGCTGCTGACGCCGCGCGATTACTTGAGCACTTTTCTGAAACTCGGCACGGTCGTCGTCCTCGCCGTCGTCATCGTGATCCTGCGGCCCGAGCTGCACATGCCGAAGTTGACGCAGTTTATTCAAGGCGGCGGACCCGTCGTTGCTGGCTCTTTGTTTCCGTTTGTTTTCATCACGATTGCCTGCGGAGCCGTCTCGGGTTTTCACGCCTTGATCGCGTCCGGGACGACACCCAAACTCATCGACCGCGAAGCCCTCATCCGGCCAATCGGCTACGGCGCGATGGTCGTGGAAATGGTCGTCGCGCTCATGGCGTTGGCCGCAGCCTGCGCGCTCGATCCCGGACAATATTTCGCGATCAATATGAAAGGCTCCGCCGCGGAAGTGGTCGCGAAAGTAAACTCATTTGGGTTCCATCTGACTCAGGCCGACATGACCGGACTCGCAGCGAGCCTTGGCGAAAAAACGATGATCGGTCGCACTGGCGGCGCGCCCACATTTGCCGTCGGAATGGCTCACATGTTCGCCAGACTCACCTCTAACTCGACTGCACTTTCGCTCTGGTATCACTTCGCGATCATGTTCGAGGCGCTGTTTATTTTGACCACGATCGATGCCGGCACCCGCGTCGGGAGGTTTCTTTTGCAAGACCTACTGGGAAACATCTGGCGACCGCTCGCCAACACGAAATCATGGCCGGCAAATATTTTTTCGAGCGTCCTCCTCGTCGCGGCGTGGGGTTGGTTTCTTTATCAAGGAACGATCGATCCACTCGGGGGCATCAATTCACTTTGGCCGATCTTCGGTATCGCCAACCAATTGCTGGCGGTTCTCGCGTTGTGCTTCGGAACAACGCTGCTCATCAAAATGGGGAAAACGCGCTATCTCTGGACCACGCTCGCGCCGCTCGCCTTCATGGTCGTCGTGACGTTCGCAGCGGGTTGGGAAAAGCTTTTTTCGCCGGATCCGAAAGTCGGATTTCTTTCTGGGGCGACTTTCAACCTACTCAAAGTGGGCGATCCGAAATCGGCTGTCGTCGCCTTGAACTATCGCGTCGACGCCGTGGTCACCGCCGGGTTTTTGGTGTCGACTTTCATCGTTATCACCGGCTGCGCCTGGACATGGCTGCGTCTGCTGCGAAATCAATCGCTCGCCCCGTTGCAGGAAGCGCCGTCCGTTGCGCTGTCCAATTACGCGTCTGAATAAGAATCTTTGGCGTGTGGTGATACGCCCTTCTTCCGAGTTGTTAATTAGACAGTGCACAAAGTATCAGGGTAGACTCTGAACTCGTATCAGGCGAAAACCCTTGAAATCTTCGCGGATTTAGGGAAAATATCCGCTGATCATGAAGTTTAGAACATTCCTTCCGGCTGTTATCGCTGCCTTGTTACCCATCACTGCTCCTGCGGCGATCACCACGTATCTGTCCAAATTTGACCAGCAGGCGATCGAGGACGCGTATGGAGCCAGTGCGGGATTTCTGACGGATGATTTCGGGACGACCAAAGCCAATCGCGGGGTGTTCACCAGTTTTACCGGCACAACGACCAACATCGCCTACACCAGCACCGGTTCTCCGCAAATCCAGGCGAACGACCAATTTGGTGGCAATGGAACGGGCAATTATCTGGGCGTCGCCAGCGGCGCTTCGGTCACGGCAACTTTCGCGACGCCGGTACAATATTTCGGCATCTACATTACCGCGCTGGACGCAAACAATGGCATCAAGCTCTATAGCGGCACGACATTGTTGCTCGACTTTTCGGCCACCGTCCTGACGGCATTCTTGCCTAACAATGCCACGAGCACCGTGCAGGCAATCGATGGCACGCTCTATAATACCAACCAGTATTATGGGCAGCCTGTGACGAATTTGAACCCCACTGAGCCGTATGCGTATCTGAGCTTTTTTGCGACGGGCGGCACGACGATCAGCAAGGTCGTGCTGACGGAGCCGCCTAGCACGGCCATTTTTGAGACGGATAACTACAGCATCCGCACCATAGCTCCGGCTGTGAACACCACGCTGGTCCTAATTCCTGAGCCAAGCGTGATTTCCTTGGTCGCGCTCGGAGGTCTGGCGTTGCTCGGGCTGCGTAAGCGTCGTCGCTGAAACGGGACGCGCGGTTTTTCAGCGGAGTTCCAATGGATTCTGCGGGGTTTTTATTTGACCACTTCCGGTCTGTCCTTACAGTGCGCGCACTATGGCACTCAAAATTGGCGACAAAGCACCCGACTTCACCCTGCATACCAAGACCGCGGAGGGCTTCGCGCCCGTGACGCTGAGTGAGGCGTTTGGAAAAAAGAACACGCTGATTCTGTTTTTCCCGATGGCGTTTACCGGCGTCTGCACGACGGAATTGTGCAGCGTCAGCCAGGGACTCGAAGCCTACGCATCGGTGAATGCCGAAGTCATCGGCATCAGCGGCGACAGTCCATTTGCCCTCGCCGCCTGGGCGGAAAAAGAGAGCATCAAAATCCCGCTTTTGAGTGACTATGAGCACACCGTTTCCCGCGCTTATGGCGTGGCTTACGATTCATTTTTTCCACAGCTGCCGATCGGCGGAGTGGCCAAGCGCTCGGCCTTTATCGTGGACAAATTCGGCCTGATCCAATACGCCGAGATCCATGATAATCCGAGTGATTTGCCGGACTTTTCGGCCATCAGCAAGACGCTGGCGAGTTTAAAGTAAGCCGTCACTTGACGGGTCGGCGGTTTTTCTCCATTTAGAGCCATGCCTACGCCCAACGACACGCTGAAACAGTTCTCCACCGGCTCTGCGGAAACCCCGCAAGCGGCGTTTTTTTCGCTCCCGGCGCTGGAGGAACTCGGCATCGGCCCGATCTCGAAGTTGCCCGTCTCGATACGGATCGTACTCGAATCAGTTTTGCGGAATTGCGATGGCAAAAAAGTCGCGTGGAAGGACGTTGTCTCGCTCTCGAACTGGAACGCCAAGGCGCCGGTCGAGGAGGAAATTCCGTTCGTCGTCGCGCGGATCGTTCTCCAGGATTTCACCGGCGTCCCATTGCTGGTCGATCTCGCCGCGATGCGTTCTGCGGTGGATCGTCTAGGGGGAAATCCAAAAATCATCGAGCCGCTTGTGCCTGTCGATCTGGTCGTCGATCACTCGGTGCAGGTCGATTACGCCGGTTCGCAGGAAGCGCTGAACTTGAACATGGCCGTCGAGTTCCAGCGCAATCGCGAGCGTTACCAGCTCTTGAAGTGGGGCCAACAGGCGTTCAGCACCTTCGGCGTCGTGCCGCCCGGCATCGGCATCGTCCATCAAGTGAACCTCGAATATCTGGCGAAAGGAGTCCTATCCAAGTCGACTGAAAACGGGACCGTTTATTATCCCGACACCCTCGTCGGCACCGATTCGCACACCACGATGATCAATGGCCTCGGCATCGTCGGCTGGGGCGTCGGCGGCATCGAAGCCGAGGCGGGAATGCTCGGCCAGCCCGTGTATTTTCTGACGCCCGAAGTCGTCGGCGTTAATCTTACCGGCCGCCTCAGCGAAGGCGTCACCGCGACCGATCTCGCGTTGCACGTTACGCAGTTGCTCCGGGCGAAAAAAGTCGTCGGGAAGTTCGTCGAATTCTACGGCGAAGGCGCGGAAACGCTCCCGCTGACTGACCGCGCGACCATCGCCAACATGGCTCCCGAATACGGCGCGACGATGGGCTTTTTCCCAGTCGATTCGGAGTCGGTTGAATATTTACGCGCCACGGGTCGCACGGAAGA
>JAYVOE010000044.1:0-5694 GCA_043758065.1 Spartobacteria bacterium | reverse complement strand
TCTCCGCTGCGACCTTGAAAATGAAGTGATTATCCACAATCTTCGCCCTAATCAAATCTCCCCTGCAAACCTTCACTTAAATCAGCGGTTCCCTAGGGGGAAAAAGCGATCCGAATAAATTCATCGCCCGCAGGCGGCGTCGGGGTCTTGGGCGTCGGGGCGGGGCCGGGTCCCGCATGCACAAAAGGAGAGGGGACTTCTTCTTTTTCCTGCAAGCCCATGACTAACCGAAGTTGCTCGACGGAAAGGGAAATATCCGCCAGTAAAACGGCCGCCCGTGGATTGGAAACGCGACCGCCACGTTGACGTCCGCCCACAGGTTTTTCGTTCGCAGCCTCCAACTCCGCAGCGAGCGTCGCGATTTGCGTGGCCTGAGTATTGCGTTCGGCGATCGCGGCATCGCGCTCGATCGTCGTTTTTTCCACGGCAGCTTTGAATTGATCCCGATCCTCGACGGTTCTTTGCAGAACCATTTCCAGGGCACTCACTTTCATGGCTTCATTTGCCAGGCGGTGGCGTTCCTCGCGCAACTCCGCGATGTCATTTTGCAGTTGAGTTAGATTCCTATGGGTTTTCTCAAAAACATGCTTCAGCTGGGCGAACTCATTCGATTTCCCTGCCAGCTGCGATTGCAAATCCAGCGACATGGCATTGGCCTGCTCGAAATCGTTTTGCAACGCCTCGAAATCCGCCCGCAACGACGCGCTCAGATTCTGATTCATCGAGCCCGTAACCTGGGGCTCTCGCGCGTGCGATTCGAGGTCCGCCTCAGAGACGGGCTCCTGCAACGGTTCACCAACGGGGGGATTTGAATCGGAAGTATCCATTTCCGTAACCTTTAAGCAAGACACGGACCATATAAGCGCGAATCCAACCAAATAATGGTCCTCAGGGAAGAACCTGAAGATATGGAGCCTAGGGGATTCGAACCCCTGACCTCCTCAATGCCATTGAGGCGCTCTACCAACTGAGCTAAGACCCCGTCTAAAACTTCGGGACCGGAAGAATATCCAACCGACAGAAGTTGTCACGTGATTTGTTTGGGGGAAGCCGAGGGGAAATGGGGCCTGGAATCGTATCTAACTCGACTGAAAAACCGCTTGTTTATCTAGCTGCGCTTGCCCAGTTTTTTGCCGAACTTCATTCCTTTCGCACTCGATTTATAACTGACGGGGCGTCGTTTCGGCTCGATCTTGTCGATGCCGGTGCCGGCTTTCAGTTCCATGATTTGGTCGCGCAACAAGGCCGCTTTTTCGTATTCCAGGCTGGCGCTGGCTTCCTGCATTTCGAGTTCGAGTTCGGCGAGGACTTCGCTGAGGTCGAAGTCGCCCGTCATTTCCCTCAAACTCGACCCTTTTTTTCCGCTCTTGAGAATGAGATGAAGCGATTCCTGCACGGCACGGCGGACGCTTTTCGGGGTGATGCCGTGCTCGGTGTTGTAGGCGATCTGCCGTGCGCGGCGGTATTCGGTCACGTCGATCAGTCGTTGCATGGAGCCGGTGATGGTGTCGGCAAAAAGGATGACTTCGCCGTTGATGTGGCGCGCGGCTCGTCCGGCGGTCTGGATGAGCGAGGTCTGGGAACGCAGGTAGCCTTCTTTGTCCGCGTCGAGGATGCAAACCAGCGAGACTTCGGGCAAATCGAGCCCTTCACGGAGGAGGTTGATGCCGACCAGGACGTCGAATTCCCCAGCACGGAGCGAACGGAGAATCTCCACGCGCTCGATGGTATCGATGTCGCTGTGGAGGTAGCGGACTTTAATTCCAAGATCACGAAAGTAATCGGAGAGGTCCTCAGCGGTGCGTTTGGTGAGCGTCGTGACGAGGACGCGCTCCTGTTTTTCGATTCGAGTGCGACACAACTCTAAAGTGTCGTCGATCTGGGTCTTCAACGGGCGAATCGTGATCTGCGGATCTAGCAACCCCGTCGGACGAATGATTTGCTCTACGACCAGCGGCATTCCAGCGGAGTTAGAGTCAAATGTAGCCGGTGAAACGGTGCTCGCGCCCTGCGTCGATTCCACACGCGGCGCTCCGGCGATGGCGAAAGGGACATCCTCGTCCACTCCGATCCGGTCGCGTTTGTGCGGCACGTAATCTTTGTTGCCCACGACGCTATTCGTGATCTCAAACTCCGCCGGCGTCGCTGAAATGTAGAGCAATTGCCCCGTGCGCTCCATAAATTCGGGGAAACGCAGCGGGCGGTTATCCATTGCGCTCGGCAGGCGAAATCCATAATCCACCAGCACCGACTTGCGCGAGCGATCCCCTTCAAACATGCCGCCAATTTGCGGCACCGAGGCGTGGCTTTCATCGATCACACAAAGGAAATCGCGCGGAAAAAAGTCGAGTAACGTTCCTGGTCGTGCGCCGGGAGGGCGTCCACTCAAATGACGCGAATAATTCTCAATTCCAGAGCAAAAGCCCATTTCCTGGATCATTTCGAGGTCGTATTCCGTCCGCATCTTCAGCCGTTGCGCTTCCAGCAATTTCCCCTGCGCCTCAAACTCGATGATGCGCGCGTCCAGCTCCTCGCGGATCGTCACCTGCGCCCGCCGCAGCTTATCCGTCGGCGTGACGAATTGTTTCGCCGGAAAAATCGTCAGCTTCTTGAGCGACTCCGCAACCGTGCCCGTCAGCGGATCGAACCGCGAAATCCGATCGATCTCGTCGCCGAAAAATTCAATCCGAAACGCATCCTCATCCACGTTTGCCGGATGCACCTCCACCACGTCGCCACGCACGCGAAACTTCCCGCGCGCGAACCCGATGTCGTTCCGCTCGTAGAGCATATCCACTAGCTTCGCCAGCAACCCTTCGCGGGAAATCATTTGACCTACATACAACTGCGACAGCATCTGCGCGTAATCCTCCGGCGAGCCCAACCCGTAAATGCACGACACACTTGCGATCACAATCACATCGCGCCGCGTCAGCAACGAACTCGTCGTCGACAACCGCAACCGCTCGATCTCCTCATTGATCGACGAATCCTTCTCGATGTAAGTATCCGAACGCGGGATGTAGGCCTCGGGCTGATAGTAATCGAAGTAGGAAACGAAATATTCCACCGCGTTATTGGGGAAGAACTGCTTAAACTCCGAGTAAAGCTGCGCCGCCAGCGTCTTGTTATGCGACATAACGAGAGTCGGCCGATCGATATTGCGAATAATGTTTGCCGCTGTAAACGTCTTGCCCGACCCCGTCACCCCGAGCAACGTCTGATGCCGATTCCCCGACTCCAACGACTGCGTCAACTTAGCAATCGCCTGCGCCTGATCCCCCTGCGGTTGATAGTCGGAAGCAAGCTGAAAAGGCATGGCCCGCAAACTAAGCCGCACCATGCTGAACGGCAAGGGAAGGGCACACTTCGCCACAGAGTCCACCGAGAAAGAAAATTCCCAACGCCTCTCTGTGACCTCCGTACTCTCTGTGGCTAATTTAAAATAAGTTGAGCGGAGTTAGGGCGAACTGGAAACCGGCCAGCGAATCAGCGTGCTTGCCGGGAATCTGCTTTCACCACGAGAGCCGAGAAAAATGACCTGCGTTTTTCTTTTCGCGTCAGCCGAGTTTCCATATATTCACGCCATGCGTTATCGAAAATATAAAGGCAGCGGAATCGAAGTCAGCGAAGTGGGCTTTGGCCTATGGACCGTTTCCACTGGCTGGTGGGGGCAATTCACTGAAGGCGAGGCCATCGCGCTCATGCACAAAGCTTTTGATCTGGGTGTGACTCTATTCGACGCCGCCGACACTTATGGCAACGGCCTCAGCGAAGAACTCCTAGCCAAGGCGTTTCCCACGCGGCGGGATGACGTCGTGATCGCGACGAAAATCGGCTACGATTTCACGCACTTTGGTGACGAACGCCGCGGTCAACGAGAAATCCCGCACGACTTCTCGTCCGACGCTCTCGTTCGCGCCACCGATGCCGCTCTAACTCGACTGAAAACCGACCGCATCGACATCCTGCAACTGCACAACATCCGCATGGAGCAGGTCTACGACGACGCCATTTGGAACACGCTCGACCAACTCAAAGCCTCGGGAAAAATACGGTCGAGTGGCATTGCACTCGGGCCTGCCATTGGCTGGCTTTACGAAGGCGTTAATTGCATTCGAGAGCGCAAAATTGATTCCGTGCAACACATCTACAACCTGCTCGAGCAACACCCCGGCAAGGCGATGCACGAAGCTTCGGCGGATGCCGGGCGCGACACGATGTTCATGGTTCGAGTCCCGCATTCCTCAGGAATGCTCGAAGGAAAATACACCGCCGAAACGGTCTTTCCTCCGAACGATCACCGCAATCATCGCCCTCGTAGTTGGCTGCTCAACGGTGTCAAAAAAATCGATACGCTGCGCTTCCTGGAGAACAGCGAACGCACCCTCGGCCAGGCCACATTGCAGTGGCTTCTCGCCGATGAGCGCGTCGCGACCACCCTTCCTAACATCTACAACGAAGAGCAAATCATCGAATTCGCCAAGGCTCCCGACACCGCCCGACTAACATCGGAAGAAATGGAGCGCATCGCCGAACTTTACGACGATAATTTCGGCGTGGAACGCGAAGAGCCGAAGTTCAAAGGGACGATGGAACTCGCCACCGCCTAACGCCTTATTAACACTGCTTGGCGGCCGTAAAGAAACCGCCGGTGCTCGACGTTTTTCCATCCGGCTGCCAGTGCAATCTGCGCAAACTCTGCATGGGAAAACGCACGTCGCACGGAGAGGAGCGCATCATGCACCGTCATTGGTTCGCGGAACACCGTGCTGGTGATCGCACGCACTCCGAGCCAGGTGAAAAGGCTGCGTTCCAAGTCAGCGACGAGTGCGAAATCGTTCGTCGCTCCTAACATTTGTGAGAGGATGCGAGTCGCGTCGGTTTCGGAAAAATGATGCAGCGCGAGTGAACAGAAAACGCCCGTGTATTCACGGCTAGTTTCCATTCGAGTTACATCGCATTGGCGGTAATGGATTTCCGGATAGCTAACACTTAGCGAACGAGCGACTGAGAGGGTAGCTTCTTGAAAATCCAGCGCTTCAATCTCGACGGAAACATTCCGCGCCCGACACCAATCGACAATTAGCCGCGGGATGTCGCCCGAGCCAGTGCAGAGGTCGAGAAACCGCTGCGTGCTGTTAGGTTTTACCAGTCGAGTTAGATAGTAATGAATGAGGCGGTGACTGCCAAACCAGCGGTTGAGTTGACGCAGATTTTTCAGGTCACTTACGAGCTCGCCATCCGGCGATTCCGCAATGTCCATTAGCTCCGCGACATTCGGATCGAACTCCCGTCTAGTTAGATCAACTCGCATAACCTATCACCGATAAGTGGCGCCCGGTTTTTCCTAACTCTCGCCGATAGGAATAATATTTTTCCAGGTCGGAAGCCGTGCACGCGCCGCAGTCGTGATAGTTCTTTACTCCAGCAGAATTCGCCTGGCACTGGATGTCCGCAGCGAAGTCGATTTCGTAATGCGGCGGACGAATACAAGGCGCGAGCTGAATAGTTAGAAGTCGAGGGTCCGTTCCAAATTCTCGCTCCATTTTTTCAATGGCAACGGAGAGAATTTCCAGCTCTGTTCCTTTGCGACCGGAATGAAGAAGTCCAATCGCGCGATGCTCCGGATCGGCGAGAAAAATCGCGCCGCAATCGGCCGTGTAAATGCCGAGCGCAATCTGCGGATCATTG
>JAYVOE010000043.1:0-15529 GCA_043758065.1 Spartobacteria bacterium | reverse complement strand
CCCTCGTTCCCAAACTGTGTTTGGGAACGCACTTGGTGGCCCAACTGTGTTGGGCTGGACGTCTGCACTCACCTGCTGCGCCCTCGTTCCCAAACTGTGTTTGGGAACGCACTTGGTGGCCCAACTGTGTTGGGCTGGACGTCTGCACTCACCTGCTGCGTCAAAGGCAACGCAGTTGCCGGGACAAGCCCGTTCCCAAACACAGTTTGGGAACGAGGAAGGGACAAGCCCGACAGTTGCCCATGCACCCTGCCGGCAAGCGTTTTGAGCGGAGTTGCATCGGACTCGCGCCGCCTGGCTTACCGGCGTATCCTCTTGGCCCGCTGGCCTATCCTCCTGGCCCACTTGGTCGACCAGAAGCCCGGGAGGAGGTGCCACCGAAGGACGAGGAGACGCTCATCCGCCAGGAGGAGCCCCCAGCGCGCGAAGCGGCGACCGGACTTTCGCACGCGGCGATCCGACCTTCCAAAGCGGCGACCCATTTCCCCCAAGCGGCGGGAATCTTCCCATACCCATGCAACTCGATTGACATTTTCCTGAGAGAAAGGTTACATCCGCTCAACCACCAACCAAACCTCAGTCTGACTCTTATGGGCGAAAGCATCGAATTCATCAAAAACCGGGCCATCAAAACCCTCAGCGCCGCCGACTCCGTAGCCGCCAGTTGGACCTGGGACGAAAAACCCATCGCCGCCATGCGCACCCAGCTTCATGGCCTGATCGGCGATACCGATGCCGCGCCGCCTTTGATCGGTCAGGAAGAAATCGTCAGCACCGCCGAGCAAGCCATGAAGGCGGGCCGCAGCGCCTGGGATACGAAGCTCGATCAGCTCCATCTCTGGACGATGCAAGGCCTCGGCATGGTGCGAAACAAATATCGCAACGACCCAGCCACGCTCTCGCAATTTGACGGGTTGAAATCGGACGGCACCAGCCGCAGCAACACGCTCTCCGAGGCTCTCGCCTGGCAATCCGCGTGGGAAAAAACCGATCCGAGTTTCATCCCAATGCCGGCCAACACGCTGGCGAACTTCAAAGCGTTGCGCGAACAGTGCGTCAACGACCTGCAAACCGCCTACTCCGATCTGCAATCCACCTGGCGCCGTGCCGCCTCGAAGCTCACGCAAATGGGCCGGGCGATGGAAGACGTCAGCGAAGCCTGGTATGCCGACGCCACCCGCATTTTCCCTGCGGGCACGCCCGAAGGCGACATGATCCGCAGCACCGTGCCGACGACGTATAACGGCCCTGGCGGCCCCGGCAATCCCCCGACGCCCCCCGTCCCGCCGACGCCGTAGGTTCGTTTCCCCCCATCCGCGTCCCATCCGCGTCATCCGCGGCTTTGATCGTTTAGGCCGCGCGAAGGTTGAATCAACCTTTCACCACCGTGCTGTGACATACCTCGCGTTATTCTCGTTGACGCGCTGGTCCTTTTCTCTAACCTCCGCGCATCCATGTCTTTACCTAGCAAATCGATCGTCAGCTCACTCCTTTCCGCCGCTGCAGGTTCCCTGCTGGCGGCTCATTCAGTATCGGCTCTGGCAATCATCACCAGCTACAATGAGAATACCGACATCGCAGGCGCCGACTTCAGTAATACTTTGGCCGGCGCAAATAGCCTCCCTGGTGCGCTGCAAATCTCCGGCGACCTCGACGGCGGCTTTCTTGATCCGGACTTCTTCAAAACCAGCCTCGCACCCGGCACCTTCACCCTCGGTATCACCTATAACAACGCCATCAACACCCTCACCGTTGCATCCATCACGGCGCGTGATGATAGCGGCACCGCCATTGGCAATATGGTCTTTTCGTCCAATACGGCTGGCTCCTCCACGGGAACGATCACCGGCACCGTGCCGGCGAACGGCTTCCTCGTCGTGGACATCCAGCAAAGCGCCGAAGGCACCGGCTCCAGTTACAGTATGAACCTCTCGGTTGTTCCTGAGCCGGAGACCGCCACCGTCGCTCTGCTCGGAGCCGCAGCCGCCGCCATCGCGGCCCGTTCACGCAAAAAAGTGAGCTGAGTTCCATCGCACTCTCGCCCCGATGCAGCGCATAGCCGAGGTGTTGACCGCCGATGAACTGGCGCTCATCCGCCAGATCTACGACGCGGCCACGTTTAACAATCACCTGATGACGGCGGAAAGCCTTGGCGCTGCGAAGAACAACCTCCAGCTCTCCAAGGACGAGCCAGCGATCGATGCGCTGAACCGCACGATCGTCGGGGCGCTCTCACGGAATGAGCTGTTCCAAATCTACGTGCGCCCGGCGCAATTTGTCCCGCCGCTGCACCTGCGCTACGGCTCGGGGATGCACTACGAGCCGCATGTGGACGCGGCGGTTTTTTCAGCGGAGTCCGGGCGGAATCTCCGCGCCGATGTTTCCATCACCGTCTTCCTGAACGACCCGTCGGAATACGATGGCGGCGAGCTCATTCTCGATCTGCCGGGCGGTCCATTGGCGGTGAAGCTGCCCGCTGGAGACGCGATGGTTTACTCCACGCACACGGTGCATCAAGTCCGGCCCGTGACTCGTGGCGAACGCATGGTGGCGGTCACTTGGGCGCAGAGCCAGGTGCGCGACGGGCAGATGCGCCAGGTGCTGTTCGATCTGCACGCGGTGTCGGCCGCCTTGAAAGAACGCGCCCCCGACTCCCTGGAGCGCCGCCTGCTCGTGAAAGCCGAGCGCAATCTCCTCCGCCTCGTCTCGGAGTAGTTTTCATTCGAGTTCGAGCGCACTCAGGTTTTCGCCGGACTGGCATTTGCAAAAATGTCGTTTATGGTCCGCCTCATGTCGAAGTTGGAACGCTACACGATCGAGGAATTGGCGGAGTTGTTTCGCCAGGCGGAACCGGAAATCATCGCGGAATGGCAGTCGGAGGTGCAGGTGTTACTGGCCGATTTGCATCTCGATCAGGCGACGATGACCGATCACATGCCGCAGGTGATTACCGAGATTATCCGCGATCTGACGTTGCAGCGCGAAGGGGCGATCCTCGATAATCAGAACCATGGCAGTCCCCCGGCGCACGGGGTGCAGCGTTGTTACGATGGGCTGGATGTCGGCGAGGTGGTGGCGGAATACAATTTCCTGCGAGTGGCATTTACGACGGTGGCGGAACGGCACGGGTATTATGTGGTGGGCGAGGCGATGCAGATTATCAATCACCGGGTGGATGAAACGGTGCGTTCTGCGGTGATGGCGTTTGCGGCGGCGCGGGAGGCGTTGCGCAAGGAGCAGGCGGAGGAGCACATCGCGTTTCTGGCGCACGATTTGCGGACGCCGCTCAATGCGATCTCGCTGATCTGCGATGAAATTCAGGAGACGCTCCCCACCGAGGCGCGGGTGGATACGGAGGATTTGTTCGATATTCTTTCGCGGAATGTGCAGCGGGTGGAGGTGATGCTGAAAAAGGTGCTGGAAAAGAATCTGCAGCCCTCGGGGACGACCAGTGCATTTCGCCCGGAGCGGCGTCAGTTTGAGCTCTGGCCGCTGGTGCAACGGCTGATCCTGGATCTTCGGGCCGTGGCGGATAAGCACGGGGTGACGATTTTCAATGAAATCCCGCAGAGCCTGACGGTGTTTGCCGACGCAGGGTTGGTGTCGCAGGTGTATCAAAACTTGCTGGCCAACGCCTTCAAATACTCCGCGAAGGGCCAGGTCACGTGCCGGGCCGAGTCGAGTGAAAGTGGGGTGACGTGCACCGTGCAGGACAACGGCGCCGGGATACCGTTGGAACTCCTCTCAAACGTGTTCGACAAGCTGGCGACGAACCCGGACAAGGAAGGCACCGGGCTGGGCCTGACTATTGTGAAAGAGATCATCTCGGCGCACGGCGGCGAGGTGCGGGCCACGAGCGTGGAAGGTGCGGGTGCGACGCTGACTTTCACGCTGCCAGCGCAGGAATAGTCCTCAGCGGACGATTTTCATCCGAGTTAGAGCGGTATCAGGCGCCTGAGTGATCGCAGCGGATGGCTTCGGGGTGGGCTGGTCGGACGATTTACAAGCGAGAAAGAGCAGAACGATGATGGTGCCGATATAGAAGATGGCTTTCATGGGAAACAGCATTCCCAAAAAGATCGCCCGGTCATCCGCCTGTGGACGGGTATTTTCGGCCCGGTGAGAAAGCTTCAGGGGCCCACCGGATGGGTGGTGGGGAACGAAAACTAGGAGGCTTTTTTGGCGCGCTCGGCGTTGATGTATTCGTGGAGCGAATTGACGTCTTTCAGTGCGACTTGGGCAATGCCGCTGTTGGCAACGCCGACGCCGAAGTTTTTCTCCATGCTGACGACGAGTTCGAGCGCGTCGATGGAGTCGAGCCCAAGGCCGTCGATGCTGAAAAGCGGGGTATCGTCGCCGATGTCTTCGGGCGGCATTTTTAACATGAGGCTCTTAATGAGCATGGCTCGGATGTCGTTTTTGGAGATTTCGTCGGGCATGGGAGCGGGGAAGATGGTCAAGGACGGCTGATCGCGCAAGCGGGGAAAGTGAGTCGAGTTAGAGTGAATTCACAGCGGCGGGCGTGAGGATGGCGTCCGTCATGCCGTGGAGGATTTTCTTGTCGGCGGGAACGATCGTGGCAAGCGCGCCGGAGAGCGTGGCGTGGTCGTTTGCCACGAAATAATACGGGCAGAGCCGAACGCGGCCGTGCATCATTTTTTCCTCGCCAGTGTCACGGTCGAAGTAGGGGTGGGCGATCTGTTTTCCCTTGTGAAAGCGCTGCAAAATGTAGGGATGATGCGGAAACGAAGCGAGTGCCTCCTCGACGACGGCGGCCCATTCTTTCTGGGGCAAATCCTGCCCGATATGGACGCCGCGACTGCCCCACGACAGCTCGGAGAAGCCGCTGATCTTGCAGACAAACTCGCGTTGTTTCTGAGAAAGTGAGCCGAGTTCCATCCAATTCTGGATGTCCAATCCGGGCAACGTGGCGAAATGCGGCAGCGGCTGCGGGTCCATGATCCAGGTGTAGGGGATGACTTGCTGGAGCTTCAGGAAGTGGCGTTCGGAGAGTTCGCGCCGCCAGAATTCGCGGAGCGGGCGCATCCAGAAGAGGGCGAACCAGAGTTTCTCCTCCAGATACGGCTTCGGCGGCGGAGTGATTTTCATCCGAGTCAGATCGATTTCGGGAAGATTCGGGAGGTCGAAAAGCTCGAAGAAACGGTAGTAAGCCGATGCGCTGCCCGGATTTTCCGCAGAACCAACGGACCATTTCGACTCGGTCTGGTTGAGTTGATTGACCAGCCACTGCATCTCGGGTCGGTAGGTGGCGGATTCTTCGGAAACGAGGATTTCGCCGCCATCGGGAAGGAGGGAACGGAAGCCGTCGATCATGCCGGTCGCGCCGCCGATAACGTTGTGACCCGACTGAAAATACGCCTGATTCAACCAGCCCGTGAGGCCGATGCCGCCGGGAACGGTGTCGAGTTCGGCAATGGTCCAGCCCGTTTCCGTGAGGATAATGTCGGGCCTGATGACGCTCGGAAGGGCGTTTTTCAAGGCGGCGCTGCGGGCGAGTTCGATGAGTTCCGGCGGCTTTCCGCGGTCGAGGTAATCGGCGATCCAGGCGGGTTGTTTGCCTTTGACGCTTTGCTGATAGAGGAGGTTGGCGGCTTTGTTAAACAGAGTGAGCCGGTAGCCGAGCTTTTCGAGTTCCTCCGCGTCGTGTTCGCTGAGCGGAAACGGCTCTGGAGAAACGAGCCATTCTTTACCCGCGAAAAGTCCCTGGGGCGGAATGGCGTCGTGGATCTGGGCGAGCGTCGCCATCGGAGTTAGGCCAATATCTTCAGCGCGAGGCGGAGCAAATCCTCGGAAGCGGCGTCGGAACCGACTTGTTTGGCGGCGGCCTGGACGGCTTTCTGGGCTTCGGCTTGTTTGTAGCCGAGGGAAATGAGGGCAAGAATGGCGTCGTTGCCGCGTTGGTCCGGGGCGGCGTTGACTCCGGTGGAGGCTTCCCAAGTGGCGGCGACTCCGACTTTATCTTTGAGTTCGAGCACGATGCGTTCAGCGGTTTTTTTGCCGATGCCTTTGATGCGGGAAATGGCGTCGATGTCGGAGCGGACGACGGCGTTTTGGAAATCCACGATGCTCGACCCGCTCAGCACTGCGAGGGCGATTTTCGGTCCAACGCCGGAAACATGCGCGATGAGGAGCCGGAAAAGGTCGCGCTCGGCGGAGGAATAGAAGCCGTAGAGAATGTGGGCGTCCTCGCGAACGATGAGTTGCGTGAGCAGATGAACCTGACTCCCGATGGCGGGCAATTTATCGAAGGTGGAAAACGGGATGAGCGCCAGATAGCCGACGCCGCCGACGTTGACGGTCGCCTGGGTCGGCAAGGCTTCGGCGAGGCGTCCTTCGATAAACGTAATCATTCGCGGCTAGCGTTAGCAGACATCGACGAATTGGCAACTGAGCGGAGTTGCATTGCATTCAAAAAGAGCCACTCCCGACGAGTCGAATGGAACTCGAATGAAAGCCCGAAAAGTGAACGCAGCGGCGTTTTTTCCCTAGCCAGAGGCGGAAATCGAGTGTTAATGGGAAGAGGAACTGCCTGCGAAACATTAAACCCCGCATTGGGAAATTCCTCGACCACTATTTCTTAGCATGAAAAAACTCACGTCTTCAACGATTCTCATCGCCCTCACAGCCTTTGCCGTTCAGGCGACGGCAGCGGAGTTTTCCCCCGTTGCATTTCGCGGTGAAAGTCCAGTAAACCGCCCGGTTCCAGTGACCAATCCTGTAATTGCGAGCGCGAGTTTTCAAGATCACACCGAGCTCGCTGCACCATCCGCAGTAGCCGTTTCGTCCGCCGGAGTGAGCAATGGAGACTTCGTTCCCACCCTGAATCCGGGGGCAGGTAATTTTGAGTCGCGTCCGTATCATTTCACGTTGTCGCTAAATACTGGCTATGACGACAACGTTTACACTTCGCATTTCGACAGACAGGGGAGCGCCTTTACGAGTGCATCGATCGGCGCATCGCTGAAGTTGAGCAATGGCCGCACGTCGCTCGAAGCGTCGCTGAGTGTGGGTGGCAACTACTATTGGGACCGGAACGACAGCTTCGATCCGGACATCAGCCTGAACCTCGAGCTTGGGCATGTGTTTAGCCCGAAATTGCGCCTCGATATCACGACGTATCTCGCCTACCAGGCCGAGCCTAATTTCCAGATCGGATTCGGCCAGAATCGTCGCAGCGGAAACTATTTCTACGGCAATGTGGGTTTCAGTCTGGCGCAGACGTTTACGCGTCGATTCAGCGCCGTTTATGGCTACACGGTAAGTGGTGTGCGCTATGATGAAAGTGCTCTCGCCAGCGTTCAGGATCGCTTGGAGCAAACGCTCAGCCTGCAATTGCGTTATCTGATCCAGCCAACGATCGCGCTGGTGGGCGAATATCGCTTCGGCATCGTGACTTACGATTCTGCAAATCGTGATTCGACTTCCAATTATATCTTGGGAGGCGTGGACTTTACGCTTAATCGGCGGCTGACCGCCAGCTTGCGAGCCGGTGCGCAGCTCCGCAATTCAGACGATGTTGGCAAGGAGACTTCGCCGTTTGTGGAAAGCACGCTCACGTATCAATATGCCGAGCATGGCTCGATCCAATGGGTGAATCGCTACGGCTTCGAGGAATCCGATCTCGGCTTTGGCAACACGCGCAAGACTTATCGCACGGGCTTGACCGTCAATCAGCGCCTGGCTTCGCGGTTGACTGCGAATGGCGGCGTGTTCTACACGACGAGCGACTACAGCGGTAACTTTAGCGATAGCGAACAGACCATCGACGTGAATTTGGGGCTGGTTTACGCGGTCAATCGATTGCTCTCGCTGCAAACAGGATATACCTTCACAAAGGTTTATTCGAATGAGGTTTTCCGGGAGTATGATCGTAACCGGGTTTATATCGGGGCGACCCTCACGTTTTAAGCGTTTTATCCGCGCTTGCAGACTTTGTGTTGCAAGATTGCAGAGTCCCATCCCTAGTTGCCACGTATGTCTGAGAACAGTGAAATCAAGCTCCATTTCCTCGATTATTGGAGAGTCATCCGAGTTCGTTTCGGAATCATCCTCCTAGCCTTTCTCTTGGTGGTCATCACGGCATCCGTGACAACCTACTTTATGCCGAAAGAGTATCAGTCGGCCGTGATGATGGAGATTCAGCCCGACACCGCGAACATGAATGTGTTCCGTCCAGGTGATCCGTCTTCCTACACCAGCACCGATCCGAAGTTTATCGCGACGCAGTTCCAGATCATTCAGCAAAAGGAAATCCTTTATCCTGTAATCGACGAAATGGATCTGGCCAAGGCTTGGTCGCCAAATGATCCGATCCCTCGCGAACGCCTCTATTTCATGCTGAAAGGCATGCTTAACATGCAGGAGGTGCGAAACACCAATCTCATTCAGATCATCGTCAGCAGCGGCAAACCGAAGGAAGCCTCCGATATTGCCAATAAAATCGCCGAAGTCTATCAGCGTCGACGCGTGGACGAACTGAATACGGTCACGATCAAGTCGCTGGCGAAGTTGCAGGACGAAGTGGACAAACAGCAAAAGAAAGTGGACGAGGCGCACGATCTCGTTGCCCGTCTCCGGAGCGAAAACCACATTATTGATACTGCGCCCGATTCGATGGCCGATCCGGGTTCGATCGACGTCGCGACGGTAGGTGCGATCACAAACGACGTCACAAAAATGGAAAGCACTGTCGATACGCTCCGCAACCAAATCGACGGCATCGACAAATTGACGGACGAAGATTTAATGCGCGGTTTGGCTCAGTTGAACATACCAGACAGCATCGTTTCAGCGCGGTTACAGAGCTATCAAGCAGCAGTTGCGGAACGTGAGCGGTTACTGAGTTCAGGCCTGGGAAAAAAGCATCCGGAGATTCAGGCTTTGGATTCGCAAATGACTGTTTACAGCGACCAGATCAAAAAACAGATGTCGAGTATTCGCGGCACGTTGGTCGCGAACCTTCGCATTGGAGAAGGCAACTTGGAATCGGTGCGGAAGCAGTTGAAAGGGAGCGAGACCAATGTTGAGCAGAACAAGGTCAAGATGTCGGAATATGCGGAGGCGAAATATCGTTACATCAACGCGAAAGAATTGCTGAAAGCGGCATCGACCAAGCTTCAAACGGAGACCATCGAAAAAGGCATGCCTCGCAATCCGGCGAAGATTTGGGCTAAGGCGGAACCTGCCACTGCCCCGAGCAAGCCCAACATCCCACTAAATATCGCGCTCGGCGTCGTCGTGGGCCTAGTTGTTGGTATCGGCCTCGCCTTCTTCATCGAGTATCTCGATACTAGCGTGAAAACCTTGGACGACGTCGAGAGTTTCCTCGGAATACCTGTGCTCGCGGTCATTCCGAAAAACATCAAACTGCTTCATCGCGAAGCCAACGACTCAGCCGATGCCGAGGCGTATCGCATTCTCAGAACGAACATCGAGTTCAACCGGAAGAGCGCCGATTTTAACTCCATCACCTTTGTCAGTGGCGGTCCTGGAGAGGGAAAATCCACCACGCTTTCCAACCTGGCGGTCACCTGCGCACAGGGCGGTTACAACGTTCTTATTGTCGATGCCGATTTGCGACGCCCGACGCAGCATACAATCTTCGGCACCAGCAACGCCGTTGGTTTGAGCAACTATCTCACCACGGATCTTCAACTCGAAGACGTCATTATCCCGTCCAACGTCGAGAATCTGCACATCATGCCGTCTGGCATTCTTCCATCGGATGCCGTCGGAATCCTGAATTCGCAACGCATGTCGGATCTGATCGCTGACGTCAAAAGCCGTTACGACATCGTCCTTTTTGACTCACCGCCGATTCTCGGCGTTTCTGACGCTTCCGTGCTCGCGAGCGAAGTTGATTTGACTGTGATCGTAGTCCAGCACCGCCGTTTCCCGCGGTCGATGCTCATGCGCGTCAAGCAATCCGTCACCACAGTCGGCGGCAATCTCCTTGGCGTCGTCTTAAACAACGTCGATGTCCGCCACGATCAGGGCTACCAATACTACACTAGCTACAACGACTATTATTCTGTGCAGACGAAGCCGCGGAAAAAAGCTCGGCCAAAGACCCCTGCAGCCATCAGTTCCGGTTCAGACGGAGAAGATTATTAAAATGAAAACGCTCCGTTTCATCCCTGCACTCCTGATTGCAACTTTAGGATTCTTGAATCCCGTAAATGCTCAAGATGCCGCCTTGCGTCCCGGCGACACCATCGAAGTTCGACTCGGCGGCGTGCCTACCAATGACGTCTCGCAGATCACCGGCTCCTACGTTATCGATAACCAGGGCTTTGTAAATCTGGCCTACATCAACAAAATCTCCATCGGCGGCAAGACAGCTGGACAGGCGGCAGACATAATCGAAGGCTCCTACAAAAACGCCCAGATTTTTACGAACCCCACCATCACGATCAGCACGCAGGCAGGTGGTCGGTTCGTCAACGTCGGTGGCGAAGTTAAATCACCGAGCCGCATCCCATTCACACCGGACTTAACGCTCATGTCTGCGATCAATGCCGCTGGTGGCATGTCCGAATTCGCCAATCGAAAGAAAGTCCGCCTCATTCGCGGCAAGGAAGTCATGGTCGTCGATACCAAAAAAATCCTGAGCGACCCTTCGCTCGATCTTCCAGTGAAGCCGGGCGATCAGATCTTCGTCGAGCAATCCTTCTTCTAAATCACGGCCCCGTTCTGCGCCGACCCACTTTTCAGTTGGGTTAGATACGACTCTGGGCGCTGATCTACCGGGAATCATTCGACCTGGATGATCGCCCGGTGCCGCCAGAGATAGGTGATGCCGGAGTAAATGGTCAACCCGACTGCCGCCACCAGGCAGATCATTTCCCCCAAGCTGGCCAGATGCCGGGCCGAGGCATTCAAAGTCAGCTGAGGAAACAATTCGGCCACCGAATATTCCACCAGGAAATAGATGATCGTCGCGATCTGCCAGCCGGTTTTGTGTTTGCCGATGGACTCTGCGCTTAGTACCCGGCCCTGGCTGCCCGCCAGTAAGCGCAACCCGGTGATCACAAATTCACGGCTAATAATCACCACCGCCACCCAGGCCGGAATCGCTCCGAGCGGAATCAGGCAAATGAACGCCGCCGCCGTCATGATCTTGTCCACCAGCGGGTCCATCAACGCTCCGAAGGGCGTTTGCATGGAATATTTCCGGGCAATCCAGCCGTCCAAGTAATCGGTAATGCTCGCCACCACAAAAATCGCCAGCGCTGCGGTATGACTGTAACTCGCCTGAGAAGTCATCGCTGCGACGAAGGCGATCGTCAGAAAAAAGCGGGTGACAGTGAGGCGATTGGCCCAGTTCATGGAGCTTTGGTAACAGGGTTTTTCCAAATAGGCACTTCCTGTTTCAGCCGCTCGATCATTTCTCGACTCGCATCAAACGCTTCTGCGCGATGCCCCGACGTTATCCGCAAAAAGAGCGACGCCTCGCCTGCTGGCACCAGGCCAATACGGTGAATTAGAATGACTTCCGCGATACCGTGCTTCTCGGAAACTTCCCCTGCGATCTGACGCAATTTCCCCTCTGCCATCGCCTCATACGCCTCGTACTCGATTCCAAAAATGGCCGAGTCGCTCTCCATCCCGCGGACAACGCCGTGGAAATCCACCACCGCACCTTCAGTCGAGTTCCATCGATATGACGGCGGCGGAATCGGATCACGCGTGATGTAAATTTTTGAAAAGTCGATTGCCATAAGGGGACACCGCCGGATAGCGTTTCCATCCCTATCGAACTCGGCTCAACCCCAACTGTGAATAAAATTATGAATCAATGTGACATCGGCCTCATCGGCCTCGCCGTCATGGGCGAAAACCTCGTTCTCAACATGGAAAGCCGCGGCTTCAAGGTCGCCGTTTTCAACCGCACCACCAGCGTCGTCGAGGCGTTTGAAGCGGGACGCGGCAAAGGAAAAAACTTCGTCTTCGCCAAGACATTGCCTGAGTTCGTGGCTGCGCTCGCCCGTCCGCGCAAAGCCCAGATCATGGTCAAGGCCGGCGCGCCCGTTGATGCCGTCATCGAGCAACTTATTCCGCTGATGGAACCCGGCGACATCATCATCGATGGCGGCAATTCCCTCTGGACCGATACTCAACGCCGCGAGAAATACCTCAAAGAAAAGGGAATCCACTTCTTCGGAGTCGGCGTTAGCGGCGGCGAAGAAGGCGCGCTGAAAGGCCCGTCGATCATGCCCGGCGGATCGAAGGAAGGCTGGGAAGCGCTCGCCCCGATTTATACGAAGATCGCCGCCATCGCGGAAAATGAGCCGTGTTGCAGACATATGGGTCCCGACGGTGCGGGCCATTACGTGAAGATGGTCCACAACGGCATCGAATACGGCGACATGCAGCTCATTTGCGAGGCTTACGCGATTCTCAAAGCGACGATCAACCCGAGCGCGGACGAGTTTCACCAGATCTTCGGCGATTGGAACAGAGGCGAGTTGGATAGCTTTCTGATCGAGATTACGACGAACATCTTCACCAAACGCGACCCGGAAACCGGCACCCCGATCGTCGATCTCATCCTCGATAAAGCCGGGCAAAAAGGCACCGGCAAATGGACCGTCGGTCACGCCACCGAGATGGGCGTCCCGCTTTCCGTCATCGGCAGCGCCGTCGAAGCACGCATTCTCAGCTCGTTGAAAGACGAACGCGTCGCCGCCAGCAGCCAGTTGCCCGGGCCGACTCCAACTCCGTTCACCGGTGATCGCGCAGCCCTGATCGACTCCGTCCGCGACGCGCTTTACGCCTCGAAAATCATGAGCTACGCCCAGGGCATGGTCCAACTCGGAGCCGCCAGCAAACTCTACAATTGGAACCTCAACTTCAAGGACATCGCCAGCATCTGGCGCGGCGGCTGCATCATTCGCGCCCGATTCCTCAACCGCATCACCGACGCCTACGAAAAGAACCCCGGGCTGAAAAACCTCATTCTCGATCCGTTCTTCACCGACGTCGTCACCCGCACGCAGGCGAACTGGCGCATTGCCGTCCGCACGGCCATCGAATACGGCGTCGCCACGCCAGCCTTCAGCGCGGCGCTCGCCTATTACGACAGCTATCGCCAGGCCCGGTTGCCGGCGAATCTGCTGCAAGCCCAGCGCGATTACTTCGGCGCGCACACCTACGAGCGGATCGACAAACCGGCCGGCGAAACCTTCCACACCGAGTGGTTCGCCTGAGTTCACTCTAACTCGAATCAAAAAAGACGGCGGCTCCAGCAACGGGGCCGCCTTTTTTTTCATCCGAGTTCCAAAGCATTCAGGTAGGCGGCTCGCTCGTCCGCGAACGTCCGCGAACGTCCCTTACACCGTCACGACATCAGACAGCCCGACGGACATGCGGGCCGCATGTCCCTACCCTGGGATTCATCCGAGTTAGACCCGACTCAGCGTCCGACAAACCACTCCATCACCAACCCGCCGCCGACGGCCAGGATCAGCCATGCCACCACGTAGAGCGTCGTCGCCGCCGTGCCGATGATCTTGCGCGACATCGCAATCGTCGGCAGACACGTTCCCACCGACGACAGCAAAAACGTAAACGCCGGACCCGGACCCGCCCCCAGTTTCAGCAACGCCAGCGTCAGCGGAATCTCGCCGCCATCGCAGACATAGAGCGGAATCCCCGCCAACGCCGCCCAGAGACACGCAAAAAATCCGCCGCGAATGTGCGCCGCCAGCACCTCGTGCGGAATCGCCACCCCCACTCTCCTCCCAGTCGGCCAAATCACAAGACCGGCTCCGTCATTCTGTCCTGGAAACCATCCCACTCGGATCGGAATCCCGACACCTCAACCCAGAAGCACATCAGATCAACCCGGAAGCACCGCCGCAGCCTCCGGAAGCACTCCAAATCTGTTCGGAAGCTGTCCAGCACGTTTTCCAACGGAGTTAGAACGAACTGGAAGCCGCCCAATTCCGCCCGGAAGCACGCTCATTCGGGCCAGAACCCCATCCGTTTCCTTCGGAAGCTCATCAGCCCGACCCGGAAGCCATTCCCACCCCACCGGAAGCCCGATCTTTCGCCTTGGAAACACGCCACATTGACCCGGAAGCCCGTCAACTTCCCTCGGAAGCTCTTCATTTTTCCTCGAAAGCACGTCAGACCAGTTTCCAACGGAGTCAGATCGCACTGGAAGCCCATCAGCATCTGCGCCTCATCACGCCACTCTTGGAAAGTGTCACGGGAGCACGATCACCGCGATTCTCGAACCTCATGCAGACGGCAGCCTGCACCTGCCATTACCGTTGGAATTGCGGCATCGCAGAGTGCGCCTCGAAGCGAAGCTGGAGGCGGCTGACGAGAAGAACCTGGCAACTCCAAAAATGCTCCGTCAACGTCGGAAGGCTCTCACCGAACTGCGGAAGCTAGGCTGGTTGCAGGACGCCATTCCTGATCCAGTGGCTTGGCAGCGCGAGTTGCGGGAAGATCGCCCTCTTCCTGGCCGCGATTGATTTTCTGACTCCACCCCGACAATGCTGCTGGACTCGAATATCCTGATCTATGCCGCTGAGATCGACGGGAAGTTCCTCAGCCACTGGGTTGAAAATGAGTCCGCTTGTATTGTGTCAATGAGCCGCATCGAAGTGCTCGGCTTCCCCCGCGGGCATCTGCTTGATGAAAATCGGCGCGCACCTGGAGTTACTCGTCGGCTCTCTGCCGGAAATCCCTCTGGACGAACAAATCATCACTCGCACCATCGAATTACGACGGCAGAAAAAGATGAGTCTGGCCGATTCGATCATCGCCGCGACCGCCCTGCTGCATCATCTGCCACTGGTCACGCGAAATGAAGCGGATTTCAGCCACATTGATGAATTGGAAATCATTAATCCATTTTCCCCTCAGGCAGATGCGTGAAGGATGGAGCCTCAACTTAAGAGGAACGGCGTCCCTGTAACACCCCAGCTTATATCCATGATCACCCTCCAGAACGACACGCTTGGTTTCACTTTCCCTGAAGTTGCCCGGCAGGTGCGGCCGCGCGTGGAGGATCATATAGAAGCTCTCGTAGCGGAACTCCCCCCAGAATGGGATCGGGGCCTTTTTCCTCTCTCCGGCGTCAAAACTTTTGAGGCAACAGGGGCTGTCAAAGCCGCCATTTGACTAGCTAGGCCATTTGGACAAATATGTGTGCGCCGCAGTTAACCACGCAGGTAGCCTGAAACCTGCTCATTTCCCCACTATTATGAAACCCCTCATCCGTTCCCTCCTCCTCACGCTTGCCATCCTCGCGGCTGGCTTTTTTGTCACCGCCGTCACCCACGCGGCACCACCGTTCGTTGCTGGGCAAATTCTCGTCAAGCCAGCGAAGGGCGCCACGGAAGTCGATCTCCACGCGCTGCTCTCGTTCCACGGGGCGGCGGAAATCGATAGCATCCCGGGCCTCGATGTGCGGATCGTGCGCGTGCCGGCGAAGGCGCTCGAAGCCGTGCTGACCGCTCTCGCGCACAATCCCAAGATTGAGTTCGCGGAGAAA
>JAYVOE010000042.1:0-1956 GCA_043758065.1 Spartobacteria bacterium | reverse complement strand
CCAGCGCGAGTCGGATCGCACTCCCATCAGGAATTGCGATCTGACGTTCGATGCGGATTCCGTAGCGGAAAAGCTGTTCGCCGAGAAATGTTAGATGCGTGTTAGTCACCTGGCCCAGAAGTAACTCGGAGCCGGTGTTGATGACCTCCGCGATCATTCGTTTCCGGGAAATGTTTTGCCTGGCTTTTGATCGAGCGCGGCGAGCCAACTGAGGATGTGCGCCTGCATGTCGGCGTCGTTCTGGCGCTCGTAGATGAGGAGGAGGTTAGCTAGAATCCTCACCAGGATCTGGTGTGGGCTGGCGGTGTGAAAATGAACGGCTTCGATTTCGAGATTTTGCCGTTCGAGGATCTCGCGGCAGTCCGCTAACAATAGGATCTTACCCGAATGAAAAGGGTCGAAGAATATCTCCTTGTGACGCACGATGAAGTGGCCGGGAAGATTGACGCCTTCGACTAACATTCCTGCGCGCTGGGCGACTAACATGTAGAGAATGCTGAGTGTGATCGGGATGCCGGAGCGGGTATCGATGACACTCGGAAGAGAACAGTTTCGCGGGTTGTAATAGTCGTCGGCGTTGCCGCGAAACGAGAGATGCTCGGAGAGAAAGCGCGAAAGAATTTCCACGCGTTCACGGTCGGAGACGGCGCTTTCCAGCAGCAGCCGAAGTTGTCGTCCCCAGCTATCGAGCTTGGCGCGATAGGATTGTGCATCGAATCCGGGAAGCATGGCGGCAGCTAGCAACCAGGCGGCGTCTTCGATGTTTCCCTCGGCGTTGAAGTTGCGGCAGAAAGCGGAAAAATCGGCGTAGGCTTGCTGACGTTCGATCTCGCGGATCATTTCGCTGACGTGAAAGGTGACGCGTTGGTTGTCCGTTTCTAACAATTCGCGGAGATCCGCTAGTGCGGACGGGCCGTTGATAGTTAGCTGTTCTTTGATGAGGTCGATCGTGGCGGGATCGTCATCGCGGAGGAGTCGAATCAAGGCGTCGCGTTGCTCGAACATATCGATCTAACTCGGTTCAATTTCCACGGATTCCACTTCGCCCGGCTGGCAGGCAATCACCAGCCGCATCGGCCGACAACAAACAGTGCAATCTTCGACCATATCGACGTCGCCTTGCGACGTATCGACCATGCTGTAAAACGACTCGAAACAAAACGGACAGGTGATCTCCGTTTCGACGAGTAAGTTCATCCGAGTTAGAGCGGAGTGGGTTCCGGCGTCTCGAGTTTGAGACGTGGCGCGTCGTTCCAGAGCGTTTCGAGATCGTAGAAATCGCGTTTCGCCTCGTGGAAAATGTGCACGATGACCTGGATGTAATCGAGGATCATCCATTGGCTCGCGGGGTAGCCATCGACGGCGAGCGGAGTGACCGCGTAATCGTCGCGCAAGCCTTCGCGAATCGAGCCCGCGATGGCTTTCAGATGCGGGTCGGCGGTTCCCGAGCAGACGACGAAGAAATCGGTGAAAGTGGAGATGCCTCGCAGATCGAGGACGACGAGGTTCTCGGCTTTTTTTTCAGCCGCGAAATGGGCGCAGGCCCGGGCGAGTTCTTCGGAGGTTAGTTTAATGGGAATTTCGGTAGAGGTGATGCCGCTGGATCAGGTCGTCCACAGGCGGTGTTACTAGATAACGAATCGAACGTCCCTTGGCAACCCGGTTTCGGATTTCCGAGGCCGAGATGTCGAACCGTCCAAAGACGGTGGGGTAGAGTTCACTGGAAGTCGCATCACTTCGGTCGAGCACGACGAGGGCGACAAGCTGTTTCAACTCGTCGATGCGATGCCAGGTGTGGAGGGCGGGTGAATTGTCGGCTCCAATGAAGTAGAACAGCTCGGCGTCGGGAAGTTTCTCGCGATACGCGGCGACGGTGTCGTAGGTGTAGGAGGGACCGTCGCGATGGAGTTCCAGATCGTCGGCGGAGAAACCGGGCTCGCCGTCGATGGAGGCACG
>JAYVOE010000041.1:0-37022 GCA_043758065.1 Spartobacteria bacterium | reverse complement strand
TCGGGACCGTGGCCGCGTTGAGCTATGCGCAGGTTCTCTACACGTTGCCGGTGAGCCTGTTTGGCATGTCCGTTTCCGCAGCGGAATTACCCGAGATGTCCTCGGCAAAAGGGACGGACGAAGAAGTGCATTCCTATCTACGGAAACGCCTGGATCGCGGTCTAACTCGGATCGCTTTTTTTATCGTCCCATCCGCAATAGCTTTCCTAACCTTGGGCGATGTGCTGGTGGCCGCCTTGTTTCAAACGGGGAAATTCACGGCGTCAGATGCGAAGTTCGTTTGGGCCATTCTCGCTGGTTACACCGTGGGACTTCTAGCAGTGACGCTCGCTCGGCTCTACGCTTCCACCTTTTATGCATTGCAAGACACGAAAACGCCGCTCCGATTTGCCATCCTGCGCGTGTTAGTCGGAACGTCACTCGCATTTTTTGCAGCCGTGTTTTTACCGCGCTGGATGGGCTGGAGCGCACTCTGGGGCGGCGTTGGTTTGACCGCTTCAGCTGGAGTTGCAGGCTGGCTGGAGTTCCATCTCTTGCGCCGGAAGTTGAATCAAAAAATCGGTCGCACCGGGTTGTCCGCCTCACTAACAATCAAGCTTTGGAGTGCAGCTTTGTTAGCAGCCTCACTCGCATGGATCGTCAGACTAGTTTTACCAGTCGAGTTACATCCGATTCTACGCGCTGCCGTCGTTCTGCCGGTTTTTGGTGCGAGTTACTTTGCAATCTCCGCGATGTTAGGAATCGAAGAAGCGCGGGCGTTGTTTCGAAAACTTCGGCGGCGTTGATCTAGATCCAGCGACCGGCAGCGATAACGCCGTTTTTTGGGATGACGATGATGCCGTCGCGCACGAAGAATCCGTCGCCGTCCATGTTGTCCGGTTTTCCCTCGGGCGTGATGACGCAGCCGTCGCCGATGCGGGCGTTTTTGTCGATGATGGCGCGATCCACGACGCAGTTTTTTCCAATGCCAATCGCGGGCAAACCGGCGGGAGGCGTGGTCTCGTAAAGGTCGCTGCCCATGATGACGGAGTGGCGCACGGTGGCGCCGCTGTTGATGAGCGAGCGGATGCCGATGACGCAGCGCTCGATGGAGCAATCGGAGATGATGCAGCCGTCGGAAATGATCGCCTGGCGAACCATGGCGCCGTTGATTTTCGTCGCGGGCAGGAAGCGGCGATGCGTGTAAATCGGGCTGTTGGTTTCAAAAAACGAATACTCGGGAACGAGGTCGGTGAGCTTCAGGTTCGCCTCAAAAAAGGCGCGAATCGTGCCGATGTCTTCCCAGTAACCTTGGAAGATGTAGGCGCTGACGTGCCGCTCCTGGATCGCAGTTGGAATGATATGTTTGCCGAAATCCGCGAAGTCGTTATCGAGGCATTCCTCAAGGACTTTGCGATTGAAAACGTAGATGCCCATGGAGGCCTGATAGAGATCGGCGTCGGGTGCCTGGCCGAGTTTTTTCAGCAAATCCGCTGGGATTTTCAGGCTATCGAGGACGTCTTCGTCCTTCGGTTTCTCGACGAAACGCGTGATCTTGTAATCGGCGTCGCTGTCCATGATTCCGAAATCACTCGCTGCCGCGCGTGCCACGGGAATGGTCGCCAATGTGATGTCGGCACCGGATTTGACGTGGCTCGACAACAGCTCTGCGTAGTCCATTCGATAGAGCTGATCGCCGCTCAGAACGATGTAATATTCATACGGATCCTCGAGGAAATAGCGCATGTTTTGCCGGACGGCGTCGGCCGTTCCCTGATACCAATGGGACCCCTCTGGAGTTTGCTGCGCGGCCAAAATCTCGACGAAACTTTTGGTGAAATGATCGAACTGATAACTCGCGTTGATGTGCCGGTGGAGCGACGTGCTGTTGAACTGCGTGAGCACGTAGATTTTCCGCAGGCCGGAGTTCAGGCAATTGGAAATCGGGATGTCGACGATGCGATATTTTCCACCGAGTGGGACGGCTGGTTTGCTGCGGTCTTTGGTGAGTGGATAAAGCCGCGAACCGGCTCCGCCACCCATGATAACGGCGAGGGTTTTCCGGACGATTGAGGGGAGGGTGGGAGTTTCCATCGGAGTTGCAGTCTTATCGTTTTGAACGGGAATGTCACGCCAACCTTTCACTTTTCACGCTCGGGTTTTGCCCCTACGCTTCCGGCATTATGTGTGGAATTGTTGGTTATATCGGACGCGCTGAAGCGTCGCCCATTTTATTGGACGGACTGCGCCGCCTGGAATATCGCGGCTATGATTCGGCGGGCGTGGCAACGCTTTTTAATGGGGAAATGGAGATTCGCAAAAGCGTCGGGCGCATCGCCAACCTGGCGGAAAGACTCGAGTTAGAACCGATTCACGGCACGGTCGGAATCAGCCATACGCGTTGGGCTACGCATGGTCCGGCCACGGAGGCGAACGCCCATCCGCACAGGGACGCGAGCGGTCGGCTGGCGATTGTTCACAACGGCGTCATCGAGAATTATCAGTCGATCAAGAACGAACTCGTCGCGGCGGGTCACACCTTTGAAAGCCAGACCGACACCGAGGTGCTGGCGCATTCCATTGGGAAATTTTACGACGAAGCGGGCGGGGCGCATTCCAAGACGCGGCTGCTCGAAGCCGTGCGCGCGGCGTTAAAAGAAGTCATCGGCACGTATGGCCTGGCCGTCATGCACCTCGATGTGCCCGATGTTTTGATCGGGGCGCGGCGCGGCAGTCCGCTCGTCGTCGGCCTCGGCAAAGGCGAAAACTATCTCGCAAGCGATCCGCAAGCGATCGTCGCCCACACTCGAGAAGTGATTTATTTGAAGGACTACGACATCGCCACGGTCGGGCGCGATGATTTCTCGATCACGAGTCTGGTCGGTGCCGTGACGGGAAGTTATGAGGTCACCAAGGTTGAATTCACCAGCGACGACATCGAGCTTGGAGCGTTTCCGCATTACATGCTCAAGGAAATCTACGAGCAGCCGAACAGCGTCCGCGATGCACTGCGCGGCCGACTTTCCCACGAAGATTCGACCGCGATTCTGGGCGGACTCAACATGACTCCGCAGGAACTTCGCTCCGTCGAACGCGTCGTCCTCACCGGTTGCGGCACTGCGTCGCACGCAGGTCTCGTCGGCGAATACCTCATCGAATCGCTCGCGCACCTTCCCGCCGAAGTCGAAATCGCCAGCGAATTCCGTTACCGCAATCTCCCGATGAGCAAGGACACGCTGGTCTTCGCCATTTCGCAAAGCGGCGAAACCATCGACACCCTCGCGGCCGTCCGCGAAGCGCAACGCAAAGGCCAGCGCACCCTCGGCATTTGCAACAACGTCGCCAGCACCATTGCTCGCGAATGCGGCGCCGGAGTTTACATGCACGCCGGGCCCGAAATCGGCGTCGCCGCCACGAAATCTTTCACCAGCCAGGTCGCCGTCCTCACGCTGATATCGCTCTTGCTCGGACGTATTCGCCACCTCTCCGCGACGGAAGGACTCGCCATCGTCAAAGCGCTCGAAGCCATCCCCGACCAGATCGCCCGCATATTGGAACAGAGCGAACACATCCGCCACATCGCGGAAAAACATGCCGACGCCAAGTCCATGCTCTTCCTCGGCCGCCAATACAACTTCCCCATCGCCCTCGAAGGCGCGCTGAAGATGAAAGAAATCACCTACATCTCCGCCCAGGGCTACCCCAGCGCCGAACTCAAACACGGCGTCATCGCCCTCGTCGAGCCCGGCCTGCCCAGCGTCTTCATCGCCCCGAGCGACGGCGTTTTTGAGGCGAACCTGAACAGCATCGAGCAAGTCAAAGCCCGCCAGGGCCCGGTCATCGCCATCGGCACCGAAGGGGAAACCGAGCTTTCGCGCCTTACCGAAGACGTCATCCACATCCCGCGTTGCCCGGATTTCCTCAGCCCGCTCCTCACCGTCATTCCACTGCAACTCCTCTCTTACCACACCGCAGTTGCGCTTGGACGCGACGTGGACAAACCCCGCAATCTCGCCAAAAGCGTCACCGTGGAATAACGCCACTCGGGTCGGGTTTCATCGGAGTCGCAGGGCAATCGTCAGCCAAAAAAGCAGGTTCATCGCGGCGAGAAACAGGACGGGTTTCCAGTGTTTGCCGACCGGGCGCGCTGAGGGGAATGCAACTCCGATGAAAAGCGCCGAGAGCAGAAACCACGTCGCGACATTTCGCAGCGGCGGCCAGTCGGGGGTGTTGGCCAACGGGAAATACCAAAGCCACCAGACGCGGATTTTCCAGGCAATCCATTCGAGGGCGATGTCGGTCGTGGCCGCGAGAAACCCGCCGCCGAGAGCGATTTGCCAGCGTTTGGCGTGAGTCAACAAATGGAGCACGACGTAACGCGCGCAGACCACGACGACCAGCCAGAGCAGGGGAACGCCGAACGGAACGCCGGCCAGTCGCGTTCCAAGGCGCGCGGTATAAATGAGCGGCCCAAGCGGGAAACCAGTTCGCAAACTCAGCAACGACACGAAAAATGATCCGAGTAAGATCGCTATCGTCGCGCGGCGGGCCGCGGCGATTCCTTCGTGGCGGATCAAATAAAAATAGACGAACGCTGCGGCGAGCCCGATCCAGATGACGTCGGCCGCTTGCAAAATCCGGCTAAAAAATGAGCTGAGTTGCAGTGCATTCACCTGCGCTTCGCCGAGGTCGAACACCATCAAAACGCCGAGCAGGCACGTCCAGAAAACCAGCGTTCCCCAGAGCAGGCGGCGAATCTTTTCAGCGGTGAACATTTGATTGAAAACGAAACTGGAGCCCGATTGGACCTGGATTCCGCTGAAATTGATTTGTCGCCGCGGAGGAAGTGCGGTTTACTCGCCGTCCCCCGAGTCGCATTCCATGAAAATCGTCGCTGTTGCCAATCAAAAAGGCGGTGTTGGAAAAACCACCACATCGGTCAATCTGGCCGCGTGCCTGGCTGCAATGGGCCGAAAAATTCTCCTGATCGACCTCGACCCGCAGGGCAACGCGACCAGCGCGCTTGGGCAGGCAGAAACCGAGGAAAAGAGCTCTTACGGGCCGTTGTTGGGCGAGTCGAAGCTGGCGGATAACGTGGTGCAGACGCGTTTCGAGAATCTGTCGCTCGTTCCCGCAGATTTGGATCTAGCTGGAGTGGAAATCGAGGTGGCGCGATTGGACGATCACCTCGTTCGTTTGCAAAATGCGCTCGCGCCGCTGCGAAAAAAAGCGGCCTATGATTTCATTTTGCTCGATTGCCCGCCGTCGCTCGGGATATTGATGACGAACGCGCTCGCTGCCGCTGATATGGTGCTGGTTCCGTTGCAGGCGGAATTTTTTGCTTTGGAAGGCCTCACGCGAATCATGAGCGTGGTCGAACAATTGCAGCCGGTGAATAGCGGACTGAAAATCGAAGGCATCGTGATGACGATGGTGGACAACCGGACGAGCCTGAGCCGACAGGTGGTCGCCGAGGTGAAGTCCCATTTTCCCGAGCTGATTTACACGACCGTGATCCCGCGTTCCGTGCGTCTGGGCGAGGCGCCGAGCTTTGGCAAACCGATCATCGAATACGATCCGAGCAGTCTGGCAGCGTTCGCTTACACGGCCTTGGCCGGGGAATTTATCCGGCGCGACGGGAAAAGTGATTCGAGTTCCAGTGCAATCACGGCGAAATAACCGCGTATTTCCGTTTGACAACCGGCAGAGCGTTCCCTAATTTCACCGCCCCTTGCAGAAGTCTCGGGAACCGCATTTATGAGCACATTTTCAGCTAAAGCCAACGAAGTCACCCGCAAATGGTGGATCATCGACGCCAAGGATCAAGTCCTCGGACGGGTCGCCGAGCGGGCCGCCACCCTGCTTCGTGGCAAGCACAAGGCCATCTACACGCCGCATGTGGATACGGGCGATTTCGTCGTCGTGATCAATGCCAAGCAAGTCAAAGTCCTCGGTAAAAAAGAAGTCGCCAAGGAATATATGAGTTTCTCCGGTTTCGTCGGCGGCCATAAATCCGAGACGTTTAAGGCCCGCCAGGCGCGTCATCCCGAGCTACTCATCGAGCGTGCCGTTCGCGGAATGATCCCTCACAATCGCCTGGGCCGTTCCACTTACACCAAATTGAAAGTTTACGCCGGTGCCGAGCACCCGCACGTCGCCCAGAATCCAGCGGCCATCGCCATCGCTTAATTTATGTCCACCACACAGGAATACACCGCCACTGGTCGCCGCAAAACGGCTGTCGCCCGCATCCGTCTCGTCGCTGGCAACGGCAAAATCGAAGTCAACGGCAAGTCCTTCGAAGACTATTTTCCAACGCTGAACCTGCAAAACATCGTTCTGCACCCGTTCCACACGGCGAAGACGATCAATCAATTCGACCTTCGTGTGAAGACCTCCGGCGGTGGCGTCAACGGCCAGGCTGGAGCCGTGAAGTTGGCTGTTTCCCGTGCCCTGCTCCAATTTGATCCCGCTCTACGCGGCACGCTGAAGGAAGATGGCCTTCTCACTCGCGACCCGCGTATGAAAGAGCGCAAAAAGTCGGGTCAACCCGGTGCCCGCAAGCGCTTCCAGTTCTCCAAGCGCTAATCGCCCGAGACGATCTCTTTATCGAACAGCCGCAGACGAAAGTTTGCGGCTGTTTTGTTTGGTATTGAAAGCCAAGCAGTTATCAGCCGAGGTGATTCGTGTCCGGAGCGGATTTCTTCATACGGCTTGAAAAACGTTCGGAGAGTTCTCCCATCTCCTCAATGGCCTCGAGTTTCGCACGCAGAGGTAAGGAAGCCCAATAATTGAGCTGAAAACGACGACTCGACTCCCATCCACACTGCCAATCTTTCGCCTCCAACGGAATGCGCCAGTTCAAAGGTTCACTCATAATGTTCTCCTCTCAGACTGAGCTGTTCGATGTCAATAAGGTCGTGAGGTCGTCCTGCTTCTTTCTTCATCTGGAGCAACGTTTTTAGGGATACGATCCGCGCGGAAATCCCTGGCGCAACTTCTTCGAGGGAAGCCCTCTGGTATTCACCGGCGAAGGGAAACGGCTCAAAAACGAAGACATCAATCGGCGTTTGCCAATGAAGGTCGCTAAACAAGTTCAGGACAAGCATGTGCTTTTCTTCGATCCACTTTGCTCGCGTAGGACCATCTCCGAATTGTTCAGGGGTGACTGGAACACGGGGAAAATAGCCGAGTTTTTCGAGTGCATGCATCGCACTGGTAATGTTCTCCGGGAGCAGGTCGATTACCAGATCCACATCTTTCGTGTGCCGAAGGTAACCGTGAGCGGCGACGGCAATACCTCCGACGACGATAAAGCGAACTTGTGCGTCATTCAGCACCTGAACGATGGATTCGAAGCTAGCTAATTTCATGAAATACGAGGAGGCGATAGCTGAGCCATTCTTTCACAACAGTTTTGATTCGAGTTCCAGTGCATTCTGGACGAGGGGCTCGAAGCGGGCTTTTTCGGCGTTACAGAAATCTTCCAATGGCGCGAAGGTGCTGGCGAGATCCTGGTAAAACAACGCGATGGCGTGTTTCAGTTGGTCGTCGAGGGCGGCAACCAGCGCGTCGCGTTTCTGCGTCATTTGTTGGGCGTATTCGCGGAGGATTTGGCTGCGTTTGAAGATGGCGACGACCGTTCCGCCGATGGCTCCAATGGCGGCAACGGTGCCGGTGACGTCCAAGATCGCCACGTGCGTGAGGGCGGCAACGACCGTGGCGACTCCGCCGACGGCGGCGACCGCTCCGGGAATGCGCAACCACGCGGCGGTCTCGCCAAAAAGTGATTTGAGTTGGGTTTCTATCTTCCGATCGGACATTTGCTCGAGCAGCGTGAGGTCGAGTTTGCGGACAATCTCGGCGCGTTGATCGAGGAACAGACGGGCGGTTTGCAGGCGGTCAACGCTGTCGCCAGTGAAGCCGCGTTGCAGACTCTCGTGGAGCGATTGCCAGAGGGATTTCAGGTCACCTTCAATGAGATCCAGCCCGCGTGTAATCTCGCGCTGGACTGCTTCCTGAAGGTCGCTCTCGACGCGTTTTTGGAAATCCTGCTGCCACTCGCCTTTGTGAAGCATCAGCTTAAACGCGCCCATCAACGTGAGGCGTTCCTTAAGCACTTCCTCCCCGCGAATCCGGCATTTGTCGCAGGCTTGCTCGACGGTGCGAAGGAAGCCGCCGATTTGGCGGAGCGATTGTTCCCGACGCTGTGCGAGAATGGTTTTCAGCTCGGTGAGGCGAACAAAATCCTGTTCGATAATGGCGAGCGCGTTCTTCGTTTTCTGCTGCAAATCCTTCAACACGACGCCGGCCGTGCGTCTAATCGAGGCAAGTTTTTCCTGTCGCATCTCGCCGCCTGCGACAGCGTGATTGATAAAATCCTCCAGCTTTTGAAACTGACTCGAGTTCCATTGATCTCTGTCGCCCGTCTGCCGCGACTCCAGTGCGAGCTTGGCAGAAACGGAAAAAACCGGACACTCGACGCCGAGTTTTTGCAGCGAAGTCTGGCGCAAATGGCTCTCAATCCGCTCTAACTCCGATGAAGAACGCAGGTCCGCTTGCTGCACGACGAACGCGACTTTTTTCAGCCATTTTTGCTGGATAAACGCCATGAATTCCCACGCCGACGCGCCCCATGGATTGGTCACGCTGAAGACGAACAGGATCAGGTCAGCCAGCGGAACGAAGCGCTCTGTAATTTCCTGGTGCTCAGCGATGATCGAGTTCGTGCCAGGCGTATCGACGATGTTGAAGTCGCGCAGAAACTCGATCGGGCGATGCAGCTCGGCGAAGTGCGTGTTGATGTCGATGTTTTCCTCGGTCTCGCCGTATTTGAAGAGGTAAATCCGGTCGGTCGCGGGCAGGACATCGACGCGGCAAAATTCCTGTCCGAAAATGGCGTTCAGGAGCGACGATTTCCCCGCTTTCACCTCCCCGGCAACGACGAAGAGAAAGGGCTCGTTGAGTTGGCGCGCCAGGGCTTCGAGTGTGCTGGAAGTCGCGTCTTCCGCCTTGCTGGCGCGGGCGAGATTGGCCAGATCAGCCAGCGCGTTTTGCAGGGCGGCGCGCGCTTGCAGGTAGTCCGCCCCGAGGCTCATTGGGCCTTTTTTGATCGGAGTTTGGGCGTATTCTCGGCGTCGGCAGCTTTCGCAAGAACTCTCGGCGTCGCCGCAGCTTTCGGCCTTTCCATGGCGAGTAATTCGGAGACCGTGGCAAATTTATAACCTTTCGCGATCAACTGATCGAACGTCTCCGGCATCGCTCGAACGGTGCTGCCGTGGATGTCGTGCGCGAGAATGATTGCCCCATCGGCGGCTCCACTAACAATCCGGGAACGCACCACGCTTTCACCCGGTCTTTTCCAATCTTCGGGATCGACGGACCACAAAATGATTTGAGTTCCAAACTCCTCGGGGATCCATTTTTTCTGCGATTGCGTGATCGAGCCGTAGGGCGGGCGCATCAGGGTCGGCGTCACTCCGCAGGCGGCGGCGATGGCGTCCTGCGTTTTCTGGATTTCGTTGCGAACGGCGGCCTCGCCCATCTTGGCAAACGCCGGATGCGACCACGAATGGTTGGCGACTTCGTGACCCTCCGCGACCATGCGTTTCACCAGATCCGGGTGATCGACGACGTTCTGGCCGACGAGGAAAAACGTGACTTTCATGTTCCGCTTTTTCAATTCGTCGAGGAGCGTCGCGGTGTATTCGGCGCTCGGGCCGTCGTCGAATGTCATCGCCAGATACGGCCCTTGAATGTGGACTTGCGCGTAAGTATTGGCTTTGCCGGGAGTGAAGTTGGCCATCGAAATCTCGGGATCGGCGGTGAGGGTATGTGGAGGGTTGATCAAGGGTTTCGGGGCAGGCAAAGAAGTGATCGGAGTTGGAGTCGACTCAAGCTGACGCGGAGTGGGAAGAGCGTCCTGAGCGCACGCGGTCAGAGCGAAACCAAAAACTGAGGCGAGTAAGAACGATATGGAGGACTTCATTTTGGCTGGAGAAAACGATAAAGGATGGCTTCGAGTTTGCGACTAGTTTCTTCCGGCCAAAAGGAGCGTTGCGTGACGATGGCGGTCTCGAGCGCGGTGTGTTCCGGCCAATTGGCCACGGTCGGTAAAGTCGGGATGACGCGGCGGAGGATTTCCTTCGCTCTGTCTGCATTCGCCACGAGATGGCCGATGACGGTGGGCAGGCTGACGGGTTCCTCATCGACTTTCCAGCAGTCGTAATCGGTAACCATGGCGAGCGTGGCGAGAGCGATTTCGGCTTCGCGGGCGAGCTTGGCTTCGGGCAGATTCGTCATGCCAACAACGTCGAAACCGAGCTGGCGATGCACGTTCGACTCGGCGCGGGTGGAAAATGCGGGACCGTCCATGTTGACGTAAGTCCCGCCGTTCGTGTGAGGCAAATCCCTCTCGCTCAACGCTTTGGTCAGCAAACCTCTGAGTTCATTGGAAGTCGGATCAGAAAAACCGACATGCGCCACGATGCCTTTTCCGAAGAAAGTGTGACCTTCGCGATGCGTTGTCCGGTCGAAATATTGATCCGGCAAAACGATGTGACGCGGCGGAAATTCCTCTTTCAAACTGCCAACGGCGGTGACGCAAATAATCCATGCGACTCCGAGCGATTTCAGCGCATAAATGTTTGCCCGATGATTGATTTCCTGCGGCAAAATCCGATGGCCCTTACCATGACGCGGTAAAAAATACACCTGCCGCCCCGCCAACATGCCGCCGACAATCACATCGCTCGGTGAACCAAAAGGCGTCTCGACCGTCAGTTCCTGCGTCTCCGTCATTCCCTCGATCTGGTAAAGACCGCTACCTCCAATGATGCCGATAGCTGGTGTGTTCATGCTTTGAGTTTTAAGATTTCGTCAAAATGTTTGTCGGAATGTTCCAACTCGACCTTGTGATAAGCCGCACAGGCCGCGATCAGTAAGTCGTTGGTGGGAAAAGTTTTACCTTTGGCGCGTCCCTGATCTGCCAAGTCGCAGGCCAATTCCCAAATTTCATCATTGATTGGCAGTTCAGGAATCACCTGCTCGTAATCGCGTAAAACCTGTCGCTCGCGTTCATTTCTGACTCCCGCCCAAAGTTCCAGGCGCGTCACCGGGCACCATGCAGCGAGACCCGTTTGAAGCAACGCTTCCACTCGTTTTTGAATAATCGGATCGCCCTTCCTGCGCTGTTGGTGAATCCACGAGGAGGTGTCCACTAAAGTCATGGAGTATTATTGTGATCATCCAGATCGTTGAGCGCTTCGATCTCTTCGTTGGTCATCATCGACTCGAAGGTTCCCGTATATTTCACCAGCTCAGCCATCTTTTTTCGGCGATTGAAATCCTGGAGCGCGGTGACGATGGCATCGCGTTTTGTCTTCGCTCCGGTCAATCGTATTGCATCCAAAAGATCGTTTTCTGGAATATCCACAGTGGTTTTCATGATTCCAATGGAACTCAAATGAGAATCCGCGGCAAGTCATTTCACCAATTTTGCCGCGTGTGACGCAGGAGCGCAATGAAAGCAGATTGAGCGGCGGTCAGAGCTTTCTTTTTTTTCATCAACAACCCCAGCGGACGCCACATATCGGCTCCGACGACTTCCACGGCGACGAGCGTTCCGGCGCGCACTTCTTCTTTCACCGCCGCTCGTGGAACCAGCGCGATCCCGCTCTCGATCGCAACGACGCGTTTCACCGTCTCAATGTTATCAAACTCCATCGCGATTTGGATGCGAATGCCTTCTTTGGCGATCATTTGGTCGATCGCTTTGCGGGTCGGCTGATCGTAGCTAAACGAAACGAATTTCTCTCCATCAAGGTCGCGCAAACGCACCCGTTCACGACCCGAAAACCGATGCGACGGCGGACAAATCAGGACCAACTTATCTTTCCAAAATGATTCGACTTCGATACCTCTCCGCTCCATCGGATACGCCACGAGGCCGAGATCGACGCGTCCATCGAGCACGGCTTGATAGACCTGCGCCGAGCGCAAAAACTCCAGCGTGATTTCCACGTCGCGATATTTTTTTTTGAATTCCTTCAAATACGGCGGCAACTCGTGCAGCCCGATGCTGTGCACGGCTGCGATCTGAATTTTGCCGCAAATCCGCGTTTTCAACTCCTCCAATCGCTCTCCTAGCGAATCGTAAGTCCGCAAAATCTCCCCCGCTGCGACGAGCATGGCGCGGCCTTCTTCCGTCACGGAAAAGTTCTTCTTCCCGCGCTCGATCAGCGTCACTTTGAACTTTTGCTCGAGCGCCCGAATCTGCTGGCTGACGGCACTTTGCGTAATCCCGTGCATTTCTGCGGCGCGCGAAAAGCTGGCCGTCTCCACCAAATCGAAAAATATCTGAAAAGTCTCAATTTGCATGGCGCCGACTGCGATTGACTATTAAACCTTTTCGGCAAATGAGCACGCCTTTTTCCAACATGGCCGACGCGGTGGATTCGATTCGAACTCGAATGAAAAACGCTGCCAAACGTGCGGGCCGTGATCCGAGTGAGATCGAACTCATCGCCGTCTCGAAAACGCATCCCGTCGAAGCGGTTCGCGAGGCGCGGGAATGCGGGTTACGGCTTTTCGGCGAGAACAAAGTGCAAGAAGCGCGCGCGAAAATTCCCGATGCGCCATCGGATTTGCGCTGGCATTTGATCGGTCATCTTCAGAGCAATAAAATCCGCCACGCGCTGCCGCTTTTCGAGATGATTCACAGCGTCGATTCGCTGGAACTCGCCATACAAATCGACCGGATTGCGATGGAACTCGGATCATTTCCGAAGGTGCTCCTCGAGGTCAATGTCGCGGGCGAAGCGTCGAAATTTGGCTTCAAGCCAGAGTTGCTTCGAACTCAGATGGAAAAACTAATCGCGCTGCCACGTCTGCAAATCGACGGGCTCATGACCATCGCGCCTTATGCTGAGGAAGCTGAGACGTCGCGGCCATTTTTTCGTGAACTCCGCGAGTTGCGCGACGAACTCGCGACGGAACAGAACATTCCGCTGACGCATCTAAGCATGGGCATGAGCGGCGATTTCGAGGTCGCGATCGAGGAAGGCTCGACGCTGGTCCGGGTCGGGACGGCGATTTTCGGCGCACGCAATTATTCCAAAACGCAGCGGGAAAAAACGGAGCCGAGTTAGGGTGCAGTCAGGTCTTTGATCGCGGCGAGGACGATTTCGAGACGCGACTCGAGGTCCGATGTTTCCAGAATTTCCTGTCGGATCTCCGGGTCTTGGATAAACGCCGCCGCCATCAGGTCGCCGATGACTTCTGGATCATCGACGCTCTCGAGGTATTGATCCATTTTTTGCGGCATCTGATATCCCCGCTGGCGCAGGGCGCGGCTTTGTTCGCGGAGTTGGCTGGCCAGGATTTGAGTTTGAGTCGTATCGCCAATTTCGGTCGGAACCGCCTTGATTTGCACGGTGCGAAACGGCTCAGATTGCGTCTCGCCGACGATTTGGACACGGGCAAGACCTTGCAAAATCAGGTCCGACGTTCCCTCGGGCCGGCCCACGCAAGCGCGGATCACGCCAATGCCCATGACGGGGGCGAGGTCCGGAACGGGCTGCTCCGGGTCGCCCCATTCGAGGGTTTGGGCGACGCCAAAGATGCGCGGTCCGTCGAGCGCGGTGCTCAGCATGGCGCGATAACGTTCCTCGAAAATATGCAGCGGCAGCAGCGAATTTGGAAACAGCACCGCCTGCGGCAGAACGATGATCGGTATTTCACTCGGGATTTCCAAAGGCGTGTCCATGGTCACTATGGCTTACGTTTCTCCGCAGCTTCCGGGTGATACAAATGCAACTCCGCTGGAAAAATAGCCGTCGCATTTCCCGATTGGCGGAAACCTGAAATGCCACGTTGACGCATCTGCCCCGCGCGTCCATATTCCCGGCCCTTTCCCCCACACGGGAAAGACCGCATTTTATGGACCACATTCGCAACATCGCAATCATCGCCCACGTCGACCACGGCAAGACCACGCTCGTCGATCAGCTCCTCAAACAATCCGGCACTTTCCGCGCCAACGAGGCCAAGGCCACCGAAGATCGCATCATGGATTCCATGGATTTGGAGCGCGAAAAAGGCATCACGATCAAAGCGAAAAACGCCGCATTCCAGTGGCACGAATATCACGTCAACATCGTCGATACCCCCGGCCACGCCGATTTCGGTGGCGAAGTGGAGCGCATCATGAAGATGGTCGATGGCGTGCTTTTGGTCGTCGATTCGCACGACGGACCGCAGGCGCAGACCAAGTTTGTTCTCCGTAAAGCCCTCGAAAATGGCGCGAAACCCATCGTCGTCATTAACAAGATCGACCGCGAAAACGCCCGTCCGCACAAAGTCCTCGACATGGTGTTCGAGCTCTTCATGGAACTCGGCGCGAGCGATCTCCAGCTCGATTTCCCGGTCGTTTACGCCAGTGCGAAGGCTGGTTATGCGAAGGATGAAATCGATCAGCCGAGCGAAAACATGGAGCCGCTTTACCGCGCCATCGTGAAGCACATCCCCGCTCCGAAAAAGGCAGATCACAGCTTTTTCCAGATGCTCGTTTCGAACCTCGATTACTCGGATTACCTCGGACGTATCGCTTTCGGTCGCATCATTTCCGGCCGGGTCAAACTAGGCGACAGCATTGTTTGTATTCACCTCGATGGTCGCCGCGAACGCACCAACGTTACTGCACTATTTGGCCACCAAGGCCTTCTGAAAACCGAAATTAAAAACGCCAGCGAAGGCGACATCATCGGTCTCTGCGGGTTTGAAGACGCCTACATTGGCGAAACGCTCACCGATATGGAAGACCGCCCGGCGGTTCCGTTCGTGGACATCGATCCGCCGACGATCAGCATGAAAATTTGCATCAACGACGGCCCGCTGGCTGGTCGCGAAGGCAAATTGCTCACGGCGCGTCAGATTCGCGAACGCCTCATCCGCGAGACCCGCACCAACGTCTCCATCCTCGTCAACGAAACCGAACTCGCCGGTCACTTTGAAATCAAAGCCCGTGGCGAAATGCAGATCGCGATCATCGTCGAGCAAATGCGCCGTGAAGGCTTCGAGCTCCTCGTTTCGCGTCCGGAAGTCATTTTCCAGCGCGACGCGGAAGGCAAACTCGAGGAACCGCTCGAAAACCTTTACATCGATGTCCCCTCGGAAAACCTCGGCTCGATTCTGCAATCGTTAGCCGCTCGCAAAGCGGAAATCGTCAGCATGGATCACCAGACAAACAACGTTTCCGTCGTCGCCGTCGTCCCAACTCGCGGCCTGATCGGCTTCGAGACCGACCTCGTCAACGCCACCAAAGGCCACGGCATCATGTCCCACATTTTCAAGGAATATGCCCCGCACAAAGGCGACATCCCGACCCGTTTCAACGGCGTCCTCATCGCCATGGAAGGCGGCGTCAGCACCGCGTATTCGCTCGAACCGCTGCAAGAACGCGGACGCCTTTTCATCGCCGCAGCCGTCGAAGTTTACGAAGGCATGATCATCGGTGAAAACGCCCGTCCTGACGACATGCCTTGCAACCCGTGCAAAGCGAAAAAGCTCAGCAACATGCGCTCCACTGGCGACGGCAAAGGCATCTCGCTCTCGCCTCCGCTCACCATGACTTTGGAGCGTTCGCTGGAATACATCGCGCCCGACGAATACGTCGAAGTCACGCCCATTTCCCTGCGACTCCGCAAGAAGATCCTCAATGCGAACGCCCGCAAGCGCTCGCAGCCGATGGTCGCGGTCTAATCGCGTCCGGTTCGCCAGAGTTCACTGGAACTCCGCTGGAAAAAAGCTGCCACCTGACGTCGAAGAAACGCGGTTTTACATCGAAGAAACGCGCCCTGACAGCGAAGAAATCGGGCGTTACAGCGGAGAAATCGCCCGTTACGTGGCTGCAATTGACCATTACATCGCGGAAATCGGCCGTTACTGTCTATAAATAGCCAGTTACAGCGGCGCAATCGCCTGTGACACTCGCGAAATCGATCGTTACGGTTGCGAAATCGGTCATTACACCACCGAAATGAGCCATTCCCCCGGTGGAGCGGCTCGTGGAGCCTGCGTTTTCGCTGAGTCCGTTCGCACTCCGCTCACTTTTTCCCCACTGCCTAAAACCGGGGCGGCCTCGCTAAGGGGCGGTGACGCGGAATCGGAAGAACAGTTGTTGGTTCCCGAGGATCGGCACCTGGAAAATGTGCTGCGGAGCGAGTCCAGAATCGGCGACAGATTGCCACGTTCCGGCACTCAGGGAAGTGCTGGATTCGCCGTGATAGGTGATGCCGCTGACGCCGGACGGTTCGGTGAATTGGCAAGTCAAAGAGTTGCCGGAGATTTGCGGCTGAGGCAATTGGCTGGGGTTGACGGTTTGCGGATTTCCGTCGGGACCGAAGAAGGCGAAGACGACGAGATTCGGGATCTGATTTCCGTAGGGCGCAGCGGTGTCGGATGCGTTGCCGGTATTGCTGGTGGTGCCATACCAGCGTTGACGCCAAATTTGCAGCGGAGTTAGAGCCGGACCTACGATGAAGTCGCCGACGATGTAGTTCTGGCTGGCGGTGAGACCGCTACTGAGGAAATTCGTCAGCGTCGGTCCGGAAAAAGTGCCGGTGATTGGGCTGGAACTCGAGAGAAACGTGAAGCTGTCGCTGCCATTCCAGACGTAACCGCCAGTGGAGGCGACGCTGAAGCTGGCGCCGGTCGTGATGGTGGCGGAGCCATTGACGGTGATTCGTTTGTAACTCGCCCCGGTCGGCCCCACACTGGCCTCGAAGCTGCTCGCAGCCATAAAAGTGGTGTTTTTCCGCAAAGCCAGAGTGGAAAATCCCGTCGGCGTGATGGGCGCGCTGACGGTGATCGCACCGCTGTTCACGTCACCAAGAATCAGCGTCCCACAGGTGACGACGCCGATTTCCGCATTGGAAAGTTCCAAAGTGGCGGGTGTGTTGTCGACGGTGGAACCGAAATTGATCGGAGTTCCATTCGATTGTGGCCGGAGGCTAATGAAACTGCCAACCATGCTGACGCCGCTGGAACTGATCGCCATGGTGTTGGCTGCGGCAGCGATGTTTCCCGAAGTCTGGATTTTTCCGCCATTCCCCGCTGCGTTCGAGAGGGTGAACGCCTGGCTGGCCGTCGTTCCGTCGGTCACGAAACCAGCCACGGAAATGTCGCCGCTTTCTGCCGTGACTGTGCCTCCGGCGACGACGCGCGCCCCGTGGCTGTTGCCCGTTCCGCCACCGCCCGTTCCAGCCAATGAGATGGTCCCATTGCCGGTGGTGGAGATCGCGCTCGACTGGAGCTGGAGGCCGCGGTTGGAACTACTCGTCGCGCCCCCTCCGGCGACGGCGGTCACCGAAATGTTTCCGCCCCGCGCGAGGATCGAGCCAGAGCCGTACATAAACACGCCCGTATTCGTGCCACCCGACGCCGTTTTTCCTCCGCCAATGCCCGTCACGGAAACGTTGCCGCCGTTGGAAGCCACGGTCGTGCCGCTGCCGTAAATATAAAACCCGTAGTGACCTCCACCGGAGCCCGATCCGCCTCGTCCGGTGGCTGTGATGCTTCCGCTCCCGCCGACCGTGATTTGCCCTGGGCTGTAGACCCACACGCCATAGTTGCTGCCAGACGTGGTCGCGCCACCGCCCGTGCCATCGACAGTGACGTTTCCACCCGAGGAGGTGATTTCCGTCCCGGAAACACCCGAGACGATGACGCCATAATTGGAGGCTCCTGAGCCGGTAGAATTTCCGCCCTGGCCGACGACGCTGACGTTTCCGTTGATTCCAGCGCTGATCTTGGCTGCGCCTGTTACGTAGACGCCGTAATTCGCTCCCGATGAGACGGTGCCTCCTCCTGTGCCGCTGACGGAGACGTTACCGCCGGAGGAAGTCACCAGGGTGTTCGCTCCGTTCAGTGAGACGCCGTATTGTTGCGATGCGGTAGAGTCCGCTCCAACTCCGCTCACTTCCACGCTGCCATTGCCGCCCGCACCGATCCGCGATCCGGTCGCACAATCGACGCCCACATTGGATGCGCTCGCCCCCGTTCCGCCGGCTGTCCCGCTCACTTTCACGTCCGACCCGGAGGAAGTGATCGTCGTATTGGCATCCTGAAGATGCACGCCCGCGTTATAACTTCCCGTCGACAGGCCGCCAAATCCGGTCACGATCGTCGTTCCAACGCCGCCGCCGCTGATCGAGCCTCCTACCGAAAGATTGACGCCCTGCTGCTGCGCGCCGGTGGTCCCGCCCGCGCCAACCACTCGAACCAGGCCCGTGCCGGTGCTGCGAGCCATGCCGCCGCGCACCTCCACGCCGAAGAAACTCCCGATGGTGCGCACCGTCTGCTGATTCGCCTCCAAAGTCAGATTGCCATTCACCGTTTCCAGACGCGCACCGACCAGCAGAGCCAGCGGCCCGCTCGCGCGCAACGTGATCCGACCCATCCCGCTCGCAGTGATTTGCGCATTCGCAGCCACGGTAATGGCGTCGGTTCCGACCGGGACGCCGTCGTTCTGGAGATCGAGATCGAGGCTGGTGCCGGGGATGAACGCAATATTTCCGTTCAGATTGATCACGTCATCGCCCGTGCCGCCATTGATCGTCAGATCGGGCAGGGGAGTGGTGAACGCGCCGACGTTGATCGTGTCCGCACTAACGCCGCCGTTCACGGTCACACTGGTCGCGCCAGTCAATGGAATCGCGCCGGAATTATCCGCCAGATCGGCACCGCCATCCACGCTAAACGTCCGCCCGACCGCGCCAAACTGGATGTTTCCGGGAGACACTTCCGCGACCGTCAACGTGTCCGGCAGCCCGGAAAGATTTGTCAGGATGATGGTTTGATTAATCGTCGAAACGGAATAATCCGCAGCGCGCGACGTTTCTATTGAAGCCAGCGATAGCGCTGCAACTCCGATGAAAAATAGGAGGCAGCGCGACGATGCGTGAAACAGAGGGGGAAACATGAAGTTACCGGGGGGGGTCCGTCAATATGCCGCAGTGTCGTGCCTGCGCAATATCGCGTTGCATTCAACCGTTTGTTCATTACCCTGCAACTCCGATGAAAAAAGCACTGTTTGTTGCGGGAGGCTGGGAGGGTCATCAGCCAGTCCAATGTTGCCAGATTTTTGCGCCGTTGCTCGAGCTGGCGGACTTTCAAGTGGAGATCAGCCAGACGCTCGACGTGTATCTCGACGCCGGGAAAATGCGTGCGCTGGACCTCATTATTCCTTGCTGGACGATGGATACGATCACGCCGGAACAACTCAAAGGCCTGCTCGGAGCAATCGAGTCGGGCACCGGTCTCGCAGGCTGGCACGGCGGCATGGCGGATTCCTTTCGCAACGCCACGGAATATCAATTCATGGTCGGCGGCCAATGGGTCGCGCATCCGGGAAACATCATTGATTACACGGTGGAAATCGTAAATCCGGAGGACCCGATCATGGCTGGAATCGAGGATTTCGAGATGCACAGCGAGCAATATTACATGCACGTGGACCCGGCGAATGACGTGCTCGCGACGACGACGTTCGACGGAACGATCCATCCGCATATCGCCGGCACCGTCATGCCCGTCGTCTGGAAACGCCAGTGGGGCCTCGGCCGCGTTTTCTATTCGTCGCTCGGCCATGTCGCTGACGATTTCAGCGTTTCCGAGGCTCGCGAGATCATGCTCCGCGGCATGCTCTGGGCGGCGCGCTAGATTTTCACCATGTTAAAAATACCCACTCCCATCGGCATCATCGGATGCGGCAATATCAGCGGCGCTTATGCGAAAGCTTGCGCGACGTTCAACGACATCCGGCTCGTCGCCGTCGCTGATATCGATCTCACTCGAGCCAAAAACAAGGCCGCCGAATACGGCATCGCCGAGGCGCTGAGCGTCGACGAAATCCTGGCGCATCCGGAGATCAAGATCCTCGTTAACCTGACCATTCCCGCCGCTCACGCGTCCGTGGCGACGCAGATTTTGAACGCGGGCAAATCCGCTTACAACGAGAAGCCGCTCGGCGTTTCCCTGCAAGACGGCCAGAATCTAATCGAACTCGCCTCAAAAAAGGGCCTGCGGATCGGCTGCGCGCCCGACACGTTTTTGGGAGCCGGATTGCAGACCTGTCGGAAATTGATCGACGACGGCGTGATTGGGAAACCGCTCGCGGCGACAGCATTTATGCTCAGCGCCGGAACAGAACGCTGGCACCCCGATCCCGAGTTTTTCTATCAAGTCGGTGGCGGCCCGATGTTCGACATGGGCCCGTATTATCTCACCGCGCTCATCTCGATGCTCGGTCCGGTAAAACGCGTCGCGGGCATGACGAGCCAGTCTTTTGCAGAGCGCACCATCGGCAGCGGCGCGAAGAAAGGTCAGAAAATCCCGGTCGCCATTCCGACGCATGTCGCAGGGAATCTGCAGTTTCACTCCGGCGTGATCGCGACCATGGTCACCAGTTTCGACGTGCAAGGGCATCAGCATTCCCCGATCGAGATTTACGGCACGGAAGGCACGCTGGCCGTGCCCGATCCGAACACGTTTGGCGAACCAGTTTTGCTGCGGTTAAAGGGCGAAAAAGAGTTCCGCGAAGTGCCGCACACGCATGGTTACTCGGAAAGCAGTCGCGGCATCGGCGTCGCCGACATGGCCGTTGCAATCGAGTTAGGGCGAAATCACCGCGCCAGTGGCGACCTCGCTTTGCACGTGCTCGAACTGATGCACGCCTTCCATATTTCCTCGGATTCGGGAGAATATTACACGCTGAAATCGAGCGTCGAACGCCCTGCGCCGATGCCGCTCGGTTTGCCGCCGGGCGAAGTCGAACTCGCATGAAAACGGCGCTGTTGTTCCTGTGGTTGTTGGCTGGTTTCGCGAATGCGCAAACGCCCACGCCCACTCCAGACCCGACGCCGCTCGGCGGTTTCTGGCGCGCGGTGATGCCGGGAGGCGTTTTTAGAGTCCGGTTGGATCGGATTCAGTCGGTGAGCACTCACGAATACACGATCGAACCGCTGACGCGCGTCACCGAATTGACCATCGATACCGGCGGCTCGGTGGTCACGCGCTTTTATTTCCAGGAAATCGCCACGCCACAAACGCCGCTTGGCATCGGCCAATCCGCCCTCGATCTCGTGAAAGCCCGGGCGGAAGACGCCGCCAATCAAATTTCCGGCGACGCGTCGGTTTGGAAAAAAGTGACCAAGATTTATCCGTCAACGACGCATGCCCACACGGTCGAATATCGAGTGCAATCGAAGGCGGCGTTGCAACGTTTGATGGCCTCCGTCGAGAAAGCCTGGAGCACCGGGCGCGGCGAAGAAATCAAGGCCGAGTAATCCGCTGCTCGATCTCTGAAATCGCCCAGAGCGCGTGCTCGGCGATGAGCGGTTCCGGGTCTTTGGCGGCGAGGCGCAGCGCCGGAAGATCGTTGGCGTCGCCGATGTTTCCGAGGGCCACGCAGACGTTACGCAGAAATCCACGGCGCTTGATTCGTTTGATCGGCGAACCACGAAAACGTCGGCGAAATTCATCGTCCGTCCACGTCAGATACGACTGTAACTCGACTGAAAAAACGGCCTCGGTCGCCTGAAACGTGATTTCACTCGAACTCACCGCAAAACGATTCCACGGGCAGGCCGTCAGGCAATCGTCGCAGCCATAAATCCGATCGCCGACCGCCCGCCGGAACTCGAGCGGGATCGGGCCTTTGTTTTCAATCGTTAGATAAGAAACGCAGCGCCGCGCATCGAGCTGGCGCGGCCCCGTGATCGCCTGCGTCGGACACGCCGCGATGCAACGCGTGCACGAGCCGCAATGCGCCGTCGCCGGTGCGTCGGGCGCGATTTCGAGCGTCGTCAAAATCACGCTCAGAAAGAACCACGTGCCGAGCTCGCGATTCAAAATCATCGTGCTTTTGCCATGCCAGCCGATCCCGGCGCGCGCGGCGAAATCGCGTTCCAAAACCGGCCCGGTATCGGTGTAACTCCGCTGAAAACCGCCTCGTTCCTTCAAGAAAGCCACCAGCCGGGCAAGACGCGGCTCGATCAAATCATGATAGTCGCCGCCCCACGCATAGCGGGCGATTTTCCCACGTGAACGAACTTCCGCCGGGCCTTGGAAATAGTTGGTCGCGAGCACAATGATCGAGCGCACGCCGGGCAGAACCAAATCCAACTCCGCTCGTTTTTCCGCTCCGCGCACGAGCCAGTCCATCGTGCCGTGCTTTCCTTCGAGCAGCCATTGGCGAAACTCCTTCGCGTGTGGCGCAGCCTCGGCCGTGGTCACGCGACAGAGGTCGAAACCCACCTCGCGGGCCAGTCCGCAGAGTTCGTTTTTTAGGTCGGCTGACATTCCCATCCCGCCGCTTGCAGCACAGCACGTGCGCCGGTTTCGCGACTGAGTTTTCCCGTGTCGATTTCCAAATCCGCCACCTCGCGATACCACGGTTCGCGCGTTTCCAGCAACGCGTGCAGCGTTCCGCGCGGATCGGCGGTTTGCAATAGTGGTCGTCGTGAGTTCCTTGAAACTCGACTAAAAATCACCTCTTCCGACGCCCGCAGCCACACAACCAGACCGATCTCACGGAGCAATCGCCGATTTTCCTCCCGAATCACCATTCCGCCGCCAGTGGAAATAATGTAGCCGCTTTTTTCCAGTTGAGTTTGAAGCAACTCAGTTTCCGCATCGCGAAAAGCCTCTTCGCCGCGTTCCGCAAACAACGTCGAGATCGGCATTCCGAACTGCTTTTCAATCGTGGAATCGCTGTCCACGAGGAGCGCACCGGTTTTTCGCGACAAAATCCGGGCCAGGGAACTTTTCCCCGTGCCCATAAAACCGACGAGCAATATATTTCGGGCAATCGGGGCCGACATGGCCCGGCAGACTACGCTTTGCGCATCACATTGCGAGCTTTTGCGCCTTTATCGTCCTGGAAAATCTCGTAATCCACGGGCTCGCCCTCCGCCAAAGTCCGGAATCCGTCCGTCTTGATCTCGCTATAGTGAACAAAAATATCTTCCGAAAATTCTGGATTCGTGATGAACCCGAAACCTTTTTTCTCGTTGAACCACTTCACAGTTCCTGTTGGCATAACTTTTTTTTGATTGGGGTTGGATTGGAATCTCCGCGATGGATCTTCTTTGACTGTTTACGATCTTTACAACGGCACGGATGCGCGCCTTGATTGAAAAAAATCATGTCTGGAAACGCACAAAAAATCGCCGTCGTCATGGGATCGCAATCGGATTGGGAAACCATGCGTCACGCGGTCGCGCAATTGCAGGAATTCGGGATCGACGTCCATCGGCAGATCGTCTCGGCCCATCGGACGCCGGATTTGCTGGCTGATTTCGCTCGAACTGCACTGGAAAAAGGCTTCGCTGCAATCATCGCCGGAGCCGGTGGAGCCGCGCATTTGCCGGGAATGATTGCGGCCCAGACCGCCGTCCCGGTGCTCGGAGTGCCTGTCGAAAGCGCCGTTTTGCGTGGAGTCGATTCGCTACTTTCCATCGTGCAAATGCCCGCTGGAATCCCGGTCGCGACCTTCGCCATCGGCAAAGCAGGCGCAATCAACGCCGCGCTTTTTGCCGTCGCTTTGCTCGCTCTGACTGACGAAAAACTAGCCGCGCGTTTGCAGGAATTTCGCCATAACCAGACGAACACCGTTCTCTCCCAGGAATTGCCGCCACTCTAAAAAATGCAAACCCGCGTGCTCGACGGATTCAGCGGCGTCGATGCGGCGGTCGAGGTTCTGCGCGCCGGTGAAGTCGTCGCGCTGCCGACGGAAACGGTCTACGGACTCGCCGGTGACGCGCTGAATCCACTCGCAGTCGCCCGTATTTTCGATGCCAAAAACCGCCCGCACTTCGATCCGCTGATCGTTCACGTCGCCGACCGCGCCATGCTCGAGCGCATCGCCATTCTCGACGATCCGCTGGCGTTGCGCCTGATGGAAAAATACTGGCCCGGCCCGCTCACGATCCTGCTGTCGAAACGCGAAATCATCTCCGACCTCGTCACCGCCGGCAGTCCGCTCGTCGCCGTCCGCATGCCCGCGCATCCGGTTTTTCGATCCGTGTTGCAGTCGTATGGCGGACCGCTGGCGGCACCCAGCGCGAACCCATTCGGCCACATCAGCCCGACCGACGCGCAACACGTTGTCGCCGGATTGGGCGGACGCATTTCACTCGTCCTCGACTCAGGAAAATGCCGGCACGGCCTCGAATCGACCCTCGTTTATCCCGAAAACGGCGTCCTCCATCTCTTGCGCCACGGGCCGATTTCCAGCGAGGAACTTTCCACGTTCGCACCCGTCCAGCTCGCGCAAAAAAACGTCGCCGCACCCGGTCAACTCGAGTCGCATTACGCCCCGCGCAAGCCGCTGATCCTCGTCGATTCGCCAGATAACGTTCCCACTCGCATGGGAAACGGCTGGCTCGGTTTTCAATCGAGTTCCAATGAATTCAGCGCGAGCGAAATCCTTTCTCCAACGGGCGATTTCGTGGAAGCAGCCGCCAATTTATTCGCCGCGCTGCATCGGCTCGACGCCGCGCCGGTGCAGACGATTTACGCCGAAAAAGTTCCCGCTGAAGGACTCGGACGCGCCATTCTCGATCGACTCACGCGAGCCGCCGCCAAACGCTAAAATCGCGTTACGGAACGCGGAAAACCTTTCCGGTATACGGGTCCTTGGCTTCTGATCCGGGTTCCAATCCATTCACGTCGATAAACCCCGCGGTCGGGCTGAACGGACTCGTCACATAGCCTTTGCGACCGGGCACTGGAGAGGCAAACGGCGGCGGTCCGTCGGATTTCTCCACGTTGGGCTTCGGTGTTTCCTCCACCGGACCTTCCTTTGCCGCGACTTTTTCCGGAGTCGGCTTCGGGCTGGATTTCGGAGTCGGCTTGGGCGTTGGCTTTGGCTTTTTTTCCGACGGTGTCGGCGAAGGTTTTGATTCGACTTTCATCCGATTCTGGCTCGAATTTTCGACCCGCGTCTGACTGGAACGAAACGGTTTCAACTGAACCGCGCCCGCATCCTGACGCCGCGGTGCCGTTTTCGGCCCGAGATACACCGTGTCCGAATCCACCGAGCGCCGCTGGTTTCCATTCGGGTTTTCACGCAAGCCATAGCGCGCCGCGCGTTCCTCCTCGCGATTCGGTTGCAGCCGCGCGACCGCATTATTCCACGACTCGCCCAGCGGCGTCTCACAGGCGGAAAACGCCAGGCAGATGACTAATAAAAAAGCACCACGAAAAGTTTGCATTCGCCGTCTATACGAGAATCCGCCGCAAAAATCCAGTCACCGCTTTTGCGTGTGCAGCCGGTCGTATTCCTTCAACCGCGCCAGGAGAAACGGCCCCGCGTCTTCGGTTTTTCCATTTGCCCCGCGAATCTGATACGCCTGGCCCGACATCAACGATTTCGATGCCACGCCCTCGATGAAATTCTCCGCCGTCTGCACCCGCTCGCCGCCCTTTTCGAGCTTCATCCGCAGATGTTCACCCGCGCGTTTGCCGTCATATTCCGACCCATTGCGAATGAAAATTATCCCCGGCGTGTTCTCCACTGTCTGAATGAGAAACTCGATTCGCTTGTCCTCCTTCGAGTCGCGCGCTTGCAGGGCGGTCGTGAAAAACAGAGTCGAGAGCCAAACAAAAATCCACGTGCGCATGAAAAAACATCGCAGCAACCATCAGTGGCGCACGCGTTTTTCTCATCGGAGTTGCATTTGATTCACGCCCTGCCTAACAAACATTCATGATTGCCGCGCGTCGTTTTCTGGATGGTTTTTGGCTCGCGCTCGTCACGTTTGTCCTCAGCGCCACCCTCGTCGCGATGGCGTTTTCGGTCGGCGGACTCACCAACGCGAACGCCATCCTCGGCCTCATCGCGGGCTTCATCGCAACCGCATTCGTTCTCTGGAAAAACCCGCCGCCTGAGAAAAAAACCGATCCAAGTTCCATCGCACTCTGGAATATCGCCGCTGCCATCGCGTTCGTCCTTTTCACCCTCCGCGCCTTCCTCTGGCTCATCTTCCAAAAGGGCGAACAAATCGCCGTCCTCTCGCGCAATAACCTCGGCGACCTCCCGCTCCACATCCAATACATCCGCTTCTTTTCCCACGGCGCACCGCTCTGGCCGGTCAACCCCATCCACGCGCATTCCACCATCGGCTACCCTTTCGGCATCGACTACTTTAACGCCCTGCTCGACATCTGCGGCATCCCGCTTTGGAACGCCCTCATCGTCACGGGAATCCTCGGCTCACTTGCCACTGGCATCGCCCTCTACCGCTGGGGACGCGCCTTCGGCATCGCCGGATTTCTCTTCAACGGCGGCGCTGCCGGACTAGCCATTCTCCAGACCGGCAAATGGATCGATTACCAGCAGACAATGGATTGGAAATGTCTGCCGCTCGCCTTGTTTGTCACCCAACGCGGCTTCCTCTATGCCCTCCCTGCCGGCCTGCTATTGCTCACACATTGGCGCAGAGCCGAGTCAGACGAGACAGCCCCGCACCCTTTCTCTACAGGGGCAATCGAATCCAACTCCGCTGAAAAAACGCCGCTCCTGCCCGCGTGGCTCGAAGTCGCCATCTACGCCACGATGCCGCTCTTCCATATCCACACATTTCTCTTTCTCTCCGTCGTGTTGGGAACGCTCGCATTGTTAGGAAAAAATCGCGCGCGCCACATTCGTATCGGACTTGCCTCAATTCTTCCCGCCACGATTTTCGTCTGGCTCCTCACCGACGGATTCCACGCTGGAAATCAACTCGCCTGGCAACCCGGCTGGATGCAAGGCGACCACTTCACCGCCACCTACTGGCTGCGCAACTTCGGCGCGCTCCCATTCTTCATCGCGTGGCTCGTATTCGTGTTAGCTAGAAAAAAAGAACGCGTTCCCTGGCTCTTCGTCGGACCTGCGTTGTTAGTGTTCATCGCCACCTTTTTCATCCGGTTCTCCCCATGGGAATGGGATAACACCAAGCTCATGATGTGGAGCTACCTCATTCTCCTCCCATATCTCTGGAACTCCGTTCTAAAAACGACGCCGATGTTAGTTCGCATCACCAGTTGCCTGCTGCTTTTTGCGTCGGGTTTCATCTCGATGTGCGGTGGACTTGGACCGACGGAAAACGGCTACGACATCGCCGACCTCGCCACCACCCTCAGCGTCGCGCACACCGTCGATCCACTCCCCATCACCGCCATCTTCGCCGCCGCGCCCGAGCACGCCCACCCCCTCGTCTTCGCCGGACGCCGCCTCGCGCTCGGCTATCACGGTCACATGGTCGGCCACGGCATTCCCTACGAAAACGAGAAGCGCGCGATGGACGACCTCATGTTAGGACGCGACAACTGGCAAGCCGCCGCAAAGCAGCTAGGAGTCCGCTACCTCTACTGGGGCCCCGCCGAGGAAAAAACGTGGCCGGCCAGCGAGAAGCCGTGGATTTCTTCATCGGAGTTAGAAGCAACTGAAGCCTGGGGCGAAATCTACAAATTGCCCTAGCTAGTCCTTCGCTTCGAGGTCGGGTTCGGCGTTGTCGAATTCGGGAGCGAAAAGATCGGCGTTAAAGAAGGCGGTGCAGGGGTCTTGACCGGAGCGGAGGCGGAAGGGGACTTCGTAGTAAGCGTCGTTAAGATGATCCGCGAGTTCGTCGGCGCGCGACGTGTCGCAGATGAGAAAATCCGCGTCTGCATCGGCCGAATACGCTCCGGGCTTCGGACAATACACATGCGGTAGATTTCCAAAATACCACGGGAGCGGGTAGTAACTCTCCAGGTGAATCTGCCCGCGCATACCAATCTGACTCGGATCACGTCGCAAGACCGATGCGATAGGATCTAACACCAGACTAACATCGCGATAAGTCTGCACATAAACGTAGGGCAGCGAGTCGTCGTCGAATTTGCGGAAGTTCACTTCGATGGTGCGCGCCACGGAAAAACTGAACGCTGCGGTGAGTGTTAGCAGAACGAGGATTTTCCAACGTCTAACAAAAAGTGAGTCGAGTAAGAGTCCACTCATTATGTAGAACGGCCAGGCAATGGAGATAACGCACCACGGCGTTTTGTAGGCGATGATCGAGTAGCCGCAGAGAACGGCGAGCGCATAAAGCGCCAGCCAGCGAGCTGGGCCGGTTGCCCGCCAGAGGGTTAGGAGGCTGGCTAGAACTCCAACTAACATCAGCGGCTCAAATTTCCAACCGAGCCAGAGCCAGTAGTAATTCAGCCAGCCTATTTGTTGCGCCTTCTTGGCGTGACCCGCGCTCTCAACGCCGGTGTGCGCCCATGTTAGGAAGGTGGTGAAGAGGCCCTTTAGTCCCTTCCAGTTGAAGAAGTTACCTGAGTAGAAAAAGACGATGGCGAAAAGCGCGAGTGCGAGAAGTTTCCAGAGAAACGTGCGATCCCAAAGCTGCTGAGCGCGTTTCCATTCGGGTTGGATAGGACTCACGCGTTGCCAGAGTGTTAGTGCTGGAAATGCCAGGCCGATGGCGACGAAATGGATGGCGTAAGTTTCCTTCGTCAGGATGCAGCCCGTGGCTCCTAACACGACGGCTAACAATCCGCGTTTCGTGCCGTGGCTGATGAGTTCGAGGATTCCCCAGGTGAGTTGCATGAGGAAAAGGACGAGCCACGTTTCGTGAATGGCGTAGCGTTGGTAGAAGACGAATCCGGGTGAAATAGCTAGTCCCGCAGCGGCGATGGCGGCGGCGCGTTCGCTGAAGTGACGTCGAAAGGACCAGGCCATCCATACGGTTGCAACTCCGATGAAAACGACGGGCAATCGTAGTGCCCAGAGGTTGCGCCCGAATAGTGTTAGCGAAAGAAACTCCACGTAGAAATGGAGCGGGCCGTGATAGTTAGTCGGGTCGTATTGATAGCAGCCGTTCTTGGTCATTTGATCGACGAACCAGCCGTTGATGCCTTCGTCGAAATGGGCGGGTTTGATGTCGAGCCACGCGATGCGGAATGCAGCGGCGACGAGTAGGATGACCCACGGGATCCAGCGTGGGAGCGCGGGGTTTTCTTTGGACAAATCCAGGTCATTGGCTACAAGTGGCATCGCGCGCATGTTACCGGAAAATCACCCCCGTTTGTCCATTGTGATTCCGGCGTTTAATGAAGAATCGCGCCTGCCGACGACGTTGACGGTGCTGGCGGATTATGTCGCGGGGAAGAGTGCCGAAGTGATCGTGGTGGTGGAAAAGAGCACGGACAATTCACTGGAACTCGCCTCAAAATTTGCGGCGTCGCATTCGCAATTTCGTGTGCTCGAGAACGCAGTGCAGCGGGGAAAAGGCCACGCCGTGAAGCGCGGGATGCTGGCGGCGAACGGCGACATCGTGTTTTTCATGGACGCCGATTTAAGCGTGCCCATCGCGACGGTGGACGTTTTTTCAGCGGAGTTTGAGTCGAATCAGGACGTGCAAATTTTGGTGGGGAATCGGCAGCACGCCGAGAGCGACATCGTGGCCGCTCAGGGCTGGCTGCGCCGCACGATGGGGCAGATGTTTAATCGGGTGGTGCGGATGATTTCCCGATTGCCGCTGCGCGATACGCAATGCGGGTTCAAGGCGTTTCGGCGCGACGTGGCGCAGGAGCTTTTCGCGGCGCAAACGATCGATGGGTTTGCCTTTGACGTGGAGATTTTGTTGCTGGCGAGGAAGCGCGGTTATGCGATGGCCGATTTGCCGGTGGAATGGAGAAATTCGACGGCGAGCAAGGTGCACATTGTTCACGACAGTCTGCGAATGCTCTGGGATGTGGCGCGCCTTTAAGTCGAGACAAGCCATAGGCAACACAGTTGCCGAAACAAGTGCGTTCCCAAACACAGTTTGGGAACGAGGAAGCGGCTGCACTAGGGAAGTGAGCGGAGTTTGAGTGGACTCTAGTTTTCCGGCGGCGTCTGTCCGCGAGCGGCGAACCATTGACGCAGGAAATACAGGTCGCCCTGGTCTTTGGCGCGTCCGGTGCGGCATTTCATGCGCCAAAGGAGTTCGGGGCTGGCGAATGGGATCGGCACGCCGTCGATTTCGTGGATGACGACGCTTTTGGAAGCTTCGGCGTAGTCAATGCCCGAGGCGCTGGCCATGAGGTCCACGAGGATTTCATCGGAGACTCGGACGACGTTGAAACGCGCCACGTCTCCGGGGTCGAGGTCTTTCACACAGCCGTCCGGCAGTGTTGCGAGGGCGTCGAAGACTTTGGCTTCGTTTTCCAGATCTGTTGCAATGAGCAGATCGACGTCGCCGGTTGATCGGCCAAGACCCGACATAATGATCGCAAACCCGCCAACGACGACAAACTGTGCGCCGCGATCTTGAAGTTCACGACAGAGGGAAACGAGATCCGCCTGCTCCGGAGAGCGGGAGATTAGTTCGCCGGTTTCCGGGTCAAATGGTCCATCAGCCATTGGTCAGCTTCTTCGTGGGTGTGGAAACGATAAACGCCTCTGGGATAACGCGTCCGGGTTAGTTGGTTGACCACTTTCTGCATTCCAAGGCCGTAATGACCGGGCTTCGCGGAGAGAACTCGGCGGCCAACGGTTTTGCCGATGAATTCCTCGCAGTTGACGATCGGCTTCATAGAGGGATTTATACGCCGCGGCAGGAGAACGGGCAACTTTCCATTCGAGTTAGAGGCGATTCTGAAAACCTGATCAAAGGCGTTCTAAAATGGCGGTGCCCATTTCGGCGGTGCCGACTTTTTTCGTGCCTTCGCTCCAGATGTCGCCGGTGCGGTAGCCGTCGTCGATGGTTTGGCGGACGGCGCGTTCGATGGCGAGCGCGGCGTTTTCCTGTCCGAGGGAGTGGCGCAGGAGCATGGCGGCGCTGAGGATTTGCGCGATGGGGTTGGCAATGCCGCGTCCGGCGATATCAGGGGCGGTGCCGCCGCTGGGTTCGTAGAGGCCGAACGGGAGATTTGTTTGCTGATTGATGGCACCGAGGCTGGCACTGGGCAACATGCCGAGGGAGCCGGTAATCATCGCCATTTCGTCGGAGAGAATGTCGCCGAAGAGGTTTTCGGCGAGGACGACGTCGAAGCTTTTCGGCTGTTTGATGAGTTGCATGGCGGCGTTGTCCACGTAGAGGTGGCTCAAAGTCACATCAGGATATTTTGAGCCGACTTCGATAACAGTCTTGCGCCAGAGAACGCCGTTTTCGAGGACGTTGGCTTTGTCGATCGAGGTGAGGCGTTTGCTGCGGCCTTGCGCGGCCTTAAATGCGACGTGGGCGATGCGTTCGATCTCGGATTTCTTGTAAATCATCGTGTCGATGGCGACCAGTTCGCCGTCACGCATTTCGGTGAGTTTCGGCTGGCCGAAATAGAGGCCGCCGGTGAGTTCGCGCACGCAGAGAACGTCGAATCCGCCCGCGACGAGGTCGGGACGAATGGGCGAGGCGTGAGTGAGTGCGGGGAAGCAGAGCGCGGGGCGCAAATTGGCGAAAAGTCCGAAATGTTTGCGGAGCGGGAGGAGCGCGGCGCGTTCGGGCTGCAGATTGGGCGGGAGCGATTCCCATTTGGGGCCGCCGACGCTGCCGAAGAGGATGGCGTGGCTTTTTTCGCAGGCGCGCAAGGTCAAATCCGGCAGCGCGTGGCCTTCCAGATCGATGGCGATGCCGCCGACGTTGTGCTCAGTGAAATGCAACTCGACTGAAAATTTCGCGGCTACTTTGTCGAGGACGTGCCGGGCTTGGGCCATGACTTCGGGGCCGATGCCGTCACCGGCGAGAACGGCTATTTGATAGGAGTTAGACATGAATGGAGAAAATGAAAACGCCCCGAGTCACTACGACCGGGGCGTTCATTTATCGGAATCGAGGCCGAGCCTGTCGAATCAATTATTTCCCGTGATAACGTGAGGTCGTGATCGTCTGGATGGTCTTAACGCGCTTCGGCTGTTTGGCGATGCCCGGTGCAGCGATGTTTGCGGCGGAAGAACGATTGGAGGTCGGCAGGATGCGGATGGAACCCTTGGCGTTGTTTCTCCAGCCGTTTGGATCGGCAAATTCTTCACCGGAATCATGCAAACCATTGACCTGATCTTCCAATCCGGTGCCGTAGCCCTGCTGGATGATGGTTGGCGTGACGAAGACGAGCAGGTTGCGCTTGGTCTTGGCGTTGACCTTTTCCTGGAAGAGGTAACCGAGGCCAGGAATGTCGCCTAGGATCGGCACTTTAGTGTGCTGCTTGCCGGTTTCGTCTTGCAACAGACCGCCGATGGCAAGGGTGTCGCCACTCTTGATCAAGACGTTGGAATCTAAGGTGCGAGTGTCGATAATGGGACTGAACACCGTGGTTCCGCTGATAGTGAACGGTTGATCGGCTACCTTGTTACTAATGGTCGGCTTTACTAAAAGGCTTACAAAGTCGTCTTTATTAATAGAAGGTTTAACAACTAACGTATTGCCGAATTCTTTGTTTTCGAAGCCCCCAAATACTGCTGTCGCCGTCTGTTCGTTGAAGTTAAGCTGAGGCACCGGCTGGCTGCGCACGATTTTGATCGTGGCTTCTTGATTGTCCGCTGTGACGATACGAGGATTGGCGAGGAATTCCGCGCTCGTATCCTCGTTTAGAAGCCTCATAGTTATTGACATTTGCGGGATACTCAGGATGGCGAACTGATTACCAAGCGAGTCGAGGAAACCGCCACTGGTCTGGCCATTGAGGAAGAAATCACGTGACTTGAGAGTGCCTGTGGTGCTGTTAAATTCAGTCGTTGCTGGGCCGGTTGTAGTCCCAGGAGTGCTCCCGGCATAACGAATAGTTTGCGGATTGGCAGACCCACCAAAGACGCCGCCCCAGTTGAGGCCGTAGCTTTGTTTTGGATTAGCCGTTACCTCGACGAGGCGGGCTTCGATCATCACCTGGCGAGTTGGTTTATCGATCAACTCGAGAAACGCCGCGATCGTTCCCATGTTGGACTTATATTCGCGATAGAAGATTGTATTCGTTCTTTTATCGAACTGCACGTTGGCTGGTTGTGCCTGGATTTGTTTAGACAACATGTCCAGTGCTTCATTGGCATTCGCATAGCTAAAAGTGTAGGATCCTGCTTCGGTCGGTGCTTTTTTCTGCTCAGCTTCCGTTTTGATGAAAAACGTGCCGTCGTTTTCAAATATTAAGAGGCTTTTATCTTCCACAATAATTCTAATTGCCTGCATCGCGGTTTTGTTTTCGAGCCGCATCGTTACTGTTCCTTGGACACTCTCTCCGACAACAAGACTGATTTTGGCACTTCGAGCTAATTGTCGCAGTGCATCTCTGATCTCGTTACCATTGAAATCCTGGAGGCGGTTTCCAACAGAAGAAACAGTTGGCATTGGAGACAATCCGGCATCCGGGGAAGCTACTCCGCCATCGACGATGGGGTCGGAAGCAGCGCCGCTAATCGGAGGTTCGATCGTAGCGGGAAGTTCGTTCGCAGGCGCATCGGTGATGGTTGGCGGCGGCTCAATGGCGGGCGGAAGCTCAGCTAGATGGCTCGTCGTGGGAGTAGCGGTCGTGGTGGCCGGCGGAGTCAGGCTCGGCTCCGGGGCGGCGATCGGTGTGGCAACGGGCGCCGTCGGGGTCGGTGCCTGGGCTACTTTCGGCTGGAGCAGACCCGAAACCAGCTTCGGCGAGGGTGTGGCCGTCGCGCCTTCCTGGGCGGAGCTGATTAAAGGGAACGACAGGCAAAGGGAACTGAACGCTCCGAGGGTGAAGATTTGTCGAGTGAAGGTAAACATGGGTTTCAATGGTTTGCTTTTCTGCAAGACCATTTAAGCAGAAAGCAGACCAACCCTGTTTCTGAGTTGCGAAAGATTTTTCCGCCTCTTGAAAATGCGAACAGAATCCACTGCAACTCCGCTCTTTTTCGCAAAGCTGAGATTCTCAACTCTCACTGCCGGAAAACCGGCGCACTGCCTCGACAAATGAGCGGACTTTCAGTGCATTCTTCTGCCGCGGAGAGGTCTCCACACCGCTCGCCACATCGACGTATCGCAATTTTGTGAGCCGCAGCGCCTCGAAAATATTTTCCGGATTCAGGCCACCTGAGAGCAGCAAACGCTCGCGGTCTTGAGAATTTTCAATCCAGTTCCAGTCAAATGTGTGGCCCGTGCCGCCGCGTTCGGCCCCGGCAAACGCATCGAGAAGAACGGGGAAGCCCGCAAATTCCGCTATCGCCGTGAGCGATTCCGGCGTGGCCACCCGCAGCGCCTTGATCACCGGCTTGCCAGATTCGTCCCTAACTCGACTGGAAAACTCGACCATTTCGTCCCCGTGCAATTGCAGGGCGTCGATGAACGGCTCGCGCAGTAAGGCCAACGCCTGATTGAACGTCGGATTCACCACGACAGCGATGCGCACGACCGCGTCTGGAACGTTTTTCAGCCAAGTGCGCTCCGTTTCCAGGTCGATGAATCGTTTGGAACCCGGATAGAAATTAAACCCCAACGCATCCGCGCCAGCCTCGATACTCAGGGCCGCATCGCCCGGATTCGTGATCCCGCAGATTTTGACCCCGATCGCGCCGGGGTGCAGTTTTTCAAAAATTGACTTCACAACGCCGAAAAACTAACCGACCGCGAATCGAATCCAACTCGAATCTTTTTTCTTCCGTCGTCGCGCGGCCACGGATATAAGAACCGCTGACGGCCCTTTGGGTGGGCCCGGATAAAAAGATGTTATTATGGGAAAAAAAATTGAGAAACCAGACGTGGCTCCGATGAAAGCCGCCGCTGCAAAAGCGGTCAAACCAGCCCAGTCGGCTGCGAAAATCGTCTCGCCAGCGCCAGTCGTCACGGAAGACGCGCCGAAGAAATCACCCGTCAAAACCGTGGCGGAAATTCCTGCCGCGTCCAAGCCGCCGACGCCATCGTCGTCCGCCAAGGCCGAGAAAAAGCCGACGCACGCAGAAATCCAGACGCAGGCTTATTTTGTCGCCGAACGCCGCCGCGAGATCCATCTGCCGGGCGACGAAGCCAGCGATTGGATCGAGGCGGAGCGGCAGTTGCTCGCTGGGGAATAATCGTTTCTCTGGCAGTCGATAGGACTGCAAGTCCGCTGAAAAAAACATGCCGTCTGCCTACGAGAAACTTGTCGCCCGTGCGCGGGAAATTGCGCTCGTCGATCACACGTCCAACGTCCTGCAATGGGACCAGGAAACGTATTTGCCGAAGCACGCGGCGGATTATCGCGGGCAACAACTCGCGTATCTCACCGGCCAATCGCACCGGCTTTTCACCGCGCCTGAAGTCGGCGATTGGCTGAAAGAAGCGAGCGATTTTCAGTCGAGTTCCAGCGAAATGGCGAACATCGCCCGCTGGCAACGTCGCTACGATCGCGACACCCGCGTGCCGGTGGCGTTTGTCGAGGAAATGGAGCGAGAGAAAACCCGCGGCCACACGACTTGGGTCGAGGCGCGGCACAAGAACGACTTCGCCATTTTTCAGCCGAGTCTCACCCGACTCCTGGAGCAATCGCGCACGCTGGCCGACTATTGGGGCTACGAGGGCGAACCCTACGACGCCCTGCTGGAAACCTATGAACCCGGCGTCTCCACCGCGCAGATCGCCGCAGTTTTTGCCGAACTCCGCCCGCCGCTCGTCGCGCTTCTGGCCGAACGCCGCAAACAGAATCGCCCGTTGCAATGCCTCGACGGACATTTCGCCGCCGATCGGCAAGCGCAATTCGCCCACGATGTCGCCGAAAGCCTCGGCTACGATTTTGATTCGGGTCGCATCGATATCGCGGCGCATCCGTTTTGCTGCGCCACCGGGCCGCGCGACGTGCGGATCACCACGCGCTACGACGAGGGCGATTTTCTCTCCTCTTTATATAGCGTGCTCCACGAAACCGGCCACGCCCTCTACGAACTCGGCCTTCCGCAGGACGATTTCGGTCTCCCCAGCGGCACCGCCAGCTCCAACGGCATCCACGAAAGCCAGTCGCGCCTTTGGGAAAACCACGTCGGCCGTTCTGCCGGTTTCTGGGCGCGATGGACCGACGACGCGCTCGCCCTTTTTCCCGATCTGCGCAAATTCGACGCCACCGACATCACCGCCGCCACGCAGTCCGTCCAGCCGAGTCTCATCCGAGTCGAGGCTGACGAAATGACCTACGACCTGCACATCATGCTGCGATTCGAGATCGAGACCGCGCTCCTCCGCGGCGACCTGGAAGTGAGCGGAGTTCCATCCGTATGGAACGAGCTATTCCAGAAATCCCTCGGCCTCCGCGTCCCCGACAACGCCCGCGGCTGCCTGCAAGACATCCATTGGAGCTTCGCCGGCTTCGGCTATTTCCCCACCTACACCCTCGGAAATCTCAACGCCTCGCAGCTCATGGCCAGCGCCGAAAAGAAAATCCCCGGCCTGCAAGACGAGCTCACCCTCGGCAACTACGACCCGCTCCTCCAGTGGCTCCGCCAAAACATCCATCGCCACGGCCAGACCCTCCTCGCCTCCGAAATCATGCTCGCCGCCACCGGCGAAACCACCAATCCCAAATACCACCTCGACTACCTGCGGAAGAAATACTTGTAGTGCTGACTTCATACTTCGGGTTGGCAATTTGCGTTCTAAATGTTACCTCACTCTTATGATTGACGTGAAACAAGCCGCGCAGAGTGCAATCAGCTATTGCTCTAATCTCTTTCCCAATGCAGAAGAATTTCGTTTGGAGGAAGTCGAAATTGCGGCAAATGAACTCTATTGGTTGATAACGGTAGGTTTCAACGAAGATGATAATCTTCCGGGCCATAATCTGTTCAAGTGGGTGAACCCTGAACAATCGCGTCACTTGGTCAGAAAATACAAAGTCGTGCAGGTCGATGCCGAGACGGGAGTCGTGCGTTCCGTCAAAATGAGAAATCCACTTGAACTCGTATCTTAAGACCCTGATTTCCAAGTATCGGAATCGTGGAATCTTGGTAGATTCGAATCTTCTAATCCTATACTTTGTAGGCCAATTTTCCACTGGCCACATTCCGAAATTCGGAAGAACCAAAAAGTTTTTGATCGAAGATTACTATACGGTCAAAG
>JAYVOE010000040.1:0-16021 GCA_043758065.1 Spartobacteria bacterium | reverse complement strand
CTGCGGAGTCGCCGGCACTTTCATGGCGTGATCCAACATATCCGCGCAATGCACCAGCCAGGCTGCCACTCGAATTTCCGCAGGCCAGTGCGCCCACTTTACGTGCGTGTTTTCGTGGTGATACCGCTTAAAATACCAGTCGCCTGGAACTCGGATCAGTTCGCCCCATCGCGCGACGCCGGACATCCACGTCGTGTCGGCGGAGAAATGTTTCATCTCGTTTGGCAGAATGCCGCCGGATTCGCGCAATGCTTCCACTCGGGTCACGCCGCGAAACGCGACCGCTGAATGATGACTAAAAAGTAGCGCAAGTTGCCGGGTCGCAGCGTCGCCCGTCACCGATGGCTGCGCGACTTTCCAAGTCTGCGTGCCGAAAGCGGTCATGTCGCAATAAACCACCGCCGCCTGCGGGTTTTTCCATGCGACTTCGAGCAGACTCTGCAAATAATTCGGCGCGGTCAGATCGTCCTGCTGATAGTAACACCAAAACGGCGTGTCCACCTCGCGCATCAGCCAGTTGATGTTCCCCACCCAGCCGCGGCGCTCAGGCTGAACGACCATCCGAAAACGTTCGTCAGCCAGAAATGGCGCGCAGATTTTCTCGCATTCCGGATCGGGTCCGTCCAGCGACAGAATCGCTTGAAACTCGCGCCAGGTTTGCGCCTGAATCGACTCCAGCGTTTCCCGCAGAAACTCCGCACCGCGATAAATCGGCACGCCCAAAGTGATTTCCGGCGCTCGGCTCATGGGCAGATTTTTCCGGCTAATTGCTCGGCAAACAACGGTGCCATGGTCAATTTCCCGGTGTCGATGGAGTGATAGTTTCCAAACGAGCGCGGGCCAATCGAGTGACGCTGATGCAGCTCACTTTCGCGATCATTGATGTCCGTTTCGCCCCAGGCGAAAATGACGCCGCCTTTCACCTGCGCACTCTCGATTGCGCTCGGCGGCAAATCGCGAACTCCGATAACGATCTGACTCAACTCACGAACGATCGCCGTCCGCAGATTCGACTGCAACTCCGATGAAAGTGGCTCCGACCAATCCGGCGGCTGAATCGCCGACGAGGAGCCGAGCATTCCTGACGGATACCACGACAGATAAAAGTGCCCGTCGCCGTAGTTCACGACATCGCCAAAGGCTCCGAGAACGATCGTCGTGGATGGGATTTCCACGCCGGGCACATGGAGCCGCAGATAATATTTTACCCGATAAAGCCACGGGCGATCGGGCAAAATTCCGGCGCTTTGATCGATGGCGAGGCGACCGTGCCAAAGCGTGTTGACGACGTGATCGTAGTTTTCATCGCCCGCGTCGGAGTGAACGGTAACGCCCGCCGCCGACGGAGTGACGGCTTGAATCTGCGTGTTCCACCGGCAGTGGATGCGCGGCTCGGAAGTGATTCGAGTTTGAACCAACTCTGCCAGTGCTTGGGGATCGATGCTGACCTCCTCTGTTCGATACGCGGCGCTGATCTTCCGTTCATCAAACAATTCAGCCGACTCAGCGGCGGTCAATCGCGCCGGCAAACGATGATAATCGCGTCCGAAATAATCCGGCGCAGCGCCATTTCCGAGTTCTGCTGCAAGCGCCTGCGACTTAGCGAAATGTTTCTCGACGGAGTCGGGTTCCAGCAAACTCTGCCGATGCACGACGTAGTAAAACGGCGTCGAAACCGGCAGCGCATTAAAGTCCGCACCGACATGTTTCCGGAGGAGCGGAGCGAACCGCACTGCGCCGGAAATCATCGCCCGGGCCGTCTGCCGCGACGAGTCGTTCGCGTAAACGTAGCCGAGGTGAATTTTGCCTTCGTTTTGCCCCGAAGCCCGCGTCATGCCCCGCGCGTTTTGATCGTAAAGATCGACCTCGACACCTCTCGCGGCGAGTTCCATAGCCACGCAACTCCCCTGCAAACCCGCTCCCAAAACGGCAACTCTCATCGACGCAGTATTTTTGCAAAACGCATTTCGGATTCTTAGAAAATTTTCATTCGAGTGCGAACGAAATCAGGAAGCATTACCAGTCAGAGTCCGATGGAACTCCGCTGAAAAGGCCTTGCGCGCTGCCTGCGCTCGTCCATCGTCGGTGCATGAGTGATTTCGTCGGAATGCCTGAAGATGTCCCGCCGCGCATTTCCCGGCTGAGTGATTTCTTAAAAGACGGTGTCGGCGTTCGCTCGGCGGCACTGAGCGGCCTGCTGCTCCTCGCGATGCTCTACACGCTGTATTTTGCAAAAGAATTTCTGCTGCCTATTTTCCTGGCGATTCTGCTGACGTTCCTCCTCGTTCCGACGGTGCGAGCGCTCAAACAAAAGCTCCGTATCCCGCCGCCAGCCGGAGCGGGACTCGTCATGCTCGGGCTGCGTGGTCGGGGCGATGTTTTTCGTGGCTGAACCCGCCAGCAAATGGCTGCAAACGGTGCAGATGCAATTACCGCAGATGGAATATCGGCTGCGTTTGCTCAAGAAGCCGATGGAAAAAGTCACCGCCGCGACCGCCGAAGTGGAAAAACTGACTGACATGACTTCCAGTGGATCGACGAAGAAGGAAGTCGTGCAGGCCGACGATCATTTTACTCTGGCGGTGCTCATGAAACAGACGCCCACGTTTCTGGCGAATCTGTTCGTCATGCTCATCCTGATGTATTTTTTGATGGCCTCGGGCGATTCGTTTCTACGCAAGCTCGTGGAGATGACGCCGAAGCTTCGCGACAAGGTCAAGGCGGTGGAGATCACGCGCGATATCGAGGATAAAATCTCGAAGTATTTGCAGCTGACGTTTCTGATTAATGCGTGTCTCGGATTTTCCATCGGAGTTGCATCCTACTTTGTGGGATTGCAAAACTACATCCTCTGGGGCGTGCTCGCGTTTCTCTTCAACTTCGTGCCCTACATCGGCGCGTTCGCGGGGATCATTTCGGTTTTCCTAGTCGGATTGCTCACATTTCCAACGACGCAGCAGGCGTTTGTCATGCCTGGGATTTACCTTGCGCTCGCCGTTTTGGAGGGAAATTTTATCACGCCGATGATCATGGGCCGCTTCATGACGCTCGACCCGGTGGCGATCTTTATTTCGCTAATGTTCTGGGGCTGGATCTGGGGAATTCCCGGAGCGTTATTGGCCGTTCCGATTCTGGCGGTGATCAAAATTCTCTGCGATCACATTGTGCCGCTGGAGCCGCTCGGCGCATTCCTCGGGAGTCGCGATAAGGCTGAAACTCCCGTGGAAAAAGCGGACTCCGCAGAGACGGCGGCGGTCTGACTTCTCCGCCAGAGACTTCCCTTCCCTGAATAGCCCAACGCTTGAGCGTCGGGACCTTGCCCCATAAGAAAAGCGGCGGAGTCCCGTCAGGGACGGCAGAATCCCGTTCAATCCAAAACGCGAGGGGCTGAATTTCTCCACCCTGTCCAGATAGGTTCGAGTCACGTCACGCCTGGCCCGTGAAACACTCTGTTAGAAATTGACGCCGGACCCCAATTCCCCATGCTGGGCTTCTGTAATGCATAGATCATTGGGCCGAAGCCTTCACAGACGCTACAATCACGTATATTAATACAGATGATCCAGTTACGGCGAACACAACGTAAACAAAGTTCATTTTTCGCTTCTCGTCAGGTGTCACGTAAACTGTTAGCCCGTAGTTAGCACTAAGAGAAACTGTCCTTCCTGTCTCTTGTTCTGGTGACTGAGGCATGCTCCGTGTATAGTATTGCTTTAAAGCCATCATGCTAAAAAGGGACGACAGAAAAATGATACCTAGCACGGAGAAGATATGTTTCTTCATTGTCACCAAAGTTCGTTAACCCAAGTCGCAGTTCCTCCTGTTGAAAAACCGCCACCTCCACCTATCCCGACTGTAAAGCCACCGCCTGTAACAGTCTGTCCATGAGTGCCCTGACCAGAGAATGCCTCAAGTGAGCCGTCTAATCCTCCCCCTAAGCTTGCGCTAGTGTTGCCGAACGGACCAGCTAAATCCTGAATTGAATTAGCATTAGATCCTGCAAAACTAATTCCACCTGAGGCTCTGGCGCCAGCTCCAAGGCCGCCGCCAGTAGTTGTATAAGTTCCCAAGTTTCCGTGACGATCAACTGCGAAACCCCCATTAACATTACCGTTAAATACCCCAAGTTGGACGTTTATTGACAAGCCAACTTGAAATGTCCATCCGGTATCACCACCTGGGCCAGAATCATGTCCACCATGGCCTATGTGTCCATGACCATGACCCCGCTGCCCCCCTCCACCCCTTGGAGGTGGATAAGGACTGTCTGGAATTGGTGGAAGAGGAGGCAAGGGCAATGTTGGCGGACGAAGAGGTTCGTCGGTAGCACCACCATCTGGACAATCAGAATTTGGCGGTAGGCCTAACAGCTTTCTGGTCAAATCGTCAATAAAACCAGACGGCGGGCCGAATGGGTCCAGACCACTTGGATCACTGCTGTTGATGCTATTATTTCTGACATAGCGATAGATGTTCACATCACCCGCTTGAAAGCGGATGGGATCGGTTTGTAAAAATCTTCCCAACACCGGGGAGTATACCCTATTTCGGTGGTCGTATAAGCCCAATTCCCTCAGGTATTCGCGTCCTGTGTAGAGGAAGCGATTACCTATTGCGGACGTAGTTGTGACATTGTTAGAGCGCTTGTTGGATGCCGGTCGAGTCATATTCTTCAATGAGGCTCCAACCATCGTAAGCTAAATACGTAGTGGTTCCGTTAATCGTGCGGCGAACGCAACGATTTTTAGCATCATATGCGACGGTGCCGTTGGTGGCCGTCATGAGCCGATTTTGGGCGTCGTAGGTGTAAGTCCACGATGCCGTTGAAGCCAAGTTGCCCTTGGTGTCATAGCCCAAACCATAACCCGCAAAGAGAGTGTATTGGTTGAGGCTATTCGTGCTGTATTGGTATTCACATTGCCATCCTTCACCGTTACGCGGTTGCCGTTGGCATCGTAAGTGTAGGTCACCTGGCGTTGCGGACTGACGGGCGTCGTATCAGGGTTCGTGACGTTGTATTTCACTCCCGTTACCTGATCGGTGGTATCGTAGGTGTAGGTATCGCCCTTACCATCCTCGCGTTTGACGTATTTCCGGTTGTTCACGTTGTTGTAGCCGTAAATAAAGCTGGCGAACGGAGTGGCCGTTCCTACTGCGTGAGTGATATTTGTCACCCGATTGGCGGCATCGTAAGTATAGTTAGTGACCGTGCCGTTTTCCAAGGTTTTGCTCTTACGATTGTTATTGCCGTCGTAAGTATAAGTCACAGGTTGTATTCGTTAAGCGTGGTATGACCCAGCGCATCGGTGACTTGGTTTTGCCGACCAAAAGCATCATAACCGTAGGTCGTTATGTTACCCAACGGGTCTGTCGTGGAACGCAATCGGCCCAAGGAATCGTAGGTGTAATTGGCCGTGCCGCCATTCCGCAGAGTATGGCTGGCCGGGTTGCTGGCAGACTGCGCGAACGCTCCGGCTCTGGGGCGATTTCCACTTTCGGTAACGAGGCCGATTCGGGTACTGCCTTCGCCAGGCTAACCGCCTTCGCTGGCGCGGATTGACGGGAAATCTCATTTTGAGAAATCCAGAGAATTGAACTTATTAGACCAAACAACAAAACAAGGACAACGAGAATGCTGCGGGATTTATTATTCATAGAGTGAAGCGGACGTGGGTATTTTGAGTTTGAAATCGGCCGCAAATCCATCCGGAAGCCGAGTTACAGCTTTAGATTTTCTTTCCTGCGACAGATTTTGGTTTATAAAACTTTATTTTCTCGCTCCTGCAAGAAAAATGACTGTTTTCGATCTGTAATCTCAGGTTGATCTCTCCTGAGCAGGCTTTTATAGCGCCGAAGACGTTTATTTCCAATTATTTCAACTTAAAGCAGCCATTCCAGCAGTTCCTGTGAGCGGCAGGCACTCCGTTTGCTAAAACAAATTTTGAACTCGCCGCCATGAAGGCGATGGAGGATCACCGGTCATAACCTGATACGGTTAAAAAATTAGAAAGTAGATAACTATGGGATCATACTCCTTACCCATTGTCGCTGCCCAACGGGTCGTGATCGATGCCACGCAGGCTTTGAAAACGGCGGATCAGACTTGGACCGCGAGCTACGATGTGCTGGTGAATCTCATGCGCACTCTCATCAAAAACTTACAGGCCAAACTCAGCAAGGACGATCCGCGCTGGCTGGCTTTCGGTCTGCCAATGCCCGGCACCAGCTCGACTCCCGGCCAACCGGTGAACGTCGTCGTGCAGCGCGATGAGACAGGCGCTTATTTCGTGCAATGCGATCCGGTTGCGCTGTCGACTCGTTATCGGGCACGAACGCGTATTCGCGGCATGGAAGTGGATTACAAATTAGCTGGCAGCGCGAAAGAGCCGATAATCAGTCTGCCCAGCATCATGGGCGATCTGCCCATCGAGATCATCGTTCAGGCAGTGAATGGTGCCTTGCAAGGAGTCGCGAGTGAACCGGTGATTTACAACATTCCAACAATCCCAAAAAAGGAGCCGGATATGATGACTCCATTGTTAGTCGCCGCACCTCAGCGGAATGGCTCATCCAATGGAAATGGTTCCGGCAACGGGCACATCAATACCGGCAATAATGATAATGGCTCTCATCGTCGTGCTCTCTAATTGGTGAAGATCACACGGGAAGATGGAGCTGCACTGATCCTACGTGCAGCTCCATCTGCAACTGCCCGAGACCGTTGATTTCTCCGGGCTAATCGCCGTAGCCGAACGGATTTTTTTGGTGCCAGGCCCAGGCGCTGGCGATGATCGTATCGATGTCTTGATACTGCGGTTTCCAGCCGAGTTCGGCTTGTATCTTGCCGGAAGCGGCGACGAGGCGTGGAGGATCGCCCGCGCGACGTTCTTTCTCGATCACCTTGATGGATTTTCCGGTGATTTTTTCGCAGCTCGCGATCACTTCCCGCACCGAAGTCCCGCCGCCGGTGCCGAGGTTGTAAAACGTACTCGTCGGCGCGGTCAGAGCCAGCATGTGCGCCTGCGCGAGATCGAGAATGTGGATGTAATCGCGAATGCACGTGCCGTCCGGAGTCGGATAATCGGTCCCGTAAATTTCCACGTGATCCTTCTGGCCGAGCGCGACCTTCAGGATATTGGGAATGAGGTGAGTCTCGACGCGGTGGTCCTCGCCATAGGTTTCCGTAGCGCCAGCAGCGTTGAAATAGCGCAGGGCGACGAACGTGATGTCGTGAATTTGACCATACCAGCGAAGGATTTTCTCGAAAATCAGCTTCGATTCGCCGTAAGGATTGATCGGTTTTTGCGTCAGCGATTCGTCGAGCGGCGACGTTTCCGGGATGCCAAACGTCGCGCAAGTCGAAGAAAAAACGAACCGATGCACGCCGTGTTTCACCATCGCGTCGAGGAGATTGAGTCCGCCGCCCACGTTGTTGTGAAAATATTTCGCCGGATTCGTCATCGACTCGCCGACGAGCGCGTTCGCGGCAAAATGCATCACCGCGTCGGGCTTCGCCGCCTGCATCGCGAGATCAATCGTCGTCGCTTCCTGGAGGTCGCCTTGATAAAACGTCGCCCCCGGATGCACCGCTCGCCCATGGCCCTCGGTCAGGTTGTCGAAGATCGAGATCGTGTGCCCGGCATTGATCATTTGCTCAACACAAATGCTGCCGATGTAGCCAGCGCCTCCGGTGACGAGAATTTTCATGCGAGTGAGAGCCTACTCAGGTCTTGCCTTCGAGGTCACGCACCATTCTGCGGATGTAACCGCGATGCGAGCGCGGACGCAAGGTCGCCAGACTCCGGGCGAAACTGCCCATTTCGAGGACTTCGATCTGCACATGGCGCACGCCCCAGTTATTCATTTCGCGCAGGCTTGGAACGTAAAGATCGATCGTGTCGGTGCCGACCAGCGCCGACCCATAGTCATCGACACGATAAACGCGGCCATTTTCCACCATCCGAAAAAGCGTTCCGGCCGGAAAACGCGACCAATCGGCGGCTGCGCTGTAAACCTTTCCGCAACTCAGGCGGCCTCCGATGCCGTTGGAGCGATTCCCGTCTTCCTGATGACTGTAAGCGGTCGTCCGAACGACGCGTGAATGCGCTGGAACTCGACTGGAAATCCCGCTGGCGGTTTTGACCGGCTTCGTGGTGGCACAGCCGGAAATCCATACGAGTGAGAGTAGTATGAGGTATTTCAAAGGCCGGAGATGAAAGCGGGCCGAAAACTGCAGGTCAACCCTCAAATGCACCCCATCTAACCGCTTGCCGACCGCATTGAGCCGCTTACATTTGCCCACATGAAAACGCTTCTCTCGACTCTTTCGCTCTTCGCTGCCGCCCTTTCCGCTCACGCCGCCCTCCAACCCGGCGACCATTTGAGCCCCTACGAAATCAAGAATACCCGCACCAACGAGACCTATTGCCAGGTCTGCGCCTACGGTGCCAAACCCGGCAAAGTTGTCGCATTCGGCAAACTGAAGGACGCTGCTTTTTGGGCCGACCTTGAGAAACTTCAAGCTCTCGCCACGAAATATCCGTCGCTCGGCGTGTTCGCGCAGGTGATCGATTCCGACGACGCGAAAGCGATTCAATCGGCGGCCGTTGAGCACGGGGTGAAATTTCCCATCGTGATCGCGGTCGAGAAAGATTGGGATTCGGCGTATCAGGTCAAAGGCGTCAGCCGCACGATTTATTACGCGCAGAAGGACAACAAAATCGCCTGGACCGCAGTAGGCCTCGAAGAAGACGCCGCCAAAAAACTCGCGGAGAAACTCAGCACCGATCTCGCCAGCTAAAAAACTGAGCGGAGTTAGATCGTTATCTGCCGGAATCTCGTAATGTCGCAACGCGCATTAGTCGGATGGATCAGCCTCATCGCCAGCGGCGTGGCGCTGCTCGCGCGATTCGGCGGACTCTTCCACTCGTGGGATGCGAACACCGCCGCCGCGCTGCATGTGCCGCTCGCAAACGCCGCGATTCCGCTCTGGCTCGACGCGATTTGCGCCGTCCTTTTTGCCACGGGAACAGTGATCATCGGGGTGCAGGTCAGCGTGTCTCGTTTTCGACTGGGCCTACTCCTGGCGACGTTGCTCCAGCCCTTTTCCGCAATAGCAGTCGGCGCACTCGCCGGGTCATGGGTGTCGCCATTTTCCTGGATGACCGCGATTGTTAGTTCGTTGTTAGGAATCGCAATTTATCATTTTTCCGACGCCGGAAAACGTGAGCGCCGCTTGCAGTTTGTCTTCGGAAAAAACCTTTCTGAATCGTCTCTCACTCAACTGAAAAACGATTCCACTTCATTTGATTCCAAGTCCGCTGAAGCCACTGTTCTCAGTGCGCGTTTTCTCGGAAAAGATTGGTCCGCCGTAGAAGCGTCCGCCGCTCTCCTGCGCGAAAAATCCTCCTGGGTCGAGTTGCAAACTGGCAATCGTTTGCTCGCCGTTTGGAACATCCCCCTCCCCGTTTCTGATGGCCCGGTTCGGGCTGTTGAAGCCGCGTTGGCACTCGCCGCGGACTGGCAAATCGGCGTCGCCACCGGCGAGGTGAACGGACAATTGCCCGCTTCCGATCAATGGCAAATGCACGGGACGCCGTTTGAAAAAGCCGATGCCCTTTGCCAGGCCAACACGACTTTTGGTTCGCACATCCTGCTGGATTTAGCCACGGCGGATCGAGTGCGCGATTCCTTCGTTTTGCGGCCAGTGGATTTTCTAAAACTCCCGGCCCACGAGATGAGCGTGGAGATTTTCGAGCCGCTCGCTTCCTCTGAAACGGCCTCCGACGAAACCGTGGCGCAGCGCGATCGTTTCTGGGAGGCGGTGATCTTCTTTCGCCAAAAACGATTCTCCGAGGCGCTCGCGGCGTTTAAGAAATCCGGCGACGATCCGGTCGTTCATTACTACCTAACTCGACTGGAAAAACTAACTTCCCCCATCGGTGGCACGCATTGACTATCCCGAGGCGATCCGCGCGCTGATTCTCCAACTGAAACGGCTTCCCGGCATCGGGCCGCGCGGAGCGGAACGAATCGCGCTCTGGATGCTGCGTTCGCCTGAGTCAAAAACCAGCGAGATTGCCGATGCCATCGCTCAAGCAGCCACAACGATTCAAGCGTGTGAGAACTGCGGTTTTTTCTCAACGAGCCCGGTTTGCGAAATCTGCTCGGACGTTGCGCGGAGTCACGGCCCGATCTGTGTGGTCGAGCAGGCGACGGATATTTTACCATTGGAGCGGACCGGCAGCCTGCGCGGAACCTATCACGCTCTCGGTGGACGACTTTCACCGCTGGACCACGTGAAGCCGGAGGACCTGCGGATTGGCGAACTTCTGAAGCGCGTTCGCGAAGAGCAGCCGCCCGAGGTGATTTTGGCGCTAAATGCAGATGTTGAAGGCGAAGCGACGGCGAATTATCTCAGCGATTTGTTGCGCGAAACGGGCGTGCCCGTCAGCCGAATCGCCCAGGGTTTGCCAGTCGGCGGAGGCTTGGAAGGCGCCGATGAATTGACTCTAACTCGCGCCTTGGCCGGACGCATTCGAGTTTGAGCGAACTCTACGCAGTGGGTGCTTCCGGGGTGTTGTAAGTGTGGCGAATGTCTTCCGCTTGCACGGCCCAGACGGCATCTTCCGCAATGTTCGTCGCATGATCGCCGACGCGTTCGAGATAGCGCGAGATAAAGATCAGGTTCAGATAACCGCGAATCTGTCCAGGGTTTGCCGCCATTTTTTCGGTGATGGTGCTGATAAAATCGCGATTCATCGCATCAAGCTCCTTGTCGCGCTTTTTCAGTGACATCGCGAGTTCGATATCGTCGTCGGTGAAGGCGCGCAGACTGTCCCGCAGAATGGCGCTGGCGGCCTGAAAAATGGGCTCGATCAAACGGGATTCCGTCAGTTCCGTGTGCTGGTTCAATTTCTTCGAGCGTCTGGCAATATTCACCGCTTGGTCGGCCACTCGCTCCAAATTTGATCCGAGTTTCATCGCACTCACCACGCGCCGAAGGTCCGTCGCGACGGGCTGATACCGTAACATGATATCGATGCCGTCTTTATCGACCTGCTTTTCTAGCTGATCGATTTCCTCATCATCGGCGATCGCGACGTTGCACAGGTCGCTGTCGCGTTTCAGCAAACCATTGACGGCGTTCTGCAAGTTCAATTCCGCCAGACTCGCCATCATGAGCACGTCGTTTCGCAGGCTCGTGAGAGCCGCGTCGAAGTTGGCGATGATGTGACGGGAGAATTCAGCCATGCCGGATGTTAGCAACGAATCGACTGCAACTCAACCCTGCTGCGGCGGACGCGCTTGAATCACGGGAACGGGAAACCGCAGTTTGAGGTTGCCGTTGATGTGAATCTCCAAGGTGTGCATGCCATATTCCGTGAATTGCAGGCCTCCAAAGAAATGGACGTTGGTTGCATGGGTTTCGAGGCTTTTTAGTTCGAAATCGATGTGCGCTTCGCCGAGCACTTTTTCATCATCCGGCGCGAGGAGGCGCGAGGTTTGTTTGAATTTACCCAGACCGCTGACCCAGCGAGTCCAGAGACACAGTTTAAAAATGCCGAACGGAACTTGCGGCGCGGGGATGACGTTGACGACGCCGATGAGGGAATTGACGCCGTTCATTTCCTGTCTCACGTCTTCGCAGAGAAGGGCAGATTGAATGTCGGGGATGACGAATTGTGGGGTGATATTCATGGAAGTTAAATGTAATTTACGTAGATTAGGGCAAAGAGAAAAACGGCGGCGACGATGCGGTAAATGCCGAAGCCGACGAAGGTGTGGCGCTGAACATAGCGCAGCAGCCACTTCACCGCGACAAAGGAAACGATTGCGGCGATGATGCAGCCAAGCGCGAGTGTTGTCCAATCAGGCGCAGCGCTGCCGACAACGGGATGATGCATCGCCTTGAATATTTTCAGCGCGCCGGCTGCGAGCATCGTGGGAATGCCAACGAGAAACGAAAACTCCGTCGCCACCGGACGTGCCGCGCCGAGGAGCAGGGCAAAAAGGATGGTCGAACCCGACCTCGATGAACCTGGGAAAGCGGCTGCGAGCAATTGCGCAAAACCGACCGCGACTGCGATGGCCCAGGAGATTTCCGTGAGGCCTTTTCGCCCGCGCAATATCACTTCAACTCCGATGAAAAGTATTCCGCCAATCAGCAAAGCGAGCGCCACTGGCATCGCTTGCTCGGGGAGCTTGATGCCTTTTTTGTCGAGGATGAATCCGCCGACGCAGGTGATGAAAAATGACAGGCCGATTTTCGCGATCAGCGTCTGACTGGCTGGCTCCCGCCAACGGGCGAGCATCGCCAGTCGCTCGCGAAACAGAGGCAAAACCGCCAGCACCGCGCCAGCCTGAATGACGACATTGAAAAGATCGCTCCGCAGAAAACTCTTCGGGTCCAGTTTGAGCAAGTGTTCTGCAATCAGCAAATGGCCCGTCGACGAAACTGGGATGAATTCCGTGATTCCCTCGATGATCCCGAGAATAACGACGATCAGCCAATGAGGCAGCGACATGCAGTTTTTAGATCGGAGTTAGACTCGATTCCCGCCGCAGGGGAACGGACGGACTGCTAGATGGCGTTTTCGCCACGTTCCTCGGTGCGAATGCGAATGGCATCCTCAATCGGAAGAACGAAAACTTTACCGTCGCCAATCTTGCCGGTCCGGGCTGCGTCGATAATCGCCTTGATCGCCTTGGGAACGTTTTCGTCGATCAGCACGATTTCGAATTTCACTTTAGGCAGAAAATCGACCGTGTATTCGCTGCCGCGATAGATCTCTGTGTGACCCTTTTGACGACCGAAACCTTTGACCTCACTCACGGTCATGCCCTCAACACCGATCTCCGTGAGAGCTTCCTTCACGTCTTCCATTTTGAATGGCTTGATAATGGCTTCGATCTTTTTCATAGGAGTTTGTTTTATCGCCCGGTTTTAGTTTGGCAAGCTTTCTTCAACGGAAGTCAGCTAAATTTCGACGGGTGGTAAATATTCGCTTCGGCTACGGCTGATTTCTTCAATGACCAAGGGAAGAAGAATGTGCTCCGCCTTCTGAATACGTGCGTGCAGGCTCTCGGGCGTGTCATCTTTTTCGATGTCCACTTCGGCTTGCGCAATGATCGCGCCGGTATCCACTCCGCTATCCACATAATGAACGGTGCAGCCAGTGACGCTTTCTCCGGCAAGTAACGCCTGTTTCCAGGCTTCCATGCCGCGATATTTCGGCAGCAGCGAGGGATGAATATTGATGATTCGCCCGGCAAATGCACCCAGAAGGTCGTGCTTTAAGATTCGCATGAAACCAGCCAGAACGACTAGTTCCACCTGATGCTCGCGCAGCGAACGAACAAGGCTCGCCTCGAACTCAGGCTCCAGGGTTGCTTTGAATTTCCCCGGGTTAATCTCGATCACTGGAAATCCTTCGGCCCTGGCAAAATCCACGATTCCCGCCCCCGGCACATCGCAGCCCACACAGACGATTTTTACCGCTAGATCGCCCTTTTTCAGACGTTCGACCAACGCTCGGAAATTACTCCCCGACCCCGATCCCAGCACGGCAATTTTGAGCGGAGTTGCAGTCGATTCTGGCAGATTGGAAACGGGTAAATCGGACATCGCGCGCCATCATTTCGCTGAAACTCGCATCTTGGCAAGCGTGGACGTCGTCGAACGCCCCGGCACTAACGGCACGAACGCAATTCCACAACCGATCGCTTGCAAAACATCGCGCTCCTCGGCGTTGAGCGATTCCACCGTGTAGTCGCCGCCTTTTACATAAACATCAGGCCGCAATTTCTCGATCAACGCCGTCGCCCGCACGTCAGGAAAAATCACCACCGCATCCACTGAACGCAACCCGGCGAGCACTTCCGCCCGGTCATCCTCGCCATTGATCGGGCGATTTTCTCCCTTCAACGCACGCACGGAATCGTCGCCATTCAGCCCGACCACCAGCGCATCGCCGAGCTGACGTGCCCCTTCCAGATAACGCACATGGCCCGCATGGAGAACGTCAAAACAGCCGTTCGTGAAAACGAGCTTTTGCCCATCAGCCAGGCCGAGCTTCATTCGTATCTGACTCGACTCAGAAAAAGGAATCACCACGTTCATCAGGAAAAATTCATTCAAGTTGCAGGACAATCTGTTTATATAGTCGCTCCCGCACATGGAATACAAAGTCAAACTGGAGGTCTTCGAAGGGCCGCTCGATCTCCTGCTCTATCTCGTGAAGCAGGACGAGATCGACATTTACGACATCTCCATCGAGCGAATCACGAAACAATATCTCGCGTATCTGGATGCGTTTCGGATGCTCGATCTCGATATCGCCGGCGAGTTTCTGGTAATGGCTGCGAACCTCATTTATTGGAAAAGCCGCAGCCTGCTCCCAGTCGCGGTGCAACCACCCGAAGACGATGCGGAAGAGGATGATCCGCGCTGGGATTTGATTCGGCAATTGATCGAATACAAAAAATTCAAAGACGCTGCGACGCATCTTCAGCAGCGCGAAATTTTCCAGGAAAACCTGATCGCGCGCAGCCCGGAAACACCGGAGTTCGATTCCAATCTCCTCACCAGTGAAGTCGGAATCTTCGACCTGATTAACGCTTTCCAGAAAATCCTCAAACGCCTCGATAAACAAGAAGACCTCCGGGAAATCTTCGAGGAAAACTTCAGCGTTTCCGACAAGCTAAATCACATCCAGCGTATGATGGCTGGTGGCGTGGCTCTACGATTTACCGAGCTGTTTGCAAACGCAGCGTCGCGCACTGAAGTGGTGGTGACGTTTCTAGCATTGCTCGAATTGATCCGGATGAAAAAGCTGCGAGTGGTACAGGCGAATCCGTTTGAAGAAATCGAGATTCACAGCCTTCAGAATCCGATCTAACTCCGATCAATTTCCACCACGCCAGAGCCGCTAACAATTTCACCGATGCGGCGGCCTTTGGTGGCTTTTAGAACGGAGTCAGCATCCTTTGGCGAAACGATGAGCGTCATGCCGATTCCCATGTTGAAGACCTGATACATTTCCATTGGATCGATCTTCCCGCGCTGCTGAATCAACTGGAACAGCGCTGGAATTTTCCAACTGTTAGCATCGATTCGAGCGTTGAGATTTTTCGGAAGAACTCGCGGTAAATTATCTAACAATCCGCCGCCCGTAATATGCGCAGCACCTTTCAAGACTCCATCGGGCAATGACGCCATCAGTGGCTGATAGTTTTTATGAACGCGGAGGAGTTCCTCGCCCAATGTTAGCTTCGTGCCTTCAATGCGGTCGGTCAGTTTGTTAGCACCGCGTCCGCTCAACAAAACTTTACGCGCCAGCGAGTAGCCATTGGTATGCAACCCGTTTGAAAAAAGGCCGATGATCACGTCGCCTTTTTCGATGCGCGATCCGTCGAGCATCTTCTTCCGATCCACCACGCCAACGATGCAACCGGCGAGATCGTATTCTCCCGGTTGATACATTCCGGGCATCTGGGCAGTCTCGCCGCCGATCAATGCACAACCCGCCGCCTGACAAGCTTTCGTAAAGCCAGAAAGCATTTGGTCGAACGCTTTGATGTCGAGTTTTCCCGAGCCAATGTAGTCGAGAAAAAAGAGCGGCTTCGCACCGATCACCGCGATGTCATCGACGCAATGATTCACCAAATCCTGAGCAACGGTGTCGTGGCGCCCCATCGCAAATGCGATCTTTAATTTCGTGCCGACACCATCGATGCTAGATACTAACACCGGCTCTTTCATGTCGCCAAAATCTGCGCGGAACAAGCCACCGAATCCGCCGATTTTTCCTAAGACATTGGGCCCGTGAGTTTTACTAACCTTGGCGTGGATGCCGCTTTTCACGCGGTTGCCTAGATCGACATCGACGCCCGCTTTGGCGTAAGCTTTTTTTGATCCGAGTGCGAGTGAACTCATGGTTTACCAGCAGCAGCGAAAAGCTCTCGTTGGCCGACATGATCGCCGAGCAGACGGGATGAGGAGCGGCGTTTTTCCATGATG